>JAEDLP010000010.1 GCA_016295225.1 Oscillospiraceae bacterium | reverse complement strand
CGGCGGGCGGTGGCCTGCTTGGACTTGGACTTGTTGGCGGAGAAGCGGGAGATGAAGTCCTGCAGTTCTTTGATCTTCTCGGAGTTGCGCTTGTTCTGCTGACGAACCAGCTGCTGCACCAGCTGGGAGGACTCGTACCAGAAGTCGTAGTTGCCCACGTACATCTTAATTTTGCCGTAGTCGATATCCACGATATGGGTGCAGACGGTGTTCAGGAAGTGACGGTCATGGCTGACCACGATGACGGTACCCTCAAAGTCCAGCAGGAAATCTTCCAGCCAGTTGGTGGCGTCAATATCCAGGTTGTTGGTGGGCTCGTCCATCATCAGGATGTCAGGGTTGCCGAAGAGAGCCTGGGCCAGCAGAACCTTCACCTTCAGACGGGCGTCCAGGGTAGCCATGTCGTTGTAGTGTAAGGCCACGTCGATGCCCAGGCCCTGGAGAATCCGGCTGGCGTCGCTCTCGGCTTCCCAGCCGCCCAGCTCTGCAAACTCAGTTTCCAGCTCACAGGCCAGCAGGCCGTCTTCGTCGGTCATTTCCTCCTTGGCATAGATAGCGTCTTTCTGCTTGCCGATATCATAGAGGTGCTTGTTGCCCATGATGACGGTGTCCATAACGTTGAAAGCGTCATACGCGTTCTGGTCCTGCTTCAGGACGGACATGCGGGTGTTGGGGAGAATAGAAACCTCGCCGCCGGTGGAATCCAGGTCGCCGGAGAGAATCTTCAGGAAGGTAGACTTGCCGGCGCCGTTTGCGCCGATGATACCATAGCAGTTTCCCTTGGTGAACTGCAGATCTACGTTGGAAAACAGGGGCTGGCCGCTGTACTGGAGGCTCAGGTTGGAAACAGTGATCATGTCAAACTCCTTATATTAGTAATCAGGCAAATTATTTTTATAATATCATACCGTGCCGTCAAAGTAAACAGACCACCCCAACAAAAAATGAGTCGGAAAGCGCGGCAGAATGGCCAGGGTCTCCAAATGAATGTCATCTGTCAAAAACAAAATGACATGAAAGAAAAAAATCATGCAAAAACAGTGGAAAACAGCGCAGCAGTGTGCTACAATGCCAAAGTAAAAATTTCCGCCAAAGGAGGCAGAACACAATGAGTATTCGAATTGGTATCATGGGCTATGGCAATCTTGGCCGAGGGATCGAGTGTGCCATCAAGCAGAATCAGGACTTAACGCTGGCAGCGGTCTTTACCCGCCGCGCGCCGGAGACGGTTTCCATTTTAACGAAAGGCGTCAACGTGTACTCCGCAGACGACATTCTGGCCCACAAGGACGAAATCGATGTTCTCATCCTCTGCGGCGGCAGTGCCACTGACCTGCCCGTCCAGACCCCTGAATATGCAAAGAATTTCCATGTTGTGGATAGTTTTGATACCCACGCAAAGATTCCCCAGCATTTTGCCGCTGTGGATGCCAGCGCCAAGGAAAGCGGCCATGTGGCTGTGATCTCCTGCGGTTGGGATCCCGGTATGTTCTCTCTGAACCGCCTGTACGCCGGTGCGATTCTGCCTCAGGGCAAGGACTACACCTTCTGGGGCAAGGGCGTCAGCCAGGGCCATTCCGATGCCATACGCCGGGTGGAGGGCGTTGTGGACGGTAAGCAGTATACCATCCCCCTCGATGCAGCGCTGGAAGCCGTCCGCAGCGGCAGCAATCCTGACTTGACCGTCCGTCAGAAGCACCTGCGTGAGTGCTTCGTGGTGGCGGCTGAGGGCGCGGACAAGGCCAAGATCGAGAACGAGATCAAGACCATGCCCAACTACTTCGATGAATACGACACCGTGGTCCATTTTATCTCCCAGGAAGAGCTGGATCGTGACCACAGTGGTATCCCTCATGGCGGCTTCGTGATCCGCTCCGGGAAGACCGGTTGGGAAGAGGAAAACAACCACATCATCGAATACAGCCTGAAGCTGGACTCCAACCCTGAGTTCACTTCCTGCGTGCTGGTGGCTTACGCACGGGCTGTCTATCGTTTGAGCCAGGAGGGCGCTTCTGGATGCAAGACTGTCTTTGACATTGCACCGGCCTATTTAAGCCCTCTGTCTGGAGAAGAACTTCGGGCTCATCTGTTATAATTTGGATTGGCAAGCCAATGAGAAAAGCCGGCGGTGCAGAACCGTCGGCTTTTTCAATGCAATCTTAGCTTTTTCAGTGTTTCCCAAACAAAACAGCTCGATCCATATGATGTGGCTCCGAGCCTCGTAGTCGGCGGGGTTCTCCAGGGCGATCTGAGAGGCATGGATGAGGGAGAGGTGGAGTACTTCTCCATGAGGCAATCCGAGGTGATGTCATCGGTTCCGGAAAAACTGCTCCAGTTGGAGATCACGGCGTCGCCGTTATTTTCCGCTCATGGCCGTCTGATGGGCGTTTTCATTCGCCCGCCGGACCTCTGCCGGCATCTCTTCCGGCGCTATGGATTGCAGGCGGTCCTCATTTCCGTCCTGAATGGCCTGCTCATAATACCAGCATTTGAACTTGATCATATCCAAAACCTGGTTCATGCGTTTGATTTCCCCTTCCACCTGCTCTTTTTGCTTCAGAAACAGCGCCCGGCGCTGGGGATAGGTGGCGCTGCCTTCTGTACACCACTCCATAAATCGCTTGATGTCCCGGAGCTCCAGACCGGATTTTTTCAGACATTCAATCACCCGGATGGCTTCCAGTTCCTTTTCCTCAAACTTTCGGATGCCGGAATCCCGCTGCAGATCCGGGAACAGGCCCTCTTTATCATAATAGCGCAGAGTGGAGACAGGCAGTCCGCACAGTGCAGACACTTGACCGATGGTATACATGATTCGTCCTCCGATGTTTAAAAATTTTTCGAATTAGGCATTGACCTAAAGTCAGGTTTAAGTATTATGATCATACTATCAGCAAGATACAATTCTGTCAAATAAACCGTTCAAGATTTAAAAGGAGGATGTTCAATATGCTTGGAACGTTTACATACTGCAACCCCACCAAGCTCTATTTTGGCGAGGGTTCCCTCAAGTATCTGAAGGAGGAACTGCCGAAGTATGGCAGTAACGTGGTGCTGATTTATGGCGGTGGGTCCATCAAGAAAAACGGCATCTACGATGCAGTGGTTGAAATTCTGAAGGAGAACGGCAAGTGCGTGGCGGAGATCGCCGGCGTTATGCCCAACCCTACCTTGGCGAAACTCTATGAGGGCGTTCAGATTGCCCGGGATCATCAGGCGGATTTTCTTCTGGCTGTGGGAGGCGGCTCTGTTTGCGACTACGCAAAGGCGGTATCCGTCTCCGCCTACTGCAAGGAGGATCCCTGGGAGAAATATTACCTGCGGTTTGAGGAGCCAGACTGCCCGGTAATCCCCGTGGGCTGTGTGCTTACCATGGTGGGAACCGGGTCGGAAATGAACGCCGGCGCGGTGATTACCAACCAGGAGACCAAGCAAAAGATCGGCCATGTGTTTGCGGATGAGAGGGTCATGCCCCGGTTCTCCGTTCTGGACCCCACCTACACCCTGACGCTGCCTCATTACCAGATAGTCTCCGGCATCTACGACATCTTCAACCACATCTGTGAGCAATATTTCTCCGGGGAGGACGACAACACCAGCGATTACATCAGCGAGGGCCTGATGCGATCTCTGCTCCATTCCAGCCGCATCGCCAACAAGGACCCTCAGAACTATGAGGCCCGCAGCAACATCATGTGGACTGCCACCTGGGCCCTGAACACCCTGGTAGCCAAGGGAAAGACCACCGACTGGATGGTTCACATGCTGGGCCAGGCAGTGGGGGGCTATACCGACGCCGCCCATGGCATGACCCTCTCCGCAGTCTCTCTGCCGTACTATCGCTTCCTCCTGCCCTACGGCCTGCCCAAGTTCAAGCGCTTCGCTATGAACGTGTGGGACGTGCAGCCGGAGGGCAAGACCGACCGGCAGATCGCAGAGGAAGGACTGGCGGCCATGGAAGCCTGGATGAAAGAGCTGGGCTTGGCCATGAACCTGACCCAGTTGGGCGTCACCGAGGACATGATCGAGGGCCTCGCCGATGTAACCCTGGTGCTCCCGGGGGGCTATAATCCCCCTAGCCGGGAGGAGATAATCCGCATTTTCAAAGAGAGTTTGTAAAGACACACAGTATCGCCGCCAATCCCTGATATGAAAAAAACGCTGAGCCATCTGTCATTCATAACAGATGGTCTCAGCGTTTTCCGTTCATGCGCCATTACCGACTCAATGGTTCAGTCCGGCGTTACCGCCCCCTGGTCGCACCGGTTGCCCCAGGCGTCGATGAGACGGTCCCCCTGGTAGACGCAGATGATCTCGCAGTTGTTGGGGCATCGGCCGCAGGGGGACTCCCGGGTGTGGAATTCCAAATCCTCGACGGCAAAGTCAAAGGCCCTTCGAACCCGGCTGCGGCGGGCCAGGATGGCCGCCCCCAGGGCACCCATCAGGTGGCCGTTTTGGTCCACAAACACCTTGCAGCCCAGGGCGTCCTCAAAGGCGGCCACTACGCCGGCGTTCTTGCTGACGCCGCCCTGGAACACCACCGGGGAGAGGATCTTTTTCCCCTTTCCCACGTTGTTCAGGTAGTTGGCCACCACCGCCCGGCAGACCCCGGCGATGATGTCCTCCCGGGGATGACCCATCTGGATCTTGTGGACCAGATCGGACTCGGCAAAGACGGTGCACCGGGCGGCAATGGGGGTGGGGTGCTGGGAGCGCAGGGCGTAGCCCCCGATTTCCTCCACCTCCATGCCCAGGCGTTTGGCCTGGCTGGACAGAAAGGCTCCGGTGCCGGCGGCGCACAGGGTGTTCATGGCGTAATCCACCGCCACCCCGTTTTCCACCAGAATGATTTTGGAGTCCTGGCCGCCGATCTCCAGTATGGTACGCACGTTGGGGTAGAAGGTAGTGGTGCCCACCGCATGGGCAGTGATCTCATTTTTCACAATGGTGGCCCCCACGATGGTACCCACCAGCTTTCGGGCGCTGCCGGTAACTCCGGTGCCCATGACGGTATAGGTATCCTTGGGAAAATCCTCTTCCAGCAGACGGAGAAGACGTTTTACCGCGCCGATGGGGTCACCCTCCGTCCAGATGTAGGAACTGCTGAGGATCTGGTTGTCCTCGTTTATTATGACACCCTTGGTGGAGATAGAGCCCACGTCGATGCCAAGGTATGCTTGTTTCATCGTCTCATCCTCTTTTTCGCGTCGATCATGTCGTAAAATGCCTCCAGCCGGGTCATAAGTCCCACATCGCTGGTTTGGGCGTCGTAGGTCAGGCAGAGCAGGGGAATCTTGTAGTCGGTGCTGATGTTCTGCAGCACCGGCATGATGTCGATCTCCGGGGTACAACTGGCGGACTTGATATGAATGAGCCCGTCAAACCCCTGCTGGGCGTACTTCCTGGCGCACCAGATGTTGGCGGTGGAGGTGGGACCCATCTCATAGGTGCACAGGTCCCGGATCTCGGGATTCAGGTTTTTCTCTCCGGGGTAGTGAATCAGTCGGTTGGTGAGGGTCATCCACCGGTGGATCTCCACCCCCATGTCTGCCAGCTTCTGCTCCAGCTCTAGGTTGGAGAAGGGGTCCATCACGGTGTACAGCTCTCCCACCACCCCCACCCGAAGAGGGTGGGCCGGCTTATCCAGAGGGATGCGGCGGAGCCGGTCCATGGTCCGCTGATAAACGGTCTCAATCTCCCGCTTGGACGTAACGGTGTACATGGCGGAAATGAACTGCTGATAGGTTTTCTGATATTCTCCGCTGCTGGCGTCAAAGCCGCAGTTTTCATAGTAGAAGCTGGTGACTTGGTCCAGGTACTGGACCATCTTGATGGTGTCCCTGGCCCGGAGAGTGAGCTTGCCCAGATTGGCCCTGGGGTTCACCCACTTGATGGCCCGAACCCAGTCTTTTTTCTTGCCTGTGCTGTGCTCAGCCAGGTTGAGAAAGTCGAAGGAGTACCCCAGATCCCGGAGGATTTGCTCCTGGAGCTCCCCAAAGTACCCCAGTCGGCAGAAACCGTGGGTCATAAAGAGGGTATCCGCCCCTGCCTCCAGGGATTCGATCATGCTGCCCAGGAGGGTTTTGAAGGGGGTACAGACAAAGTCGGGACTGTACTTGGCACCCAGCTCCTCGGTCCGCCGGGTAAGGGCGGGCTGGAGGATGTAGGTGGCGTCCAGCCCCTGCTCCACAAAGTATTTCAGCGCGCAGTTGTACTCGGCATATCTGGGAAATGCAATCTTGCGCTGGGTCTTCATTACAGGCTCCCCTCCTTAAAACGGATGATGTCCACGAAACTCTCCAGCCGGGTCTCCACCCCAGCGGTGCCGCTCTGGCCGTCCAGGACCATGTTCAGCACGGGGATGTCCTTCAGCCGCCGGACCAGGATCTCGTTCACCATGGCATCCGGTCCGCAGGGAAAGGCGCTGAGCAGGATAATGCCGTCCACCTGGTCCTGGTGAAGGGCGATGCTCCCCACCAGCTCCCGGCTGAACTCCCATTTGCATGTGGGGGAGAGCTTGGGGCTGGCTTTCAGGGCGGCAGCCCGATCCACGATGTCCGCCCGGATGGGGATGACCCCGGACTGCTTGAGAAAGTCCGTGATGACCTTTCCCACATAGGGATCGTCCAGAATGTAGCTGTGTCCGGCCACCAAGATCTTGAGACCCTCGGCCCGGTAGAGGGGCTCCTGGGCCTTGAGCCGGGCCTTCCACACCTGCTGCTCCTGTTTTTTGGCGGCAGAATAGGCTTTTTTTACCTCCTTGGGGGAGAATCCCAGGGACTGGCCCAGGGACAAAAAGGCGGGCGCTTCCTCCAAATTCTGGAGGAGGTCTACGTTGTAAGACAGAAATTCCTGGCCGGAACTCCGGAAGAGATTACGGGTTACGTCGTACAGGCTCTCAAAGCGGACGCACATACTCCGGCCTCGACCGAAGTCGCTGATTCGGGGGATGAGGATATAGTCGCAGGAACCCACAAGCTCCTGCACGTGGCCCAGAAAGATTTTTACCGATAAGCAGGTCTCATCCGCCGCCAGAGCGGAACCTTGGTCCAGGATTTTTCGGCTGGTGGGAGGACTCACCACCGTTTTTATCCCCAGCGCCCGGAAAAAGGTGCGCCAAAGGGGGCCGTACCGGTGGTAGAGCAGTGCTCTGGGCAGGCCGATGGTATGGGGAGTGGATGCAGTCAAGGGGATCACCTCGTCAGTCGGGTTCGCCGCCGTCCTGCTGAGAGGGGCCGGCAGGCGGTTTGGTTTTCCTTTTGTACAGATAGTAGATCACAGAAGAGGAGAGGGAAATCAGGACGGTGAGCAGCAGAGTAAAGATAAACTTGGAGGAGCGGGGGTCGGAAATGCTGCTGCCCAGGACGGTGGCGCAAATGGTGCTGGGCAGGCTCCCCAGCATCTGCCCGGCCAGGAAAATGGGGTAGGCCGTTCCGGTGGCCCCCAGGTACATGCTGATCACGTCCCCGGGCAGGCAGTTGATCACCCGCAGGAAGAAGGACAGGAAGAACATGTTGTTCTGCTGGATTCCCAGGACCTTTTCCATCGTTGGAAACCGCCGGGTCAGCTTCTGAATGAGGCCGACACCCGAGGCATGGCCGATCCAGAAGGGGATAGACAGGTCCACCACCAGCCCCAGCAGGTTTACCACCAGGGCCACTCCTGTGGGGAAAAGATGGCCCACAGCCACCTGGAGCAGCAGGATGGGGAAGAAAATGGACAGGCTCTTAATCCCGTACAGTGACAGGAGCAGGCAGGCGGCCAGCGCCGGGTTCTTGGGTGTGTAGGAGAGAATGGTCTCTACCGAGACGCCGTCTCCGGCGATGAGGAACCACAGAAGCAGAACAGCGCAGAGGACCAGAGGGGCGGCTTTGACCAGCTGCAGCCAGTGGGGCCGATCAGAGTGTTTCATCGTTTCATCCCTTTCCCGGAGTGTGTGTATCAAAAACAAAGGGAAGTGAGGCCTTTTCCTCGGAAAATATTGAAAAAACCTTGAATTTCTGTTACAATAAAAACTATCTAAACTTCCAAAAGTGGAAACGACAGCGACCACAGAGAGAGAAAGGGGCGGGAGAATTGCCTGATTCCCATATCACAAAACGGGCCCTTGCAGCCGCGCTGAAGGAACTGATGGAGGAGCATCCCTTCCAAAAGATTACGGTGGCAGATATTTGTGAGCGGTGCAGCATGAACCGGAAGAGCTTTTACTACCACTTCAAAGATAAGTACGACCTGGTCAACTGGATCTATGACACGGAGTTTATCTCGGCGGCCCATGCCAAGACCTACGACAGCCAGTGGGCCCGGATTGAAGATATCTGCGATTATTTTTATAAAAACCGGGAGTTTTACCGCCGGGTGTTGGCCGTGGAGGGGCAGAACTCTTTTTCCGAGCACTTTCGGGAGATGATTCTCCCTGTGTTCGCCGAGGAGCTGCGGGGGATCCTCCGGGAGCGGAGGATGCTGGAATTTCACATCGTTTTTTACACAGACGCCTTCATTTGCAGCGTGGAGCGCTGGCTTCGGGACAAGGAGTGCATACCCCCGGAGAAATTTGTGGCGCTGCTTCACTCTTGCGTGCAGCTGGTGGGGGAGCTGTAACCGTCAAAAACAGAAAAACAGTCACCGGAACGGCCAGGGAAGTATCTCTGGTCGTTTTTATTCTTGGGGAAAGGCTTCCCGGAACAGATCCTCCAGAGAACAGCCAAAAAGGGTGCGGGAAGTGAGAACTTCACCGTTGGGCATGGAGCGGAGCGTCCCGCCCAGGTCAAAGTACACCGGTCTGGTGTTTCCGGCTACCTGTTGGTCCACCATCTGCCCATCCTGAAGCAGCTCCCAGGGGATGGTCCGGCAGGGCTGGCAGCGGCGCACTGTGTCCAACTGCTGATAGACTTGATTCAGAAGCTCCGGCGGGCAGCCGGGCCGGGGCAGGAAAAAGACCAGGGGAGCATGGAAATTTTCCGCGCAGCAGAGAACTTCCTTTCTGTCCAGATCCTCCTCCCCGCCATAGGACTCATAGAGGGCATAGAGGAACCGCCGTTTCCGCAGATGCTGACAGGCCGATTCGGCCTCCTCCCGACACCGGATGGCGGGAACCAGGTTGACCAAGGGCTCTGCCTCCTCCAGAAAGGGAGTGGTAATATCTTCCGGGCGGCAGAATAGAATAAAGGCACAGTCTTTGTACCGGGACGCCAGGGGCAGCAGTTCCCAAGGGTTTTCCTGGGGGAGCAGGACATACGTAAAAATTCCCAGCTCCCGCCCCTGCTGAACAAGGGATTGATACGCGGCGGACTGGCCGGGAACGGTCTGAACGGTCAAAAACCAGGGAGCCCGCAGGCCCTCGCCGGCCAGGGTACGGAGCGTCCTGGCCCCGGCGATGAAGCTGTCGTATCCCAGGGCCATGCCAAAGGACACCAGTCGTTCTTCCTCCACGTTGGCCAAAAGATCCCGAATCAGAGGATAATATGCACTCTGTTCATTACACAGAATCTGGCGGGTGCAGTCAAAAAAATGCTGCTGGGCAGGACTAGAAGAGAAATACAGGGCCAAATCCACCAAGTTCCGAAAACTCCGCTCCGGGGAATCTTTGGCGTCCCGCAGCGTTTTTCGCACCACGGTCTCGATCAATCGGGGGGAAACAGTATGAGACATGGGGCAGCCTCCTTATCGGAATCCTGAACGCCAATTCGTTCATGGTTTACCCCGATAGTTTAGTAGTCAAACAAGGAGAGCGGCAAGGGACAAATTGGCCAAAGTGTCCCAAAAAGTAACAAATCCCGAATTTGTCAAAAATTCTGACAGTTTGTGACAGGTGTCCCGTGACAGATTTGCCCGGCTTTTTTATAATCAATTCGAATGGAATGAGTTCCCAACTCTTTTGGAACAGAGCGAATGGGGACGATTCAGAATAAATAAAGGAGTAATTTGTCATGGGAAATCTCGGCCTTAAAGAATCGATGCGGGCCTTTGCAGTGAATCAGGCCCTCAACTATCTGGAAAGTGACCCGGAGACCAACATCCCCAAGCTGATGGGCCTGGTGGATAAGCTGGTCCCCAAGGATTGGTATACAGGGCAGAGAGACGCTATCCGAGGAGCCATTCAGGAGAAAAACAACTGGTATCAGCTGATCCTGCGGCTCTACGAGTTGGATCCCGGCGTGCGCAAGACCTTCTTCCGCAATTTTATCGTCAACGCCAGCCTCAACGGCAGCGCCACCCAGGACGCTTTCGCCGAACGGGAAAACTGCAACGTTCCCTGGGCCATCCTGCTGGACCCCACCTCCGCCTGCAATCTCCACTGCACAGGCTGCTGGGCAGCGGAGTACGGTAATAAGCTGAACCTCAGTCTGGAGACCATTGACTCTATCGTCCGCCAGGGCAAGGAGCTGGGTACTTATATGTACATCTACACCGGCGGCGAGCCTCTGGTGCGGAAAAAGGACCTCATTAAAATCTGTGAGATGCACCCGGACTGCGAGTTCCTCTCCTTCACCAACGGTACCCTCATCGACGAGGACTTCTGTCAGGAGATGCTGCGGGTGAAGAACTTTGTTCCCGCCATCTCTCTGGAGGGCTTTGAATCCGCTAACGACGGCCGACGGGGTGACGGCGTCTTCCAGAAGGTGAGCCATGCCATGGAACTGCTCAGGTCCAACAAACTGCCCTTCGGCATCTCCGCTTGCTACACCAGCAAGAATTATCAGGATCTGAGCAGTGAGGAGTTCTTCGACTTTATGATCGACAGCGGCGCTCTCTTCGTGTGGTTCTTCCACTATATGCCCGTGGGTAGTGACGCCGCCCTGGAGTTGCTCCCGAACCCGAAGCAGCGCGAGGAGATGTACCACCGAATCCGCGCCCACCGTCAGAGCAAGGCCATCTTCAGCATGGACTTCCAGAACGACGCAGAGTACGTGGGCGGCTGCATTGCCGGCGGCCGGCGGTACCTGCACATCAACGCCAAGGGCGACGTGGAGCCCTGCGTGTTCATCCACTACTCCAACGTGAACATCCACGACCACACTCTTCTGGAGGCATTGAAAAGTCCCCTTTTCCAGGCCTATCACGACAACCAGCCGTTCAACGATAATATGCTGCGGCCTTGCCCCATGCTGGAAAATCCCCAGCGGATTAAGGATATGGTTCGGGAGACTGGCGCGGTGAACACCGACTATCAGTCCCCCGAGTCTGCCGATACCCTCAGCGACCGCTGCGTCCCCTATGCTGAGAACTGGGTTCCCACCGCGGAAAAGCTGTGGCAGGAAAGCCACAGCTGCGCCGTCCAAAAGTAATTCATTTCTGATTCATACCTGTGCAAAATCCGGAAGGTCGCCCATGGTGAGTGGCCTTCCGGATTTTGCATTGGTATCTTATGATTACAGGCAGCCACCGCCAGGGGGCTGCCTGTAAAAACGTGTGATTATCAGACGCTTAAGCTTTCTTTTCCAGCTGTATCCCCAGGATCACCAGGTTGATGCCGGAGATGATAAAGTAAATGCCGATGAGCACGCCCATTGAGAAGGCCAGAGCAACGGGATGAATCAGAGAGTAGATACCCAGGATGATGCTGAAAACACCCATTACCAAGTTGCCCAGCCACTTCTTGGTTTCTGCGCTGGTCTTCTTGCCGCGAACACCAAAAACGAGGAAGACAGCGCCCTGGAGCAGGAACCAAGTAGCCATCAAATAGATGATGGTACTGCTGGTCATAAATTTCAGACCGGGGACAAACAGAATGAGGAGGCCAGCAACAACACTGAGGATGCCAAAGAGGAAGTTTCCTCCATACTCCTTCTTGGTGACGCCCCGGGCCATAGACGCGGCGCCATAGACCAGGAGAAGGAACACGAAAAAGTAGCTGGTTTCCCAGAAGGTGACAATGGGAGTGGACGCGAGGACGATGCCGCACAGGCCCATCAGGACGCCTAATACACAGAGCAAAGTTTTCATGAGCTGCTGTTCCTTTCTCTTTATGCTGTCGTTCGTTTTAATTGGAGAGTAGTATTATTCTTCTGCGGGGGCATCCGCCTCATCTTCTTGGTGCGTTGTGGTGGTTTCCGGGGCAGGCTGCGCGGGATTTGCCCCACCTGCGGAAATGGAGGAGGCGTCCAGAATGGAACCGGTAGCGTCAGGGGAAACCTGGATGGAAACTGCATCGCCCACGTTCAGGATCACTACGTTCCGGTCTGCGGTGGCAGAGATGGCATAAAACACTTCAGAGCCTTCCAGCCGGATATAATACCAGGAGTTGCCGTCCAGAACCGCGGTGCGGATCTCTGCAACGGTACCGGAGACATTCGACTGGTCGATGATAATCTCGCTGTCCTCGTCCACGTTTACGGAGATTCCATGCTGCTGGAGCAGAGACAGGTAGTTGCTCTCGCAGGCGGCAACGGTGACGCCTGTTGCAACGATCTGATACTGGGAGACATTGACCATGGCGTACATTTTGACCAGATCCGAGCTGTCCTTCAAGGACATAAAGTAGGTGGGTTCTCCGCCAATGTTCAGCAGTAAGGGGAAGGTCGAGGAGTATCCCAGATCCTGGACAACGCCTTCGGCGGAAGCCATGGCGGATGTCTCGATGGCGCCGGGGGCCGAATAATATGTGGTCTCTTTGGTTCGCTGGTTGGACAGCAGGAAGCCGATGTTGGACTCGTCACTGCTGACGGAAGTGATGCCGGTATACATATACACGTCGTCGTTCATAGCCAGGTAGTTGTAGCCGTCGGTGGAGACGGTGACGTCCTTCTGACCAATCAGGGAGTTGATGAAACCGTTCACATAAACGCCGTGATAATCATACTGATTGCAAATGAGCTCTGCGGAGTAGACACGATCCACCCAGGTGGGGATATCGGTGATATCATAATACATGTGTTCACCGGTGCAGGCGTTCAGCAGAACGGCGCCGATGATGTCCGCGCCGCCAAAGAGACCGATGGTTCGGGTTTCCCGGGGGCAGACCCACCAGGGCTGGCCTTCCTCGTCGATTTCCAGGTGAGCGGAGGAGAACATATAGGTGGGATAGCGGAAACGCAGGGTACGGTTCAGATCCCGGGTGAAATATTCCGAGGGGGAGTAGCGCATACCGCTTGCGCCCAAGCTGGACAGACGGACCACCTGAGCCTCCTGAGTCACCATGTCCACAGTAACGTATGCGGGCAGACCTTCCTTGGTGTTGATGAACCATTTAAAGAAGTCGCCATATTCCAGGGAGGCCACACGGACAGGCCGACCCTTGTAATTGATCTGGGTGTAATCGTATGCCACCTCAAACTGGCTGACCATGTCGGACAGCTCGCCCAGCTTGCGGTTACCCAGACGGCGGGCAGAAGATTCATCCAGCATGGGAACCTCATCGAAAGACACTTGTTCAATCTCGGTGGCAAAGTCGCCGGTATCCACCTCCAGAAGATCACGATAGGTGCCGGAGCGGAGAATGGGAGCGGAAATGATCTGACCCACCACGAAGATCGCGGCCAGGATCAGCACAAGGATGACCACAACTTTACACTGGTTTTTAGCAAAAGAGAGGTAATCCCGCAGATGGATTCCGCGGCTGCCGGTATCCACGCCCAATGCAATCATAAATACCAGAATGTAAATCAGCAGAAGCACCAGGATGAAGCTGAAAAACCCGGTGTTATGCAGGTTGATGGCAGGTAGGGATACATAGAACCAAATCGCGCCGATGACAAGGGTGACCAGCAGGCTGATCAGTACCCGGGGCATCGTTCGTTTTGCCTGACTGTCGGACATAAAAAGCTCCTTTCATTGAATCAAAAAAATCGGAATTTACGGAATATTGGTTAGTATATCCTATTATTGGAAAAAAAGCAATGCAAAATGATTAAGATTTGACAAGCGTATCGATTCATGGCAATATGATAGTGTAGATGTGAACTTAAACGACAGAAAATAGTATCTTGAGAAACGTATGTAGAAATCGAAGGGAGGCAAACCAATATGATTCAACTGGATTTAATTGGAAACCTGCGCGATTTGAATCTGCTGTCTGTTATCGTCCGCATGGTGCTTGCCATGATCTTTGGCGGTACCATTGGGTTTGAGCGAGGGCTCCGTCAGCGTGCGGCCGGCTTGCGCACCCACATGCTCTTGTGTGTGGGCGCGGCGTCCACCATGCTGGTCAGTCAGTATATGTATGCCAGTTATGGGGTGGGCGACCCGGCCCGTCTCAGCGCCCAGGTCCTCAGCGGCATCGGCTTTCTGGGCGCCGGTACCATTATTATCACCCGCCGCAATCAGATCAAGGGTCTGACTACAGCGGCGACCCTTTGGGCCACGGCCTGTATGGGGCTGGCTGTGGGTTCCGGATTTTACGAGTGTGCGCTTGTGATGTATGTCCTGCTCATTTTCATCCTCTTGCTGGTCAGCATCCTGGACAATAAATACTTAAAGATTGAAACCAGCACGGCCATTTACTTAGAGGTGAGGCGTGAGGACGGCTTGGGCGACGCCATTCGGTTTGTCCATGAGATTGGCTGGACGGTTCGGGAAATCAAGGAGTTTCCCTCGGGCAGACCGGATGTTCTGGCGGTGCGCATGGATCTGGAGTCTGACCAGGCTTTGCGGGGGGATATCTCCACCATCCAGCTTTTGCGGGAGCAGGAGAGCGTGATTCGATTAGAAATGTAAAGGGCGGGAACTTTTTTCCTTTTTCTGCGTCTAATTGGTTAAAAACATATGAAACAGGATCAAAACAGCCGAAAGACCAACGTCTTTCGGCTGTCTGCTTATCGGTATATGTTTTTGTCGTCGTCCAGGATCTCCCGCCGGTGGCAGGCGGTGTAGAGGATGGGCAACTCGGGGTACTCGCTGCGGAAGCCCTGGAGGAGCACGTCGGGGTTCAGACCGGGGTTCTGGGCTTTCAGCAGAAGGGTCAGGCGGAGCCAGGTATCCTCTGCGTGAATCTCTTCCACGGCTTCCACCAGGGGGATGATGTCCACCTCGGTAAAGCCGCTCTTGGCCTTCTTGCTGCGCTTCTTCACCACGAAGCTCTCCCGGCCCATGAGTTCACGGAAGGCCTGTTCAGCCTGATCCGCCACGGGGGCGTCAAACTCCAGGCTGATCTCATATCGGACAAAAGCCAGCTTCTTGAAGGCCAGACCGCCCTCGTAGCAGGACAGGATCTCAATACCGGCGGGGAGCGCTTTGTTCATCTGCTCCGGCAGGGTTTCCACCGTGGCGCCGTGCTCCAGGCCAAACTCCAGGATCTCGCACTGGCTGGAAAAGCCCAGGGGGAGAGGCAGGGGGATGGAGACATAGGGGTGGGGGTGGAACCCGGCGGTGTGGCGGATGGTGATGCCCGCCCGCAGGAAGGCCCGCTCCATGGTGTGCATCAGGTCCAGATGGGAGATGTATTTGGCGGTGCCGGACTTGGAAAACAGGATTCTCTGATCAGCCATGGCAAACCCCTCCTTCGCACAGCTTGTTGGCGCCGCAGCCGGAGCACTTCACCCGGCAGTCGGGGGTGATGACCCCCTGATAGGCGGC
Organism: Oscillospiraceae bacterium; assembly: GCA_016295225.1. GTDB lineage: Bacteria > Bacillota > Clostridia > Oscillospirales > Oscillospiraceae > Evtepia. The sequence continues at coordinate 7,908 of JAEDLP010000010.1, read as the reverse complement.
CTCCCGTTCCTTCCACAGGAAACTCTCCTTGACGCCGTCGGAGATGACCTTCCAGGGCAGGATCTCGTCCTTGTCTCTCTCCCGAGTGGCGTAGAAGGCCGGGGAGAGACTGTTGGCTTCAAAGGCGTCCAGCCAGGTCTGGAGGTTGAAATACTCACTCCAGGAGTCGAACTTGGCGCCGTTTTTCCAGGCAGTCTCCAGCACGTCGGCCAGACGGCGGTCGCCCCGGGAGAGGCAGGCTTCCAGGAAGCTGGTCTCGGGATCGTGCCAGTTGTAGGTGATGGACTTGTTGCGAAGATTCTCCCGCAGGAGGGAGACCTTGCGCATGTATTCCTCCTGGGTGTTCTGGGCTTCCCACTGGAAGGGGGTGTGGGACTTGGGCACAAAGCAGGAGGTAGAGACAGTGATGCGTACGCCCCGGGAACGGTTGGGGGTGTTGTTCCGCCAGACATGGTAGACCTTGGTGGCCAGATCGGCAATGCCCAGCACGTCCTCGTCGGTCTCCGTGGGCAGGCCCAGCATGAAGTAGAGCTTCACGCTGCTCCACCCACCGGCAAAGGCGGTGCGGCAGGAGTTCAGCAGATCCTCCTCGGTGACGTTCTTGTTGATAGCGTCCCGGAGCCGCTGGGAGCCGGCCTCGGGGGCGAAGGTCAGACCGCTCTTTCGACCGCCTGCCTGGAGCTTTTCCATGAGCTTCATGGAGAAGTTGTCCGCCCGGAGGGAGGGCAGGGAGAGGCTGACCTTGTTGGGCTGGCACCATTCCAGCAGACCGTCGCACAGGGGGAGTAGATCGGGGTAGTCGCTGGAGGAGAGACTCATCAGGGTCATCTCCTGGTAGCCGGAGTCCTTGCAGGCATCCACGCCCTGCTGGGCCAACAGTTCATGGCTGCGGCCCCGTACGGGACGATAGACGAAACCAGCCTGGCAGAACCGACAGCCCCGGATACAGCCCCGGAAGAGTTCCAGCATGACGCGGTCGTGGGTGACCTCGGTGGAGGGGACGATGGTCTTTACAGGATAGTAGGACTTGTCCATGTCCTTGACAATGCGCTTGGTGACCACTTCCGGCGCGCCGTCCTGGGGAGTGATGGCGGCGATGGTGCCGTCCTCATAGTAGGAGACCTCATAGAGAGAGGGGACGTACAGGCCGGGGATCTTGGCGGCTTCCCGCAGCATCCGATCCTTGGACCAGCCCTCGTCTCTGGCCCTGCGGTAGAGCTGGATGAGCTCACAGGTCACGTCCTCGCCCTCCCCCAGGGAGATCAGGTCCACGAAGGGGGCCAGGGGCTCCGGGTTGTAGGTGGAGGTCCCCCCGGCGATAATAAGAGGGGTCAGGTCGGGTCGGTCGGCGCTGCGCAGGGGCAGTCCGGCCAGATCCAGCAGATTCAGCACGTTGGTGTAGGCCATCTCATAGCCCAGGGAGAAGCCGATGATGTCAAAGTCCTTCACCGGGTCGCCGCTTTCCAGGGCGTAAAGGGGCAGACCTTCCCGGCGCATTTCGTCTTCCATATCTCCCCAGGGGGCAAAGACTCGCTCGCACCAGACGCCCTCCATCTCGTTCATAACGCCATAGAGGATACGCAGCCCTAAGTTAGACATGCCGATCTCATAGGTGTCGGGGAAGCAGAAGGCGAAGCGGCAATCTACCTCGGACTTGTCTTTCTGGACGGCGTTGTATTCGCCGCCCACATAGCGACCGGGCTTTTGGACCCGGGCCAGGATTTTTTCCAGTTTATGATCCATGTGGACCTCCAGTACAGCAGAGGGATACTCTGCGGATTTCAATGAAATAATTCACAATATTATAGCATAAAAAGGACTGCTGTGCAGTCCTTTTTTCAAAATCGCCCGAAAATCGGTCGGGAGGCTGGCGCAGTCAGCAGGAGGGCGATTCCGGAAAGCACCACAATGACCTGGATGGGAACGATGTCTGCCAGTGGGCCGAAGATAGCCATCCCCAGAGGGAGGGCTCCAGCATACAAGGTACTCATCAGGCCAAATATCCGACCGTGGATCGTCTTCTCGGCCTGATCCTGGATGATTGTGGTCACGGAGGTCTGGACAATCGTCATGGCGATCCCATAGAGGGCCATGAGGGCAAGGTATAGGGGAAAGCATTTGGCCAGCCCCATTCCCACAGAGAGAAGGCCGAAGGAGGCCAGACCCAGGGCCAGGGTGGTTTCTCGCCGTCGGAATCCGCCCCAGGCCCCCAGGATCAGCCCGCCCGCGGTCATCCCGGCAAAACCCGCCAGCTCTGCGGCGGTCAGATACCAATAGGAAGAGCCAAAGATCCGGCTGACCAGAAGCTGGGCCAGGAAGCCGCCTGGGACGGCCCAAAAGATAAACAGCCCGTAAAGAATCAGCGCCCGGGCAATGGTCCGATGGGAAAGCGCGTACCGCAGGCCTGTCTTTACATCGGAAAAATAAGTGGCTGTGCTTCTGCTTTGCTCCTGAGGGGGAAGCCGCAGTCCGGTCAGAAGACCGATACCCAGCAGGGCGGTGACGACATCCGTCAGAAGGGAGATCCGCAGAGAGGAAAGACTAAGAATGATCCCGGCGGCGGCCGGCGCAGCAAACTGGATTGCTGCCTGCATGGCGGCATAGACTCCGTTGAACCACATTCGTTGCGTCTCGGGAACCAGCAGGGGAATCACCGCGTTCACTGCCGGAGTTTGTATCCCGGCGCCCAGGGAGCGTATGGCGGAGACAGCCAGAATGACAGGGAGCAGGAAGGCACGCCCCTGTAAATACGGCAGGAAGAGCATGAGAATCAGGGTAACGGCAGCAATCATAGCGTCGGCTCCGATGATGAGTGCTTTACGGTGATACCGATCAGCCCAGACGCCGCCCCAAAAGGAGATTAGAAATTGGGGCAAATAGGAGCAGATGGTAAAGGCAGCTACCCAGCCGCCGGAAGCAGTCTCCAGGGTCACGTACCACACAATGGCCATTTGGACCAGGGTGGAGCCGAAGAGAGAGACCGACTGGCTGAGCAGAAAGAGAACGGCGCGGGATTTCCAGTTATCGTTGGGTTTGTGCATGGTTGGGCGGAAGAAACAGGAACCGCTGAGTGGGGTATCCAAATTCCGTCAAAAGGGTATCCTCCCGAAAGCCCAGGAGGAGGAGGGTTTGCCGGTAGCCGGTGTCCGCCTTGTCACCGGCCCGATAGGTGGTGGTAGTGAGGACCCGGCCGGGCATCAGGTCCCCGGTGAGTTTGTCCAGAAAGAGTTCCCAAAGGCCCCGGGCGTGGTACTGAGGATGGATTGCCCAGAAATGGATATGTCCGGAGCGTTGGGAGAGGATCATGGCGCCGACGGCCAGGGGACCGTCAAACAGGATGAAGGCTCGCCGGTAGGCGATGCTCTGGCCCAGGCGCTTCCGGTAGTCGGTTTCTACCCAATGGGGGAAGCCGTTGATCACTTGCCTGGTCAGAGACATCCAGGCGGGGATGTCCTCCCCCCGAGCGAGGCGAATGGCCTCCTTGGTCAACCGGACGTTCTGGGGCGGGACTTCTAAGGTATATTCCAATTGCAGCGGATAGAACGAGCCCACCTGACGGAATTGGGCGGGCGTCATCTTGTACAGGTCTTTAAACACGCCGGAAAAGGTCTGCTGGCTGGTGTATCCCGCCGACAGGGCGATATCCAGGATAGACCGTCTGGAGAAAACCAACGCTCTGGCCGCCTCGGTCAACCGCCGCCGGCGGATGTAGGCGTGGATGGTCAACCCTACGGTCTGGGTAAACATCCGGTGCAGGTGGTATTTGGAGTAGTGCAGGGCGGCGGCTACCTGTTCCAGATCCAGGTCTTCCTGTAAATTTGCCTCAATGAAGGCAATGACTTCCGAGAGCAGGGCGATTCGTTGTTCTTCCATGGTTCACCTCCGTTTCGGAAGCCATTGTAGCAAAAAGGCGCAGAGGTGTTTTCTGAAATCTTGCGCTTTTACTTCTTGCCATTGTGGTTATGGGCCTTGCAGATGCGGTTGTAGATCAACAGCCCTGACCCGCTGAGGAGAAAGGTGACAATAAAAACCAGGACGGCAAACCCGTACTGCTGGCTGCCCAGGGCGTTGCCGCCGATGGTGGAGGTCACGATGGCCGGCAGACGGCCCAGAGAGCAGATGAGCATCAAAGTAGGAAGTCTGATGTCGGTCAGCCCCACAAAATAGCACAGCAGATCCTTGGGGGTCCCCGGAATCATAAAGATCAGAAGAAAGAGCACAGTCCGTTTTGGGGAGCTTTTCAGGAACCGGACGTTGTGGAGCTTTTCCTGGGAAAAGAAGAGCTCTACCAAGGGCATGCCGAATCGCCGCACCAGACAGATGACCAGAAAGCTGCCCAGTGTGCCGCCGATGAGACACAGGATCGTCCCCTCCAGGGCGCCGAAGGCGTAGCCTCCGGCGATCTCCAGGGCTTCTCCGGGAATGATGGCGGCCAGGACCTGAAGGGCAACCATGCCGATGTAGATCAGTTGTCCCCCCAGCCGTTGCTGTTCGATCCACTGACGGAAGTGCTCCGGCTCCGAGGCCAGGCGCACCATGGGGACGCCCACCTGCCAGCAGATGAGGGCCGTGGCGGCAAAGAAGAGGAGGATGGCTGCCCAGGCCAGCCGCTTTTTCCGGGTCCGTTCGTTTGGTGTTTTCATGCTGCGGTGGTCACCTTCTTGGGGTAGAGTCAGGGATTCGAGGATCAGGTGTGGCCAGGGGAAAGGGGGAGACCTGCCAGGGACAGGGTCTTTTTCAGGGTGAGCCGGTTAAAGACCGCGATGACCCGGCCCACGCCCAGGACGCATAGGATGGTCCCAAGGCCGACCCCCACCAAATGCCCTGCGGCCAGGAGGCCTACCGCAATGGTAATGAGGGCGCTCAGGAGGTCCACGCCGTTTTTGGTGAGACCGACGTTTTTGCCGGTAAAGTCGGCAATGGACAAAACCACGCCGTCGCCGGGGTTGGGAATGATCCGCATGTTCATGGAGAGGGCGGCGCCGATGCCGGTCAGAATGATGGCAAGGGCCAGAAAGAGGATCCGGCCCGGCAGAGTCCCCCAGAAGGTTCCGGCGCAGTCCTCGGCCAGGTTGGGAATTCGGCCGTTGAACAGGTTGAGGAATCGGGTAAAGATCAGGCTCATGGGGAGCTGCAGGCCGTCCATCAGCAGGGCCAGCGAGAGCTTTTGGCAGGGCGGCAGGGGCGGCCCGGCGATCTTCTTGGCCCGAAGGATACGCAGGATGAACTCAATGGAGACGTAAACAATATAGCTGACAAAGGTTGCGTTGCCAAAGTTAAAGGACCAAATCTCGGAAATGCTGTAGGGAACGGAAATCAACGGGGAAACGCCCAGCCCGGCCTTGGTATTCATGGTGATGCCCAGGGCCAGGATCAGCAGGCCCAGGGCGTAAAAAAGGATGCGGAGGGCCAGAGAGGTTTTATTTTTGGATGTGATCAATGCGTGAGGCAAGGTATCGTCTTCTTTCTGGAATCAAAGTTGTCTGAGTCTGCGGGCGATTTGGCGCAGGTGGCAGCCATCGGTTCCGCAGCATCCCCCAAAAATCTGAAAGGGGGCCAGCTCCAGAAGCCTGACCGCAGCGTGAGCAAAGGACACGGGATCAGAGGTCAGCAGGTCTGTGGCCCTGTCCAGCTCCGTGTTCTTCCGCCAAGGCTTCTACCTGCCAGCGGTGGAAGCCTTGGGCCTCTCCCTCCGACAGAGCGTCTTCTCCCGTGTAAGCGTCTCCGTGGCAGCCCACCATGCCGCCGAGATAAGAAGTCCCCGGGCAGGCGTCTAAAACCGAGCGGAGAAACCGGACGTTTTGCCGAATCAGCGTCTGATCGAAACCAGCCTTGGCCGCTCTTGCCCGGTTGGCCCGGCGGGTGGGGGTGGTGGCCAGGAAGGGGAGTCCGTGGTTATGGGCGATGGCGGCGTACTCCCACCACAGGGCCTTCAGGGCTGCTTGTCCGGCCTATGTGATACCGTGAACGGCCAGGGCGACCTCTGGGTGAGGGAGCAGTCCGAATTCCCGCTTCAGCCGCTCGCCTAGAGCCCCCTCCATGAGAAAGAGGTCTCCCCGGGCGAAGGCAGATAACAGATTCTTTTCCATGAGCAAACGTCCTTTTCTTTCTCTTGTTATGAGAGTATCAGCTTCATTTTATCCAAAACCCCTCTTTTCGTCAAGGTTCCCCCGCATCTGTACAGAAAAATCCCCACCGGACTTTGTTTCCGGTGGGGATGAGAGGGAAAGCTTAGTGGCTAAAATAGGAGATGATGCCGATGACAAAGAGGGCCAGGACGATGACGGGCAGCACATAGGTGATGTAACCCCGCATCCAGTTCTTGAGCTTGAGGCCGTCGCCGGCGTTGGCTTCGGCCATAAGATTCTTCCAGCCCCAGCCACGCTTGGAGGTGGCGAAGAGGAGGAAGGCCACGGAGCCCAGGGGCAGCAGGATGTTGCTGACTAGGAAGTCCTCCAGATCCAGTATGTTGGTGGAGCCGCCCAGGGGATGGATGCCGGAGAGGACATTGAAGCCCAGGGCGCAGGGCAGGGACAGAATGATCAGGGCCACGCAGTTGATGACGCAGGCCTTTTTCCGGCTCCAGCCGAACAGGTCCATGCAGCAGGCCAGAATGTTCTCAAACACGGCGAAGACGGTGGACAGGGCCGCAAAGGTCATAAAGATGAAGAACAGGGTCCCCCACAGGTTGCCCAGGGGCATATTGTTGAACACGTTGGGCAGGGTCACAAAGATCAGGCTGGGGCCTGCTCCGACCTCAACATTGTAAGTAAAGCAGGCGGGGAAGATGATGAGACCGGAGGTCAGAGCCACGAAGGTGTCCAGCAAAACCACGTTCAAGGACTCTCCCATGAGGGAGCGCTTCTTGTCCAGATAGCTGCCAAAGATGGCCATGGAGCCGATGCCGAGACTCAGGGTAAAGAAGGCCTGATTCATGGCCCCCACGATGACGTTGCCCATGCCGATCTCCTGCATCTTGCCCAGGTCAGGCTTTAAGTAGAAGGACAGACCCTCGGAGGCCCCGTTCATGGTGAAGCTGTGAACAGCCAGCAGGACCATGATGGCCAGCAGGGCCAGCATCATGTACTTGGTGACTCGCTCCAAGCCCTTCTGCAGGCTGAAGGAGCAGACAAAAAAGCCGATGATGACCACCAGAGTGGTGTAGATCATCATAGTGGTGGGATTGGAGCAGACCGCGCCGAAGGCCTCGCCCACCTGCTCCGGGTCCATGCCCGTGAATTTACCCCGGGCGGTGTTCACGAAATACTGGACCATCCAGCCGGCCACGGTGGTGTAAAACATCATCAGCACATAATTGCCGATCATGCAGGCGTATCCGTGGAGGTGCCACTTGCTCCCCTTGGTCTCCAGCTGCTGGTAGAGCCGGACGGGGCTCTTCTGGCTGGCGCGGCCCAGGGAAAACTCGATGGTCAGCATGGGCAGACCAAGGATGACCAGGAAAAACAGATAAATCAGCACGAAGGCGCCGCCGCCGTACTGCCCTGCCATGTATGGGAACTTCCAGACGTTGCCCACACCAATTGCACAACCGGCGCTTAGCAAAATGAAGCCAAGGCGGCTGCCTAAACGTTCTCTTTCCATAAATTCTTCTCCCAACAAAAAGTATTCTCTCACTGCAAAGAAACAGTATGTTGAATTGTATCCTATTTTCTTCCTTTTTGCAACCTCTTATAAGAAAAATGTGAAGAAATTATAACATTAATTTTAATAAAAAGCCTACGAAAGAAAAACCGACGCTGAGAGACAGCGCCGGTTTATTGAACATCATTTTGCTATGATTTTTTGCAGCTGCTGCAGCAGGATGCACAGCATCCATCACAGCTGCCGCAGGAGGCTCCTTTTTTTCGGATGGATCGAATGGCCAGCACAACAGCGGCAAGGAGAAGC
>JAEDLP010000009.1 GCA_016295225.1 Oscillospiraceae bacterium | reverse complement strand
AACGGCCGCCTGACGGACTGTTCCTATGAATATGACGAGAATTTCAACTACGGCTTCGACGTGATCGACCCTCTGGGGACCCTGTACCCGGACCGCCTGGCCATGCTCTGGCGGAACGACAAGGGGGAGGAGAAGAAGCTGACCTTCGGGGACGTGAAGCGGCTCAGCACCCAAGCGGCCAACGGCTTCGCCGCCCGGGGCCTGCAAAAAGGAGATACCCTCATGGCCGTCCTCCGAACCCACTGGGAGTACTGGATCGTGGCGGTGGCCGCCCACAAGCTGGGGCTCCTGCTGGCCCCGGTGTACTACCGGCTCACCGCCGACGACCTGACCTACCGGATGGAGAAGGCCAGGGTCAAGGCTGTGGTCACCTGCCGGGAGGGAGAGGCGGCGGAGAACGTGCTGGAAGCCGCCAATCGGGCCGGGGTCGCCCTGCGCTTCGCCCTGGGGGGTGACGGGGGCTTTGAGGACTTTGCCTCGGTCATCGCCGGTCAGCCGGAGACTATGGGTCGGGTGGAGACCCGCGTCAGCGATCCTCTCCTGGTCTACTTTACCTCCGGCACCACGGGAGAGCCCAAGGCCGTCCTTCACAACCACGCCTTCCCCCTGGCCAACCACTATGGCTCCCGGTACATGCAGGACGTCCACGACGGCTCCCTCCACTTCGCCACCGGGGACACCGGCTGGGAGGTGGTCTCCGGCACGAAATTTTACGGCCAGTGGCTCCACCTGGGGGCTTTGCTGGTGGTGGACTACGACCGGTTCCCCCCGGAGCTGGTCCTCCGCACCCTGTCGGAGTGTGGGGCCACCGGGGTTATGGCCCAGCCCACGGTCTATCGGATGCTTACCGACGTGGGCATGGATCGGTACGATCTGTCCTCGGTGACCAACTACGCCGTGGGCGGCGAGAAACTCCCCCCCGACTTGGCCCAGACCGTGCTGGCCCAGACCGGCCACGTGCTCTACGAGGGGTACGCCCAGTCCGAGTGCGGCCTCATCGCCGCCGTCTCCAAGAACATGGGAAGGAAAGAGGGAGCGGTGGGCAAGGTCATGCCCAAGTATCACGTGGAGATTTTAAAAGAGGACGGAACCTTCGCGCCTCCCGGGGAGGAAGGGGAGATCGTCATTGTGGCCGACGGCGGCCGCCGCCCCGAAGGGGTTATGATGGGCTACCTGGACGACCCCGAGGCCACTGCCAACCTGTGGGACGGCGACCTTTTCCACACCGGCGACCTGGCGGTGATGGATGAGGAGGGCTACCTCTTTTACCGGGGCCGGTCCGACGGGATCATCAAGACCAAGGGCTACCGGGTGAGCCCTCTGGAGCTGGAGCAAACCCTGGTCCTCCACCCCGCCGTGCGGGAGTGCCTGGTGGTGGGCGTCCCCGACCGGGACCTGGGCCAGAAGATCACGGCCTATGTGGTTCTGGAGGAGGGCTATGCCCCCGGCGAGGCCATGAGGGAGGAACTCCTGGAATTCCACAACGGGAAGTGCGCGGGCTTTAAGAAAATCCGGGCGCTGGCCTTTGTCCCCACCCTGGCGAGAAACGCCAACGGCAAGGTCATCCGGGGCCAGTTCAAGGAAAAATAACCAAGAGAAAGGGGGAGGACAAGTGAAGCTGCTGGAACTGAAGGATGTGACGGTGTCCTTCCCGTCCCCCGACGGCAGCCGGATGACCGCCCTCCGGGATATGTCCCTCTCGGTGGAGCAGGGGGAGCTGGTGGCCCTGGTGGGCCCCTCGGGCTGCGGCAAGTCCACCGCCCTCAACGTGCTGGCCGGGCAGGTCCGCCCGGTCTCCGGCCAGGTCCGTCTGGCGGGGGAGCCGGTGAAGGGGGTGTCCCCCTCGGTGGGCTACATCTCCCAGGCGGACACCCTCCTGCCCTGGCGGACGGTGCTGGACAACGTGGCCCTGGCCATGGAGCTGCGGGGCGTGGGGAAACAGGAGCGGCGGGCGGCCGCCCGGGATCTGATGGCCCGAATGGGCCTGTCCGGTTTTGAGGACAACTATCCCCGGGAGCTCTCCGGCGGCATGAAGAAGCGGGCGGCCATCGCCCGGGTGCTGGCAGTGGACCCGGCCATCCTCATGATGGACGAGCCCTTCGGCCCCCTGGACGCCCTGACCAAGGAAAAGCTTCAGGACGAGATTCTGGCCCTGTGGGAGAGCACCGGCTGCACCATCCTCTATGTGACCCACGACCTCACCGAGGCCATCACCCTGGCCGACCGGGTGGTTCTCCTGAGCCATCGGCCCGGACGGGTGGCGGGGGAGTACCCCATCGACCTGCTCCGGCCCCGTCGGGTCATGGACGTGAAGTTCTCCCCCCGGTTCGTGGAGCTGGAAAAAACCATCTGGCAGGACCTCCAGCGGGAGCTCTGCCGAGGGGAGGGAACGCCATGAAGAAACCCACGGGTTCCGTGAACCCCGGCCTGTGGACGGCAGTGGTCCTGGCCCTGGGCTTTGGGGTCTGGGAGTGGGCGGCGGCTGCTGGTCATGTGGACGTGTTCTTTTTCAGCAGCCCCAGCCTGATCTGGGTGGAATTTTTAGAGATGCTGGCCAACGGAACCCTGGCCCTCCACCTGTCGGTGACGGCGAAGGAGGCTGGTCTGGGCCTCCTCCTGGGAGGTGTGCTGGGCACTTTGACCGGTCTGGCCCTGGGGGTCCACCCCCGGCTGAGCCGGGCCCTCATGCCCCTGATGACCGGCCTCAACGGCTTGCCCAAGCTGGCCCTGGGGCCTCTGCTCATCATCTGGTTCGGCATCGGCCTAAAGTCCAAGGTGGTCATGTCCGCCCTGATGGTCTTTTTCATCTTCGCCTTCAACTTGTTCTCCGGCGTCCGCGGTGTGGAGCGGGAACTGGTCACGGCGGTGGAGCTGCTGGGAGGGACCCGGCGGCAGGTGATGACTAAGGTGATCTGGCCGGGCAGTCTGCCCTGGCTCCTCACCAGCCTGCGGACCGGCCTGGGTCTGTCCATCTCCGGGGCCATCGTGGGAGAGTACCTGGGGGCCGGCAAGGGCATGGGCTGGGTGCTGGCGGCGGCCAGTCAGCGGTATGACGTGAGCCGGGTCCTGTGCTGCGTGGCGGTCATCATCTGCATCGTGGTTTTGCTGGATGGTGTCGTCCGGCTGCTGGAGCACCGGCTGCTCCGTTGGCGATGACCCCAAAACCGTATCGTTCATATCCGCTTCCGCGGCTGTGATAAAAACATTTCAGAAGGAGATTTTACCCATGAAGAAGTATCTTGCACTCTTGCTGGCTCTGGTCATGGCTCTGGGTCTGTGTGCCTGCGGCGGCGCCGCCGAGGAACCCGCCCCGGAAGAGACTACCCAGACCGAGCAGACCGGCGACCTGGAGAAGATCGTCATCACCGAGCCCGTCCGCGGTTACCACTGGGCTCCCGTCTACCTGGCCCAGACCCTGGGCTACTTTGCCGAGGAAGGCCTGGAGGTGGAGTTCCAGTCTGTCAGCGGCACCCCGCCCTATGCTGCCCTCTTCTCCGGCGACGCTCAGTTCACCCTGGTGGGCATTGAGTCCGCTCTGATGGTCAACGAGAAGGGCCAGGGGGCCAAGGTTCTGGCCTCCACCAGCCAGAAGTACCCCTATTCCCTCGTCGGTGCCACCGAGGACTACACCACCCTGGAGTCTCTTCGGGGCGGTATCGTGGCCGGCGGCGTGAACACCAGCGGCGGCCCCTACTCCTTTGCCATGGCCTGCATGAACTACGCCGGCCTGACCCCGGAGACCGACGTGTCCGTTATCACCATGGCCAGCGTGGGCTACGCCGCCGCCATCCAGGCCGGTGAGCTTCAGGGTGCTGTGGCAACAAACCCCTGGGGCGCCAAGGCTCTGCTGGACAACGGTGGCCAGGTCATCGTGGATGGCACCGACGACGCCGTCATCGAGGACATCATCGGCTCCGCCAGCTATGAACTCTTCATTCTGATGACCTCTGACGAGTACCTCTCCGCCAACCCCGAAACCGTCCAGAAGGTCATGAATGCCGTGGCCAAGGCCATGCAGTGGATGGAGAACGCTACCCCCGAGGAGATCGCCGAGAACCTGCTGCCCCTCTTTGAGGGCGCCGAGGAAGAGCTGCTCTATGACGCCCAGTACGACAAGGAGCGGGGCATCACCAGCTACACCGGCTACCACACCGAGTCCGGCTTCCAGTCCGCTCTGAACCTGACCAAGCTGGCCGGCGGCATCTCTGGCGACCTGACCGAGGACCAGGTCTATGACGAGACCTTCCTGGATAAGGCCTGGGAGAACCTGAAGTAATCTGCGCAACCATTGCGATCAAAGGAGAATGGCGATGAAAAAGCTGCTGTCCCTGACCCTGGCCCTGGTTTTGACCCTGGCCCTGGCCGTTCCCGCTTTCGCTGCGGACTCCGACACAGAAACCGCCGCTGCCTGGACGCTCTACAACATGGGGCTTTTCCAGGGTACCGGTGTCGATGACCAGGGCTTTCCGGTCTTTGCACTGGACAAGGCCCCCACCCGGGCCCAGGGGGTGACCATGCTGGTCCGCCTGCTGGGGCAGGAGGAGGCGGCCCTGGCGGAGACCTGGACTGCTCCCTTCCGGGATGTGCCCGACTGGGCCAAGTCCTACGTGGGCTATGCCTACGCCAACGGCTTGGCTACCGGCCGCAGCGAGACCGTTTTCGACCCCAACACCCCCATCAGCGCCACGGAGTACCTGACCTTCGTCCTCCGGGCCCTGGGCTATCAGTCCGGGGAGGACTTTGACTGGGACGCCGCCTGGATTATGTCGGACAAGCTGGGCTTCACCGACGGCAGCTACAACGGAGAGACCAACCGGGACTTTGACCGGGGCGACGTGGCGGTGATCTCCGTCAACGCCTTGGACGTAAAGCCCAAGGAGGCGGACAAGACCCTCCGGGAGACCCTGGGGGTCCGAGACGACACCCAACGCTGTCTGTGGCAGGAGGAGAGCCTTCTGTGCATGCCCAACAAGATGGTCTTCGCCTTCAACAAGGCGGACAAGAGCCCTGAGGTCTACAAGAAGTTCGTGGTGGACAGCGTCACCGTCAACGGCGTGACCTGCCAGGTGGAGCAGTACTCCACCCCCGCCGCTGTGAAACAGCTCTGCAAAGACCTGACCAAGTCCGAGGGGATCAACGTCTCTCTGCCCGACGCTTTTGCCCTGGTCTGCCTGACCTACGACGAGAGCGCGGCCCTGGCGGCTGCCTCCCGGACCGTGGAGGACGGTGGTCAGACCTATCCGGTCCTGGACTTTAAGTTCCGCTGCACTGGGACCCTGGCTGACAACACCCAGGTGGGGGAACTCTTCATCATGCCCTATTACATCATCGGCTACGGTGGGAAATACGGCGACATTTTCTGAAAAATATAGCTCCCGTGCATGAAAACGTGCACGGGAGCAGTCTGTCGAGAAACCCGGCTGCATATGAAATGGCAGCCGGGTTTCTGCTTGTCGAAAAGGGCAAAGCCTTTTCTGACAGAGGGGAATAGAGGGTATCCACACTTATACATGAGTAGACCAAGGCTACAGAATCTTCTCCAGCATGCTCACCCGGTTGAAGGGGAAGGAGAAATAGTAGCCGTCGGCGAAGTCGGCCGACAGGGCCATCATCTCCCGGGCCAGCCGGACCCCGGCGGCCTCGCCCTCCTCCCGGGTCATGTCCGGGCGGTAGCGGGCCAGGACCTCGTCGGTGACCTGGATGCCGGTCATCTCGTTCTTGATGAAGAGGGCGTTTTTCAGACTCACGAAGGGCATGATGCCGCAGAGGATGCGGGCGCCGGTCTCGGACTTCACCCGGCGGAGCCGGTGGATGCTCTCCTTGGTGGAGGCTGGTTGGGAGAGGAAGAAGGAGGCCCCGGCGGCCATCTTTTTCTTCACCCGGCTGATTTCAAAGTCCAGGTTCTTCCGGCTCTGGTTCACCGCCCCACCGTAGGTGATGGGGGCGGCGGCGAACTGGTCCTCATTCATGTCGTTGAGGATGCCCATAAGCCCCACGGAGTCGAAGTTGAACACGCTCTTGACGCTGTTGCGCACCAGGGAGGGGATGGGGTCGCCGGTGATCACCAGGAAGTTGTCAATGTGGTTCAGATAGGCCCCCAGAAGCTGGGAGCGCATGGCGATGGCGTTCTTGTCCCGGCAGCAGATGTGGGGCATGACCTGCATGCCGGTCTCCCGGGCCACCTTTTCGGCCATGAGGATAGAGTCTGCCCGGGTGCGGCCCGAGGGGGAGTCCGGGAAGGTCAGCACGTCTACACCGCTCTTTTGCAGCAGGTGGGCGGCGTCCATGAGGGCCTTGTCGTCGCTGCCCACTGGCGGGGCAAGCTCCACGGCGATGAGTTTTTTGCCCTCCTTCCCGGCGAAGAAAGCGTGGTTCTCCTTGGGGGCCGTTCTGGGGGTGGGGATGGGAATGACCGGGGGACGCTTGGGCTGGGTCAGGGAGAGGCTGTCCCGCAGGGCCCGGATGTGGGCCGGGGTGGTGCCGCAGCAGCCCCCCAGCAGGTCGGCTCCGTCCCGGGCCATGTCTTGGACCTTGTCGGCGAAGTAGTCGATGTTCCGGTCGTGAAAGATCATGCGGTTGCTGATGTACTGGGGATAGCCGGCGTTGGGCAGGGCGGTGCGGAACTTTTTCCCGTGGAAGGGGACCTCCCGGATGATTTTTTGCATGTGGCCGGGGCCGACGCCACAATTGAAGCCCACGGCGTCGATTTGGGGGATCTCCTCGGCCCGCTGGATGAGCTTCCGGGCGCTGAGCCCGGCGTGGCTGTAGCCGAACTGGTTCACGGAGAACTGAACCACCACAAAGGCCTTGTCCCCCACCAGGGCGATGGCATCCCGGAGGTCCTCCAGGTCGGCCAGGGTCTCGAAGACGAAGCAGTCGGCCCCTTCCTCCAGGAAGGTCCGGCAGAGCTCCAGGTACTCGCTGGCCACGGCTCCCCGGTTGGAGCGGCTGTCGTAGGGGATCTGGCCGATGTCGGCGGCCACCTGGACGTCCTTCCCCCGGGCGGCCTCTTTGGCCAGACGGTAGCCCTGGCGGAGGTTCTCCCGGATGGCCTCCCAGGGCAGATCCAGAGAGAAGGTGTTGGCGGCGAAGGTGTTGGTGCGGATGAGCTGGGCGCCGGCCTCGATGTAATCCCGGTGGATCTGGAGGACCCGCTCCGGGTGGAGGGTGTTGGCCAGCTCGGGCAGCTCCCGGGTGTCGAAGAGCTGGGCGTAATAGGTGCCGAAGGCCCCGTCAAAGAGCAGTTTCTGCTGGGTCAGGCGGCGGCTCAGGGCGGTTTTGACGGACTGTGTCATCGATGATCCCCTCTTACAAAGTAAAATGATAGGTTGATTGAGATATCATATCACAGTTTGTCGAACTGGGCAAGAGAGAAAGCCTCCCCTGAACAACAAGGGAGGCTTTCTGGAGGGTTCATTGAGGGCCGGTCAAAATCAAAGCATGTCGTTGACCCGCTGGTGGAGGGCCTGGAACTCGGCCACCATCTCCCGGATGATCTGGCCGGCGGGTTTTACATCGTGGATGCGGCCCAGGACCTGGCCCATGGCGATCTGAGCGGCCTGGGGGTTATCGCTCTCAAAGGCGGCCTTGGTGACTGTACCCTTGATCATGGGGTAGAGCTCCTCGAAGGTGGGGTTGGTTTTTTCAAACTCGATGATGTCCAGGGCTCCCTGGGTCTTGATGGACCGCAGGGCGTTGCGGATGCTCATCTGGGTGAGGACAGTGTCGGTCTCCCTGGAGTCCATGACGAACTGGCGCAGGTTGGGGCCGATCTCGGTCTCCTCCGCCATCATAAAGCGGGTGCCCACCATGACGCCGTCCAGGCCCATGGCCAGGGCCGCGTACAGGGTCCGGCCGTCGCAGACGCCGCCGGCTCCCACCACGGGGATGGAGCAACGCTCCAGAGCCAGGGGCCACTGGACCATGGAGCCCACGCCTGCCATGCCGGGGTGGCCGCCCCCCTCGTAGCCCACGATGCAGACGGCGTCGCAGCCCACTTCCTCCGCCGTGTGGGCGAAGCGGGAGTCGGGGATCTTGTGCATCACCACGCAGCCGTTGCTCTTGAGCAGATCCATGAAGGGCTTGGGGCTGCTGCCGGCGGTCTCCACGATGCGGACCTTCTCGTCCACGATGGCCTGGAGAAAGCCCTTGATGGGGCCGTCGGGCTTGGTGTCAGGCAGCAGGGAGAGGTTCACGCAGAAGGGCTTGTCGGTGAGGGTTTTCAGCAGCCGGATGTCCTCCTGGAAGGCCTCGGGGGTGTCGTAGGTGGTCATGTTGATGGTGCCGAGGCCCCCGGCGTTGGACACGGCGGCGGCCAGCTTGGGCTTGGACAGCCACTGCATGGCTCCCTGGATGATGGGATATTCGATGCCGAAAAGATCGGTGATTCTGGTTTTCATGGCAGTACCTTCTTGTATTCGATTTGTTTTCTCCATGATAGCAAGTTTGTGGGGAAAGGTCAATCGGGGGAACACCGACGGTTTATGGAAATGTGTTGAAAAACTCGGTTGGCGGGAGTATACTATAAAACAGGGAAGCTATTTTGGAATGGAGGTATCTTTTTATGGAATTCAAGAACGCAACCATGGCTGATTTCGACGTGGCCTTTGACTACATCGAAAAACTCTGGACCTACAACACCTACGACAAGGAAGTGATCCGCAAGGTTTACGCCGACGTGCTGGCCGACGAGAACAGCTTCGCCTTCTTCCTGATGGACGGGGACGAGTACCACGGCTTCTGCCACGGGGCCTACTTCAACACCTTCTGGCTGTCCGGCATGACCTGCTACGTCTCCAGCATCATCACCAACGAGGACGAGCGGGGCAAGGGCAACGGCGTGAAGCTCATGGATCACGCCAAGGAGCTGGCCAAGGAGAGAGGCTGCAAGGCTCTGGTGCTGGATTCCGGCATGCCCCGGACCCAGGCCCACCGGTTCTATGAGATCTACGGCTTCGAGAAGAGCTGCTACGGCTTCGATTACTATCTGTAAAAGCTGGCACAACGTAAAAACCAGAGTCCCGAAGGGGACTCTGGTTTTTTGTTGGCAGGGTGGGTGATATTCCAAAAAAATTCTGATTCTTAGTAGCTTTTGACGTCCGCCAGGAACTGCTCCCAGGCGTCGGGGTGGTCCACGAAGTACAGGGGGCAGGGCTTCCCTGTCACGTCGTAGTGGCGGATCACATGGTCCCGGCCGATATTGCAGTAGTCGCACAGCCAGGCGGTGAGCTTCACCAGGGCGTCATAGGTGGCCTGGTTGAACTGGCCTGTGGCGTCCGGGTGACAGACCTCGATGGAGATGGTGTTGATGTTGCGGTCATTGGTGGCGGCAGAGCGTTCATCCATGGGGATGCACTGGATGATCTCGCCGTCAAGGCCCACCAGGAAGTGGGCGCTGACCTGGGTCTCCGGTTGGTCGAAGAAGTCGTGGTTCTGCTGGGCGGTGGAGCCCGGGTTGCCCACGTAGTGGATGGCAATATCCTCCACCCCCTCCAGATTTTCCATCCGGCGGCCGCCGCTGGTTTCAGCCAGAATCTGCACGTCCACCCAGCGGGGGACATGGTCCCGGCCCAGCTTGAGCATCTGGCCCAGGGTGGTCAGGTTCATGATGAGCCCGGCCACCACCAGGAAGCACAGGAACCCGATCACCGGGATCAGGGGGAACTGGCGTTTCCTACGCCGTCTGCGGGGGGCTTTCCGACTGCCGCTGGTGTGCGGGCGGCTGTCGGACTGCCGTCGGCCGGCCTGGCGGCTGCCGCTGGGTTTGGATCGGGTTGTGGGGGTGGCCATAGGGGTGCCTCCTTTGGGCGTAAGGTGGGGTCATTCCACCGGACGGGTGGCCTCCTTGAGCCAGGCGGCCTCCTCCGGGGGAAGGAGAGGAGCAATGGTTTCGCAGACCTTGGCGTGGTAGCGGTTCAGCAGGTCCTTCTCACTGGGGGTCATCAGGGCGGGGTCCACCGCGTCCAAGTCGAAGGGGGTGAGGGTGAGGGTCGCGAACCCCAGGAAGGTTCCGAAGAGGGTGGTCTCCCGCTCCACGCACAGCATCAGGTTCTCCAGACGAATCCCGTAGTCCCCGTCGAAGTACACGCCGGGCTCGTCGGAGGTGACCATGCCGGGGAGGAAGGGGGCGTCCTGGCCCATGCTTTTCCAGCGGATGCTCTGGGGCCCCTCGTGGACGCTGAGCAGATAGCCCACCCCGTGGCCGGTGCCGTGGTTGAAGTCCAGGCCCAGGTCCCACAGGGGCTGGCGGGCCAGGTAATCCAGGTTCACGCCGGTGCAGCCCTTTTTGAACCGGGCGGCGGCTAGGTTCAGGTTGCCCCGGAGGACGGCGGTGTAGGCGGCCTTCTGGTCCTCCCGCAGCGGCCCCAGGGCGTAGGTCCGGGTGCAGTCGGTGGTGCCGGTGAGGTAGTGGCCGCCGGTGTCGGCCAGCAGGAAGCCCTCGTCGGTGATGGCCGCGTCGGTTTCCTCGGTGGCCGAGTAGTGGATAATGGCTCCGTGGGGGCCAAAGGCCAGGATGGGGTCGAAGCTGGGCTGGAGGTAGCCGGGCTGCTCTTTGCGCAGCTCCTCCAGATGGGCGGCGGCGGAGCGCTCGGTGATGGGGGCCTTTCCGGCGTTTTTCTTCAGCCAGTACATGAATCGGGTGAGAGCCACCCCGTCGTAGAGGTGGGCTTTGGCCAGGTTGGCGGCCTCGGTTTCGTTCTTCACGGCCTTCATGGTCTCGGTGGGGTTGGTACGGTCCAGCAGGCGAACCCCGGTGGGGATGCTGGTGAGGACCTTGGTGTTCACCTTCCTGGTGCTCAGCATCACCGTGTGGTCGGCGGTCAGCCGGTTGGTGTAGGCATAGAAGCTGTCGTAGGGCCGCAGGTCTACCCCATCGATCTCCAGCTCCTCCAGGACGTCAGGGGGGAAGACCGCGCCGTTAGCGAAGAGGTGGCAGGCCTCCAGGGTGAGGGACAGGTAGGCCAATGCCACCGGGTTGCAGTCCACGTCGCCCCCCCGGATGTTCAGCAGCCAGGCGATATCCTCCAGGCTGGTGAGGAGGAAGATGTCCGCCCCTTCGGCGGCCATGGTCTCCCGGACCCGCTCCAGCTTGTCCCACCGGGATTCCCCGGCGTGCGTCTCGTCCAGGGTCCACACGGGCTGGGCGGACAGGGGGGGACGGTCGGGCCAGATCTCATCCACCAGGTCCAGCCGGTCGTTGATGCGGGCCCCCCGGTTCTTGGCCATCCGGTAGTACCGGCGGCCCGCCCGGGCGGACACGCAGCGGCCGTCGAAGCCCAGCACCTGGTCGGGCTGGAGGCTGTTCCGCAGGAACTCGTCCAGGGTGGGGACCCCGGGCTGGCCCATTTTCATCAGACGGATACCGGAGTCCTTCAGCTCCGCCTCCGCCTGGAGGAAGTAGCGGCCGTCGGTCCACAGACCGGCCCACTGGGGGAAAACCAGCAGGGTCCCGGCGGAGCCGGTGAAGCCGGACACGTATTTTCGACAGGCGAAGTGCTCGCCCACGTACTCGCTGCCGTGGAAGTCGTCGGTGGGGATGAGATAGGCGTCGATTTTATGCTCGGCCATCACGTCCCGCAGGGCCTGTAACTGTTTTCTCATGGCATGGATATCTCCTTTTATCATAACGTCGAATTGTTAAGAAAGAATAACATGGGACTTAAAATTTTCTGAAAACCTCACGCAATCAGGCCGAACTGGCGGCCCAGGAAAATCCAGAGGGTCAGGGAAAAGGCGCTGCACACGGTGGTCAGCACCACCACGCTGGCGGTGAGGGTTCCCTCGTGGCCCATGCTTCTGGCCATGATGTAGCAGGTGGGGGTGGAGGTGGAGCCCAGCATGACGATGAGGGCCACCAGCTTGGAGTCGGTGAATCCGAAATACACGGCCAGGGGGAGAAAGAGGGCCGGGAGGAGCAGGAGCTTGATGGCCGCTGCCCCGGCAGACAGCCGGAGTTTTCCCAGGGCCTTTTTCCCTTGAAAACTCGCCCCTAGAGACAGAAGAGCCAGCGGGGTGGCCACCCGGGCCAGCAGATCCAGGGTGCTGTCCAGGATGGGCGGGAAGGCGTTCAGGCCCAGAAGGGAGGGGATCACCCCCAGAAGAATGCCCAGGATGATGGGATTGGTGACGATCCCCTTGCCGGCGTGGCGGAGCCGGTGGCCCAGACTGCCGCTGGCGGTGGGTCCCTCGATGGTGAGGACCAGAACGGCGTAGATATTAAAGAGGGGGACGCTGCCGATGATCATCAGGGGGGCCATGCCGGTTCCCCCATATATGCCCTGGATGATGGCACAGCCCAGAATGGCCGCGCTGGACCGGTAGGAGACCTGGACGAACTCCCCCACCAGGGATTTGTCCCGGAGGAAATGCCGGGCCAGCCCCCAGAGGGAGAAGAAGACCACCGTAGTAACCCCGGCGCAGAAGAGGACATAGGGCAGGTCGAAGGTTTCCTGAAGATGGGTGGCGGCCATGTCCCGGAAGAGCATGGCCGGTAGGGCCGCCGTGAAGACGAACTTGTCGCTGACCTTGCAGAAGTGGGGGTCCAGCAGCCCAAGCCGCCGGAGGATGTACCCCAGTACCATCATCAAAAAGACCGGAGCCGTGGCCCGGATGCTGAAGAGAAAGCTGTCCAAGGGAACCCCTCTTTCGATACAATAATATATCAGTATACAATGGAACAAGGGAAATGTAAAATGGAAAATGAAGCGGGACGGCAGGCGTGAACCTGCGGGGAAGAGGGGGGCGGGGGCTTGCAGAGAAAAATATTTGTGCTATAATACATGAAATCTGATAAACCCATAAGGAGGACGTGGTATGATCGAAACAGTGACCATCGTGGGGGCCGGCGCTCTGGGCACGGTGGTAGGCGACGCCATGGTAAAATGCCTGGGACCAGAGAAGGTTTGCTTCTTGGCCGATGGAGACCGTCTGGACCGCTGCCGAACCCAGGGCGTGCTCTACAACGGGGAGCGGTGCGACTTCCGCTTTTCCGACGGGACCGAGGAAGAACCCGCCGATCTGCTGATCTTCGCCGTGAAGGGTCCCGCCTTGGAGGAGGCTATGGATCTGGCCGAACCCTCCGTGGGGCCGGACACCATCATCCTCTCCCTGCTCAACGGCATCAGCAGCGAGGAGACCCTGTCCCTGCGCTTCGGCTGGGAGAAGGTTCTCTACACCGTCACCCAGGGCCTGGACCCGGTGCGGGAGGGCAACGCCGTGGTGCGCAAGGGGGACGGAACCATCTTCGTGGGCGTTCCCCAGGAGGACTATTTCGACCGGGAGGAGAAGCTGGCCGAGACTGTGGCATTCCTGGAAAGAGTGGGCCTGCCCGTCCGGCGGGAGGAGGATATTCTCCACCGGATGTGGTGCAAGTTCATGCTGAACGTGGGAGTCAACCAGGTGTGCATGGCCTATGAGACCGACTATGCCGGCGTTCAGCAGCCCGGCGAAGCCCGGGAGACCATGATCGCCGCCATGAACGAGGTGCGAAAGGTCAGCGCCTGCCAGGGGGTCCTGCTGACCCAGAAGGACCTGCAGGAGTATCTGGCGGTGGTGGATTCCCTGACCCCCGCGTCCATTCCCTCCATGCGGCAGGACGGCCTGGCCCGCCGGAAGACCGAGGTGGAGATGTTCGCCGGCACCGTCCGCACCCTGGCAGACCAGTACGGCATGCGGGTTCCCGTAAATGAAACACTTCATCAAAAAATCAAGGAAATGGAGACAAATTGGTGAAAGCCGCTTGATCAAGGTTGACAAAAAAATTCCCGAAGAAAAGTGTCAAGTCAACAATTTACAGAAAATCAAAAAAAACGATTGACAGCCCCCTTGGGAAGTGCTATCTTTTGTTCCAAAGAACAAGACCGCCCGGTAGGGACAGTTACAGTGAGGCTAGACTATGAACGTGTTTTTTGCTGAACTGAACATTATGGCTGTCAGCATTATTGGGGTACTACTTAGCGTAGGCGCAGTAGTAGTACCGGAAATAGTGCTAAATGTTATGTCCAGAACAGGCAAGCAACACGCGAATCCCATCTAACCCACATGGAGAGGCCCCTCCCAGTCCGGCGGCTTTTCGAGATTGAGATTTGCGGAGAACTTACAAGCTCTATGGTTTTAATGTTTAGCATGTAAAACCAGGGAGCTTTTTTGTTTGTCCCATAAAAGGAGGAGGAAACAGTATGGAAATGACTGGCGCCAAGATTTTGTTGGAATGTTTGCTTGAGCAGGGGGTCGACACCGTGTTCGGCTATCCCGGCGGCACCATTCTGAACGTCTATGACGAGCTGTATCACTACAGAGACCGCATTACCCACATCCTGACCGCCCACGAGCAGGGCGCTTCCCACGCAGCGGACGGCTACGCCCGCTCCACCGGCAAGGTGGGCGTCTGCCTGGCCACTTCCGGCCCCGGCGCAACCAACCTGACCACCGGTATCGCTACCGCATATATGGACTCTTCCCCTGTTGTCTTCATCACCTGCAACGTGCCCCAGGCCCTCATCGGCAAGGACGCCTTCCAGGAGGTTGACATTACCGGCATCACCATGCCCATCACCAAGTGCACCTATCTGGTCCGCGACGTGAACGACCTGGCCGACATCGTCCGGGAGGCTTTCGCTCTGGCCCGCTCCGGCCGTCCCGGCCCTGTCCTCATCGACATCGTGAAGGACGTCACCGCCGCCAAGACCGAGTATGAATATATGCCCCGGGAGAAGCACGCCACCAGCGGCCGCCTGGCTGCCTTGAACGAGCGTGCCCGCACCTCCACCCTGAAGATGCCCGAGCCTGACCAGGGCGACATCAACACCCTGGTGGACATGATCGCCCAGTCCAAGAAGCCCATGCTCATCTGCGGCGGCGGCGTGGTCCGCGGCCGTGCTCATGAGGAGTTCCGGGAGTTTGCCCGCCGCATCGACGCCCCTGTGGCCATCACCCTGATGGGCGGCGGCGGCATCGCAGGCACCGACCCCCTGGCCACCGGCATGATCGGCATGCACGGCTCCAAGGCCTCCAACATGGCCTGCGATGGCTGCGACCTGCTCATCGCTGTGGGCTGCCGCTTCTCCGACCGCGTGGCTCTGAAGCCTTCCACCTTTGCCCGCCAGGCAAAGATCGTCCATATCGACATTGACCGCGCCGAGATCAACAAGAACGTCCAGACCGACCACCACATCATCGGCAACGCTAAGCAGGTTCTGGAGCTGCTCAACCGCAAGGTTCCCCAGTATGACCACAGTGAGTGGAAGAAGTACGTCTTCTCCTTCCCCACCGAGACCCAGTACGACGACAGCCACATTATGACCCCCAAGCAGATTCTGGGCACCGTCGCCCGGGTCTGCCCCGAGGACACCATCGTGGCCACCGACGTGGGCCAGCACCAGATGTGGGCCATCCAGCACTTCCACTTTGACTATCCCGGTCAGCTGCTCACCTCCGGCGGCTACGGCGCCATGGGCTTCGGTCTGGGGGCCGCCATCGGCGCAAAGATGGGCAACCCCGAAAAGACTGTCATCCATATCACCGGCGACGGCTCCTTCCGCATGAACTGCAACGAACTGTCCACCGAGGAGTTCTACAAGGCTCCCATCATCACCTTCGTGATGAACAACCGCCGCCTGGGCATGGTCCGCCAGTGGCAGGAGCTGGTGTACGACAAGCGTTACTACCAGACCACCACCGAGCGCGGCCCCGACTTCGTGAAGCTGGCCGAGGCCAATGGCCTGCAGGGCTTCCGCGTCAACAACGTGGAGGAGCTGGAAGCCGCCATCCAGGCCGCTCTGGAGGCCCAGGAGAAGGGTCAGGGCACCGTCATCGACTGCAACATCTTCGAGGGTGAGCTGGTCCGTCCCATGGTCAACGGCGGCAAGCACATCACCGAATTCCTGGTTAACTAATTGAAGGAGGTCAAGAACATGGAAGAAGTGAAACTGCGCACTTTATCTGTCCTGGTGGACAACGAGTCTGGTGTTCTGTCCCAGATCTCCCGTCTGTTCTCCCGGAAGGGCTTTAACATCGAGTCCCTGGCCGTGGGCGTCACCGACGACCCCAAGGTCTCCCGTATGACCATCGAGGTCCTGACCAACGATAACCACACTAACCTGATCTGCAACCAGCTGGCCAAGATGGTCCCCGTCCACTCGGTCAAGCTGCTGGAGCCCAGCCACTCCATCCGCCGTGAGCTGGTCCTCTACAAGGTCCGCGCCAAGAGCAGCGAGGACAAGAACGAGATCATTCAGATCGCTAACATTTTCCGCGGCGCTATCATCGATGTGTCCAAGGAGACCCTGACGCTGTCTCTCATCGGCGATGAGAAGAAGACCGACGCAGTCCAGGAACTGCTGGCCGACTTCGGCATCGTCGAGATGGTCCGCACCGGTATGGTTGCTCTGGAACGTGGCAAATATACTATTGATGAAGACACGAAGGAAAAAGGAGAGTTTAACTATGGCAAAAATGTATTATGAGAAGGACTGTGACCTGAATCAGCTCAATGGCAAGAAGATCGCAATCGTCGGTTATGGCTCCCAGGGTCACGCTCATGCTCTGAACCTGCGGGACTCCGGCTGCGACGTCATCATCGGTCTGCGCAAGGGCGGCAAGTCCTGGCCCGTGGCCGAGAAGGACGGCTTCCAGGTCTACACCGTCGCCGAGGCAACCAAGCTGGCTGACATCATTATGATCCTCATCAACGACGAAGCCCAGGCTGATATGTATAACAAGGACATCGCTCCCAACCTGACCGCCGGCAAGGCCATCGCCTTCGCCCACGGCTTCAATATCCGTTACCAGCTCATCAAGCCCCCCGCAGACGTGGACGTCTTCATGGCTGCCCCCAAGGGCCCCGGCCACACCGTCCGTTCCCAGTACGTGGCAGGCAAGGGCGTTCCCTGCCTGATCGCCGTGGAGCAGAATGCCACCGGTAAGGCCTATGACATCGGTCTGGCCTATATCGCAGGCATCGGCGGCGCCCGTGCCGGCGTTATGGAGACCACCTTCAGCGACGAGACCGAGACCGACCTGTTCGGCGAGCAGGCTGTCCTGTGCGGCGGCGTGGTCGAACTGATGAAGCTGGGCTTCGAGACTCTGGTGGAAGCCGGCTACGAGCCCGAGAACGCTTACTTCGAGTGCATCCACGAGATGAAGCTCATCATCGACCTGATCAACAAGGGCGGCGTCGCCATGATGAACTACTCCATCTCCGATACCGCCGAGTATGGCGAGTATGTCTCCGGTACCCGCGTCCTGCCCTATGAGCAGACTAAGGCCAACATGAAGGCAGTTCTGAACGACATCCAGGACGGCACCTTCGCCGGCAAGTGGATTGCCGAGAACAAGAACGGCCGTACCTTCTTCAACTCCAAGCGCGGCATCCTGGCCAAGCACCAGATGGAGACCGTGGGCGCTGAGCTGCGGAAGAACATGCTGTGGGGCGACGACTCCGATCCCGATACCGCTTCTAACTAAAAAGGACTTTATGGACCTGCTTCGCTGGGCTCCATGAGACTGAAAAACAGGCTCTCCCGAACCGTTCGGGAGAGCCTATTTTTGTGTATTGCGGGTTGTAGGGCGGGGGGAGTGTGCCACAGATGACTTGGCGATCCCTCTGGGAGAGCTGGCACGGCGAAGCCGTGACGGAGAGGGCGACGCGGGGATATAGGTGGAACCTTCACCCCTCCAAACCCATCACGTCGATGCTGTGGTGCATGTGGATGGCCATGGCGTGCTCCGACCCGGAGGCGTCGCGCTTCTGGAAAAAATCCATGATGAGGGCGTGGTCCCGGCGGGTGTCCTCGGCCAGCTGGTCCTTGTGCTCCCCGGAGATCACCGCTGCCTCCACCGCCTGGTTGATCATGGGCAGCAGGCGCATCATGAACTCGTTGTGGGTGGCCCGGACGATGGCGGCGTGGAACTCCCGGTCTGCCTGGGTCCGGTCCTGGTTTTCCCGGATGCACCGGTCCACCTGCTCACCGCAGGCCAGAATCTCCGCCATTTCCTCCTCAGAGGCCCGCAGGCAGGCCAGCCGGGCGGCGGAGGGTTCAAAGATCCGCCGCAGCTCGAAGAGGTCCCGGAGCTGCCCCTTTACCTGATCCAGATCGGAGAAGCCAAAGTCATTGATGTGCTCCACCTGGGGGGAGACAAAGGTTCCCCGCCCCCGGCGGACTTCCAGAATGTTTCGGGAGGCCAGGGCGTGGAGGGCCTCCCGCAAGGTGGTGCGGCTGACCCCCAGCTCCCGGGCCAGATCCACCTCGTTGGGGAGTTTTTCCCCGGGGGCCAGGCGGCGCTCCACCACGATCATATTGTACAGACGGTCGGCGGTTTGTTGAGACAAATTCTTCTTTTCCATGGGTTCCTCCTGAATTCCGCCCCGCCGGGGCAGAATCTTCTTGACAAGACTAACCCTATCATATAATATATAGTCAGACAATTCAAGTGTAGTCATACAACTTGTAGATAAATTTTGAGGAGGACACCGCTATGCGTTCCGATATTTTAAAGAAAGGCATCCCTGCCGCCCCCAACCGCTCCCTGCTCTACGCCCTGGGCTACACCAAGGAGGAACTGGAAAAGCCCCTGATCGGCGTGGTCTGCTCCTATAATGAGATCGTCCCCGGCCACATGAACCTGGACAAGATCGCCGAGGCCGTCAAGGCCGGCGTCCGGGCCGCCGGCGGTACTCCTGTGGAGTTCCCCGCCATTGCCGTCTGCGACGGCATTGCCATGGGCCACACCGGCATGAAGTACTCCCTTGTTACCCGTGATATCATCGCCGACTCCACCGAGGCCATGGCCATGGCCCACCAGTTCGATGGCCTGGTGATGATCCCCAACTGCGACAAGAATGTCCCCGGCCTGCTGATGGCCGCCGCCCGGGTCAACGTCCCCACCATCTTCGTCTCCGGCGGCCCCATGCTGGCCGGCACCCTCAACGACGGCCGCCGCACCTGCCTCTCCCACATGTTCGAGGCCGTGGGCGCTTACTACGCCGGCAAGCTGGACGAGGAAGGGGTGGAGGAGTATGAGAACAACGCCTGCCCCACCTGCGGCTCCTGCTCCGGCATGTACACCGCAAACTCCATGAATTGCCTCACCGAAGCCATCGGCATGGCACTCCGGGGCAACGGCACCATCCCTGCCGTCCACTCCGCCCGTCTGCGTCTGGCCAAGCACGCCGGCATGAAGATCATGGAACTGGTGGAAAAGGACATCCGTCCCCGGGACGTCATGACTGAGGCCGCCTTCCACAACGCCGAGACCATCGACATGGCCCTGGGCTGCTCCACCAACACCATGCTCCACCTGCCCGCCATCGCCCACGAGTGCGGCATTGAGATCTCTTTCGACATGTCCAACGAGATCTCCGACAGGACCCCCAACCTGTGCCACCTGGCCCCTGCCGGCAACACTTACATGGAGGATCTGGAGCGGGCCGGCGGCGTCTACGCCGTCATGAAGGAGCTGACCAAGAAGGATCTGCTGGACACCTCCCTCATCACCTGCACTGGCAAGACCATCGCCGAGAACCTGGAGGGCGTGGTCAACCGGAACCACGAGATTATCCGTCCCATTGAGAACCCCTACACCCAGACCGGCGGCATCGCCGTGCTGAAGGGCAACCTGGCCCCCGACGGCTGCGTGGTCAAGCAGTCCGCCGTGGCCCCCGAGATGATGGTCCACGAAGGTCCTGCCCGGGTCTTCGACAGCGAAGAGGACTGCATCAACGCCATCTACGCCGGCAAGATCGTGGCCGGCGACGTGGTCATCATCCGCTACGAGGTCCCCAAGGGCGGCCCCGGCATGCGGGAGATGCTCAACCCCACCTCTGCTATCGCCGGCATGGGTCTGGACAAGGAAGTGGCCCTCATCACCGACGGTCGGTTCTCCGGTGCTACCCGCGGCGCATCCATCGGCCACGTGTCTCCTGAGGCAGCCAGCGGCGGCAACATCGGTCTGGTTCAGGAGGGCGACATCATTGCCATCGACATCCCCAACCACACCATCTCCATGAAGGTCAGCGACGAGGAGCTGGCCGCCCGTCGGGCCGCCTGGGTCTGCCCCGAGCCCAAGGTCAAGACCGGCTATCTGGCAAGATACGCCAAGATGGTCTCCTCCGCCGATAAGGGCGCCATCCTGGAAGTGTAAGTTTCAAACCTCTTTTGAAAGGAAGTATTTCAAATGTTAGATATCAAGATCGAAAGAACGACGAACCCCAAGGAAAAGCCCACCGGCAAACTGGGCTTCGGTAAAATTTTCACGGATCATATGTTCATCATGAACTACACCAACGGCAAGGGCTGGCACGATCCCCGCATCGTCCCCTACCAGGACCTGACCCTGTCCCCCGCCGCTATGGTTTTCCACTACGGCCAGGAGATGTTTGAGGGCCTGAAGGCCTACAAGGGCATCCACGGCGAGACCCTTCTCTTCCGCCCCGACATGAACGGCAAGCGCACCAATGACACCAACGACCGTCTGTGCATCCCCCAGATTCCCGTGGAGGACTTCGTCCAGGCTGTCAAGGCCGTGGTCAAGGTGGACGAGGACTGGATCCCCACCGAGCCTGGCACCTCCCTGTACATCCGCCCCTTCATCATCGCCACCGAGCCCTTCCTGGGGGTGGACGTGTCCGACACCTTCCTGTTCATGATCATCCTGTCCCCCTCCGGGGCTTACTATGAGTCCGGCCTGGAACCCGTGGGCATCTGGATCGAGGACGACTATGTCCGCGCTGTCCGGGGCGGCATGGGCTTCGCCAAGACCGGCGGCAACTACGCAGCCTCCCTGGCCGCCCAGGTGAAGGCCCACGACGACGGCTACTCCCAGGTGCTGTGGCTGGACGGCGTGGAGCGCAAGTACATCGAGGAAGTGGGCGCCATGAACATCTTCTTCAAGATCGACGGCAAGATCGTTACCCCCATGCTCAACGGCTCCATCCTGCCCGGCATCACCCGGAACTCCGTCCTGCAGCTCTGCCGGGACTGGGGCATGGAGGTGGAGGAGCGCCGCATCTCCGTGGACGAGCTGATCCAGGCCCAGAAGGACGGCAAGCTGGAGGAGTGCTTCGGCACCGGTACCGCCGCCGTCATCTCCCCTGTGGGAAAGCTGCGCTACAAGGATGACGTGATGATCATCGGCGGCGGCAAGATCGGCCCCGTCAGCCAGAAGATCTACGACACCGTCACCGGCATCCAGCTGGGCAAGCTGGAGGATAAGTTCGGCTGGCGCGTAATTGTCGAATAATCACCCCCCAAAGCCCCCCTTTGACAAGGGGGGCTTCTGTTTAAATCAGGAGGATATCTTACTATGGACCAACTTGCATCCCGTCTGCTGCTCTATGGCGATCTGGGCCAGGACAGCATTTTGATGAAACTCGCCAAGCTCTTCCAGGACTGGAAGGGCAACAACTGCCCCCGGCAGGTCCTGGTTCGGGGGATCTACGACCAGGTAAAGGCCCTGCTGGACCTGGCCACCGATTACGGGTTTGACGAAAACCTGTGGCAGAACTACCTGACCTTCCTGCTGATGACCAACGAGAACTCCTTCAGCCTCATCACCGAGCGGGTGGGGGAGCTGGACGGCTCCGTGAACCACTTTGCCAAGAACGACTTCAAGGTCTTTCGGGCGTTGTTCCACTATGACTTCGGCCCCATCGAGCGGGACCTGGGCATCGACTGCTTCTCCACCCTCTGCCGATACAAGTCCATTTACAAGCACGAGCGGCGGTACAACAAGAACGTCAGTGAGAAGGTCCGGGACCTGAGCCGCCGTTTGGCCGCCGCCCGGGACGAGGAGGAATTCTTCACCCTGGTCACCGGCCACTACCGCCAGTACGGCGTGGGCCTTATCGGGCTCAACAAGGCCTTCCGCATCAAGTCTGGCCCCGACGGGGTGAGTCTCATCCCCATCTACAACACAGACAAGGTTATGCTCTCTGACCTCATCGGCTACGAGGCTCAGAAGGCCCAGCTCCGTGGGAATACCGAGGCCTTCCTGGCCGGCCGCAGCGCCAATAATGCCCTGCTCTACGGCGATGCCGGCACCGGCAAGTCCTCCAGCGTCAAGGCCCTTATCAACGAATACTACGACCAGGGCCTGCGAATGATCGAGATTTACAAGCACCAGTTCCAGGACCTCTCTGCCGTCATCGCCATGGTGAAGAACCGCAACTATCGGTTCATCATCTTCATTGACGACCTCTCCTTTGAGGAGAACGAGGTGGAGTACAAGTTCCTCAAGGCCGTCATCGAGGGAGGCGTGGAGACCAAGCCCGACAATGTCCTTCTCTACGCCACCTCCAACCGCCGGAACCTGATCCGGGAGACCTGGAAGGACCGGGGGGACATGGAGCACGAGAACGACGTCCACCGGTCGGACACCCTGGAGGAGAAGCTCTCTCTGTCCGCCCGGTTTGGCACCCGCATCCACTACTCCATTCCCAACCACAACCAGTTCAAGGACATGGTTCTGTCCCTGGCCCACCGGGCGGGGGTAGAGGCCACCGACCAGGAGATTTTGGCCGAGGCCAACAAGTGGGAGCTCCGCCACGGGGGCATCTCCGGCCGCACCGCCCAGCAGTTCATCAATTATATGTCCGGCGCCCACACCGCCACATAACGCCATCTTCCCAGGGCGGGAGTCCCACGGGCTCCCGTCCTTTTGCGTTTTTTCAAAACCCGTGGTATACTGTCCCCATGAAACCACGGAAGGAGGCCGGACATGGAACGGCTGCTGCTTTTGGAAGATGACCCGGCCCTGGGAGAGGGCATCCGCCTGGCCCTGCAAGGGGAGACCCGGCCCGTGACCCTCTGCCGCACCCTGGCCGGGGGACGGGAAGCCCTGGCCGCCGGGGGCTTTGAACTGCTGATTCTGGATGTGAACCTCCCCGACGGCAGCGGGCTGAACCTGCTGCGTCAGGTCCGGGGGCAGGTTCCGGTGATCCTCCTGACCGCCAACGATATGGAGACCGACATCGTCACCGGGCTGGAGTCCGGGGCCGATGACTACATCACAAAGCCCTTCTCCCTGGCCGTCCTAAGGGCCAGGGTCAACGCCCAGCTCCGCCGGGGCAAGGCCGCCCGGCCCGGGGTGGTGGAGTTGGAGGGCTTTACCTTTGACTTCGACCGGATGGAGTACCGAAAAGACGGCCGGCCGGTGGATCTGAGCAAGACCGAGCAAAAGCTCCTGCGGGCCCTGGTGGAGAACCGGGGGATTACCCTGGCCCGGGCCGACCTGGTGGACCGGGTGTGGACCGACGGGGCGGAGTTCGTGGAGGAAAACGCCCTGTCCGTCACCGTGAAACGCCTGCGGAACAAGCTGGAGGACGACCCCTCCCGGCCCAGGTACCTGAAAACGGTCTACGGCATTGGCTACACCTGGGCGGTGACCTGACATGATACTCTTGCTGATTTGCACCCTGGTTTTGGGGTTGGCCGGGGTGGGCTATGGCCTGTGGCGGCGGAGCCGGGAGAAGCATACACTCCAAACCCTGGACCGGATGCTGGACGCGGCCATCCGAGGGGAGTTTTCCGAGGGGGACTTTGACGAGAGCCTCCTGTCCGCCGTGGAGACCC
>JAEDLP010000119.1 GCA_016295225.1 Oscillospiraceae bacterium | reverse complement strand
GTTCCCACCCCGGCCACCTATGCGGGCCTGCCGGTTGCCAAACCCGGCCCATACACCGGTCTTTGGTCCAGCGAGCGGATCTCCGATATGCTGCAAAATGAGACCTATATCGGCAACATGGTCCAGGGCCGCAGCGTGAAGATCAGCTATAAATCCAAGAAGTGCCTGAAACAGGACCGGAAAAACTGGGTGGTGGTGGAGGGCACCCATGAGCCGCTGATCGATGCCGAGACCTTCCGCAAGGTGCGGATGCTGGTGAACAGCCGCAAGCACACCCGCAGCAGGACCTATGATTTTCTGTTGAAAGGCATCATCTTCTGCCACGAGTGCGGCTACCCGCTGGCGGTGCTCAACCGCAAGAACGCCAGGGGAGAGGATGTGCTGTACTTCGTCTGCCGGACCTATCAGCGGTTCACTAAGGCGGGGGCCTGCACCTGCCACTCCATCAAGGAGAAGACGGTCACCGATGCGGTGATCGCCAAAGTGCGGGAGGTCTGTGAAGCTTACCTTGATCCAGAAAAGCTGCAGTCCATTGCCGCAGCTGCTGTGGAAGAGGCGCGAAAGGCGGAAAGTCACGAAGCTGATATTCAGATGCTTCACGGTAAGATTGATAGCATGACTGCCAACCTGGATAAGATGTACATGGATCGTTTGACTGGCCTGCTTGCGGAAGCCGATTTCGAACGGATTTATCAGCGTGTCAAGATGGAGCGCACCGCTTTGGAAGAGAAGCTAAAAGAGCTGGAAGCACAAAAGGAAAGCCCGGTCACCACCGAAGACCGAGCGGGAGAGTTGGTTCAGCAGTTTTTGGATTCTGCTTACGCCAGCAGAGAGTTGTTGGTCAGCCTCATCGAGCGAGTGGAACTGACCGAAGACAAACAAATCATCATCAAATTCCGCTTCCATGAACTGGAAGCGATTTCTTAGGGCAAATCGTTTACAATAGGCGCGGCGGGAAGTATCTCGCCTGGAGAAGAAGGCCCTGGGAAAGCTGCGGGAGGAAATGGAGAAAACAAAGTGAAGGATTTCCGTCAAAAAGGAAGAACGGGTACCAGATTTTCTGGTACCCGCTCTTCCTATAATGGAGGAGTACTATCAGAGTCGATGGGTAATTTCGTGACGCTTGGGTCCGGTGGAGACGATCTTGATGGGGGTCTCAATCTCCTGCTCCAGGAAGTCCACATAGGCCTTTGCTTCGGCGGGGAGGTCCTGGTATTCCGTGACGCCCCGCACATCGCATTTCCACCCGGGGAGGGTGGTAAAGACCGGCTTGGCCCGCTCCAGGAGAGCAGGGACGGGGAAGTCCCTGGTGATCTTGCCGTCGATCTCATAGGCGGTGCAGACCTGGATCTCGTCCAGGTATCCCAGCACGTCCAGACAGGTGAGAGCCACCTGGGTGGCCCCCTGGATCATGCAGCCGTAGCGGGTGGCCACCGCGTCGAACCAGCCCACCCGGCGGGGGCGGCCGGTGGTGGCGCCGAACTCACCCTTGTCGCCGCCCCGGCGGCGGAGCTCGTCGCCGGCTTCTCCCAGCAGTTCACTGACAAAGGGCTCGGTCTGGGACCCCACGCAGGAGGAGTAGGCCTTGGATACGCAGATCACGTCCTCCACAGCCGTGGGGGGAATGGCCGCGCCTACGCAGCCGAAGCCGGCCAGGGTATGAGAGGAGGTGGTCATGGGAACGATACCCAGGTCGGGGTCCTTCATGGCCCCCAGCTGACCCTCCAGAAGGATGGACTTTCCCTCTTTCAGAGCCTGGTGCACAAAGGATACCGCGTCGCCCACGTAGGGGCGGATGGTTTCCCGCAGGTCCAGCAGCTGAGTGAAGAGGGCCTCCGCGTCGATGGCGGGCTTGTGGTACATGTTTTCAAAGAGGATATTCTTGATCTCCACAGCCCGTTCTAACCGTTCCTTCAGACGGGCCTCGTCGAAGAGGTCGCAGACCTGGATGCCGATCTTGGCGTACTTGTCGGAGTAGAAGGGGGCGATGCCGCTCTTGGTGGAGCCGAAGGCATGTCCGCCCAGGCGCTCCTCCTCGTAGGCGTCCTGGAGGACATGGTAGGGCAGGAGAAGCTGGGCGCGCTCGGAGACGATCAGGTTGGGGGCGGGGACGTTGGCCTGGGTGAGGCTGTCCAGCTCTGCCGCCAGCTTCTGGATATCCAGGGCCACGCCGTTGCCGATGATGTTGGTGATATGGGTGTAAAACACGCCGGAGGGCAGGGTGTGCAGGGCGAAGCGGCCGTAATCGTTGATGATGGTGTGACCGGCGTTGGCGCCGCCTTGATAGCGGATGACGATGTCAGACTGCTCTGCCATCAGGTCGGTGATTTTTCCTTTGCCCTCGTCGCCCCAGTTGGCGCCGACAATTGCTTTTACCATGAGGATTCCTCCTAACAATGATCGCTGGCGGCTGCATGCTGTCAGCACCCGTTTTCGGAATGAAAACAGTAGGTTATTTAAAATATATCTTATTATAATCCTGAGATAATGGGAATGCAAGATGTCGAAAGGAAAATTTCATTTTATTTTCTTTTCGACCATAAATTCCGTCTATCTGTCTATTTACATTCGCAATTTACCTTGATAAAATATGAAAGTAATTGAAGCACGAAGGAGGAGCATTTCATGAAGAAATCTCCAAAGGCGGATAACGACCTGCTGTACGAAAGCCTGCTCCAGCTCCAGAGCGTGGAGGAGTGCCGCCGGTTCCTGCAGGATCTGTGCACCGTGAGCGAGCTGAAGGCCATGGAGCAGCGGATCGAAGTGGCCATGTATCTGCGGGAGGGGATGATCTACCAGGACATTCTCAAGCGGACCGGGGCCAGCAGCGCCACCATCAGCCGGGTCAACCGCTGCCTCCAGTACGGCGCGGAGGGCTACCAGGCTATTTTGCCCAGAATGGACGCATTCTGGGAGGAGGAGAAGAAGAAAAAGCTGTGAATGATTTCGACGCAACCTACAACGCTTTGGCCAATTGCTACGACGCCATGACGGAGGATGTGAACTACCCCGCCTGGGCGGATTTTTTGGAGAAGTGTTTTGCCCGGGAGAAAACCCCCATTCACACGGTGCTGGACCTGGCCTGCGGCACGGGGACCATGTCCTTTCTGCTGGCCCGGCGGGGTTATGAGATGATCGGCGTGGATTTCTCTCCCGAGATGCTGGCCATGGCGGCGGAGAAGACGCTGCCGGAGGGGGTGGAGCCCCCCATCTTCCTGTGCCAGCCCATGGAAAAGCTGGATCTGTACGGCACGGTGGACGCCTGCGTCTGCCTGCTGGACAGCGTGAACCACGTGACCAAGCCCGCCAAGCTCCGAAAGGCCTTCCAGAGGGTGCGGCTGTTTCTGGAGCCCGGCGGCCTGTTTGTCTTTGACGTCCACACCCCCAGTCATCTGGAGAGCCTGGACGGCGGCATGTTCCTGGACGAGACCGAGGAGGCCTACTGCGTCTGGCGGACGGAATACGACCGCCGCCGCCGGATCTGCACCTACGCCATGGACGTCTTCCAACTGGAAGAGGATGACCTCTGGGTGCGGGACGGCGAGATCCACGAGGAGTACGCCTACACCCCGGAGGAGCTGACGGCCTTCCTGGAGGAAGCGGGATTTGTGGAGATCCGCCAGTACGGGAATCTGAAATTCCGGAAACCGAAGGCGGGGGAGGAGCGGATCTTCTTTACCGCCCGCAAACCGAAATGACACACATCGATACTTTAGGAGAACATCAACCATGGATTATATTGTACGAATGATCGCAAAAGATGCGCCGGTGAAAGCCATGGCCATCCAGGGTCATGACCTGGTTCAGCGGGCCAGAGAGATTCACAACACCCTCCCCGTGGCCACGGCGGCTCTGGGCCGCACCCTGATGGCCACCTCCATGATGGGCCAGCAGCTGAAGGAGAAGGACGGCTCCGTCACCGTCCGCATCAGCGGCGGCGGCCCCTTGGGTAACATCCTGGCGGTCTCTGACAGCGACGGCAACGTGCGGGGCTATGTGCAGAACGGACAGGTGGAGCTGCCCCTGAAAGGCCCTGCCAAGCTGGACGTGGGCGGCGCTGTGGGCACCCAGGGTGCCATCACCGTCATCAAGGACCTGTGCATGAAGGAGCCCTATGTAGGCACCATTCCTCTGGTCTCCGGTGAAATTGCGGAGGACGTCACCGCTTACTTTGCCGAGAGTGAGCAGATTCCCACTGCCTGCGCTCTGGGGGTCCTGGTGGACCGGGACCTGTCCGTGGCGGCGGCCGGCGGCTATCTCATCCAGCTGTTGCCCGGGGCCAGCGAGGCGGATATTGACAAGATCGAGGCGGGGATCAACCGAGTGGGCCAGGTTACCAACCACCTGAGCAAGGGAGTCACGGCGGAAGACCTGCTGAAGGACGTGCTGGCTGACTTTGATCTGGAGGTGCTGGAGACGGTTCCCGTAGAGTACCGCTGCTACTGCAGCCGGGAGAGAATGCGCAACGCCCTCATCAGCATGGGCAGGACCGAGCTCAAGTCTCTCATCGACGAAGTGGGCCGGGCCGAGATGACCTGCCAGTTCTGCGACGCTGTCCACGTCTTCGAAAAGGAGGACCTGGAGGAACTGCTGGCTTCCCTGTGAGAACCTGTCTGTCGGGTCCGTTTCCGAAACGGACCCGACAGACTTCTTTCAAAAAGCCCCAAAATTTTCACAAAAAACTATTGACAAACAGACCCTTCATAGGTATAATAAATTTCGTCGCTTGGGGGTAAACCTCTTGAGAGACACGACGGGAGCATAGCTCAGCTGGGAGAGCACATGCCTTACAAGCATGGGGTCACAGGTTCGAGCCCTGTTGTTCCCACCACACCATCTGGCGCGGTAGTTCAGTTGGTTAGAACGCCGGCCTGTCACGCCGGAGGTCGAGGG
>JAEDLP010000008.1 GCA_016295225.1 Oscillospiraceae bacterium | reverse complement strand
CTTGCCTGGAGACGGGCCGGAAAAATAGGTAACGCCAACACAAAAAAGGACAACCATTTGGTTGTCCTTTTTTGTTGCCCTTATTCTGTCGATTCGGAGGCTTCCTCGAGCCACCGGGTGGCGCAGTGGGCGAAATAGGCGGGGCCGAACCGGAGAACTTCCTCGTTAAACAACACATCAGGACTGTGCTGCTGGGTGGCCGGCCCATCCGGGAAGCCTGCGGAAAGGTAGATATACGCGCCGGGGATCTGCTCCAGGACACAGGAAAAGTCGTCGGAGGCGGTGGCCTTGATATCGGGGAAGGCGGCCTGTCCAGGTACGTCCAATTCCTTCATATAAGCGACAAATTTCTTCGTAATATCGGGATCACAGATCAGGGGCGGTACCTCGGCGATCATTTCCACTTGGGCAGTACCGTGGTAGGTCTCCGCTACGCTCTGGGAGACCTCCTTCAGTCTGCGGACCAGCAGCTCCCGCTGCTCGGGTGATTCGCTGCGGATGGAGCCCTGCAGTTCAGCCGTCTCCGGAATGATGTTTTAGGCGTCGCCGGCCTTGAAGAGTCCAACCGTCATTACGCTGGCCTGGGTGGATGTGATCTCCCGAGCCACGATGGACTCCAGGGCCAGATAGATGTGGACGGCAATGTTGATGGGGTCCACACTCCGCTCTGGATAGGCGCCATGGGCGCCTTTGCCCTGCACTCTGATCCGAAAACCGTCCACGGAGTTCATCATGGTTCCGGTGGCGTTGTAGATAAAAACAGAGGGGGGCGTTTGCCCGGAGGTGACATGAAAGCTTAAGGCCGCGTCGGGCTTTGGGTCCTCCAGAAGACCGTCAGCGATCATGGCCTTGGCTCCCAGGAAGGTTTCCTCCCCGGGCTGGAACACCAGCTTGACCATGCCGGAAAGGGCGGTTTCGTTCTTCTTCAGCAGCTTGGCTGCCGTCAAAAGCTGCGCCGCATTGCAGTCGTGGCCGCAGGTGTGGGCCGCACCACAAGTGCTGGCAAAGGGGAGCCCGCTCTCCTCTCCCATGGGGAGGGCGTCCATATCACTGCGCAGCAGAATGGTTTTTCCTCCTGCCTTGCCCACGGTGGCCACAATGCCGTCGCCGCCGCAACGCTTGGGGGCATAGCCCATCTCCGTCAGTTTCTTCCAAATGAATGACGAGGTGTTGGGAAGATCCATACTGATCTCCGGGTTTTGATGGAGCCAGCGCCGGTTTGCCACCGTCTCTTCATACAGCTCGCCTGCTCGTTTCAGATAATCCAAGTACCATTCCTCCCTTTTTCTGTTTGCAGCCTCTTGCCATAAAGTCGCTTGGAGTTTATACTATTTTCTGATAAGAATATTTTATTGGCATTATGATGAGTATACCACATGGAAGCAAAAATCGGAATCACAATGAAAAAATAGGAGGGAAAAATTTATGGAAATGAGAAGAAAAGACCTGGCTGTCACCGAGCCGGAACAGATCGACGCCATCATCAACCGCAGTGACTGCATCCGCCTGGCCTTTGCTGACGGAACCCACCCCTACATTGTGCCCCTGAGCTTTGGCTTCGTCCACCAGGATGGAGTGCGGAAGTTCTACTTCCACAGTGCCGCTGCCGGACGGAAGGTAGATCTGTGCCGCAGCCTAGGGTACGCGGGCTTTGAGCTGGACGTTAACCGCCGGGTGAAGCCCAACGAGAAGGCCTGCGACTTCGCCATGACCTACCAGTGCGTCATCGGCGAGGGAACCATCGAGGAACTCACAACGCCTGCGGAAAAGACCGCCGGGCTGGCGGCCATCATGGAGCAGTTCACCGGCCGGGGGGATTGGGAATTCCCGGAAAGCGTTCTGGCCAAGACCTGCGTCTTTTGCCTGACAGTTACGGAGATCAGCGGCCGGGAACACGGATAAATAATTTTTTAGGGCGGGGTGAGGACACCTCGCCCTACTTTTTGACAAAGGTGCAGGGCGCTTGCTCTTTATGACAGGGAGTGATCTTATCTCCCCCGGTGTTTCGCTCTCTTCTTCTCTTGACGCAGGGCGTACTTGCGGGTTTCCTCTGCCTCCTTTTCCGCACGGCTGCGGGTCCTGCGTATCTGCTTGTTTTCCTCCCGTTGAAGGGCCAGGGCTTGCTGGGCCTTGGTGCCGGTGGGGCTGGAGGACAGGGAATGACGGATCTCCCGCTGGACACGCTTGGGATTCTTCCGCTGGGGGCCCTCCCGGGCGGCCTCCAGGCCGGGGCTGAAGGGCATCTGCCGCCAATGCTTGAGGAGGAAGTCGTACACTTCATAGTCCTTGGGCTCCGGGCCAAAGACCACCCGGCAGACGGTGTAGCGGCCCTCCTCCGTGCGCTCGTACAGGCCCACCCAGAAGGGGTCCTCGAAGAAGATGGTAAAGGCGCTGGCGTCCATGGTCAGCCCTCCTCGGTGAACTGGGCCTCGAAGTCCTCCAGCCACTGGAGGAGGGCTTTATAGAGCCGGGCCTGCTGGTCAAAAATGCTCCGGCCAACCAGGGGGATTTGGGCGTATTTGTCGGCATATTGGGCAGTGGTCCGAAGCCCATTCTGTAGACTCTCTTGCAGCCGGCGGATCAGCGGATGGGCCTCCTCCGGCGGCAGCTTATTGAGGTTGGTGATGACCACGTTAAAATCGAATTGCAAGGGAACCGGCTGGCTGGCGTAATGATCCATCAGCTGGGAGAAATGCTCCCGCCCCGCCGGGGTGATGGAGTAGACGGCTTTGTCGGCAAAGCGTTCCCCTTTCACCAGGGTGCTGTCCAGATACCCCTTCTCCTTAAGTAGGAGAACCTTTTTGTAGATAGATGGCACGCTGATTCTTGTCCAGCGGGGGAAGTGGTGATATTCCACATCCTTTTGGATATCGTAGGCGCTTTGGGGCCCCTCCATGAGGATACCCAAAATGACCAGATCAATGGATGACACGGGAATCCCTCCTTTGCTATCTTCTATATTACTATAAAGTATAGCAATACGCAAGAAAAAAGAGCGGCATGACAAACGGTCATGCCGCCAAAGCAGAGAGGCAGAAGGTCAGCCCAACTGCTTCACCAACTGGACGGTGTAGCCGTCGGGGTCCTTGAGAAAGTGGAAAACCAGGCTGGGGTTGGGAGATATGGGTGGAGAGACTTCCAGCCCTTGGGCCCGTATCTTGGCCAGCAGCCCGTCCATGTCTTCCGGGGCCAGACCCAGGGAGAGGCCCTGACCGGGGACTTCCGGCCGGGGGCCGGGGGCGCACAGCAGCTCCAGCTTGGTGCCCTGGGGGTCGCCCAGCATGGCGATCTCGTTGCCGGTCCCATGGAACCGCTCACAGAGAGGCAGGCCCAGCAGGTCGTGGTAGAAGGCTAGGCTGCGGTCCAGGTCGCTGACTTGGATGGTGGTCCAGACGAATGTCATAACAGAAAACTCCTTTCTCGGTCCGTGGTTTGTTCTGCCTTGAGGGTACCACAGACCGGTCCGGGATGCAAGAGGGAGATCAGGATTGGCCAGTGAGCCAGCCCTTGCAGTTCCCCCACCACTCCAGGGCCTTGAACTTGAAGACGTAGGGCTGGGATTCCTCGGTGATGAGGGCGTAGTCCTGGCCGGAGAGTCCCGCAGCCTGAACGGAGGACTCGGTGACTGCCGGCAGGCAAAGGGAGGGGAAGACCACGCACCACCAGTTTTTCCCTTCTCCTGAGCCGATGACCACCCGGAGGGCCTGGTAGGTTCCGGCGGGAAGGGTGCCGCCCTCATACTGCCGGGTGGGGAACCACGCGTCCTCCAGGCTGACCTTCACCGAATAGGGATAGCCCTCCTGAAAGACGGTCTCAGCGGCTGTGCAGCCCAGCTCCGTCAGATTCTCCCAGAGGATAGAAGCGGCCTCCTGAGCGCTCTCACGGCCGGAGAGAAGGGTGTTCGTTTCGTCCAGGATCGCGTCGCGAACCCGGAGTTTTAGGGCCTGGTCGGCGTCGGAGTCGGAGTTGGCCACCACATGGAGGCGGATGACTTTGTCCGCCAGATCCGCCTGTTCGGCTTCGGCCCAGAGGGCCGTGCAGACCAGCAGGGCGCACAGGATGGGAAGGACCCGCCGCCAGGGGAATTGATGCAAAAGGCTATGTAATCCAGTCATAAGAAACACCGTCCGCTTTCGTAGGATACCGAAAGTATGGACGGTGTTTTTGATTCTTATACCAATTTTCCATAAAACGATTTCATCGTTTTGTGAGGCCGAAAATCATGGTTTTATTATACCGGCTGGGTGAGAAAAACCTCATCATAGGTTTCCCGAAGCTGCCGGACTGCCTCTCCGGCCAGGTCCTCCCGGTCAAAGAGCCCCAGGACAGTGGGACCGCTGCCGCTCATGGTGGAGCCCAGGGCGCCGGCTTGAATGAGGGCATTCTTGATGCTCTCGATCTCCCGGCGCTGCTGGGGATTCAGCACGCCCTCGAAGACGTTGAACATCCGGCGGCCGACGCCCACCAGATCGCCTTGAGCCAAAGCCTCCAGCATGCCGTTGGTATCCGGCCGCAGGCGGCGTTTCTTCTTGTCCCAGGCTCGGAACAGGGTCGGGGTGGAGATGGAGAAGGCAGGCTTGCACAGGACGAT
Source organism: Oscillospiraceae bacterium (assembly GCA_016295225.1). Lineage (GTDB taxonomy): Bacteria > Bacillota > Clostridia > Oscillospirales > Oscillospiraceae > Evtepia. Next base: position 19,556 of record JAEDLP010000008.1, on the reverse strand, counting down.
GTGGCAGGGCGGCAGGGAAGGCAGGGGGGTGAGAATCTCGCCCCGCCCCCGGGCCAGGGCGGTGCCGCCCAGGACGCAGTAGGGCACGTCAGAGCCCACCTCCTGACCGATCCTGGCTAAGGCCTCCCGGTCGAGACCCGCTCCGGTGAGGTCGTTGAGACCCCGCAGGACGGCGGCGGCGTCGCTGCTGCCGCCGGCGGTGCCGGCGCAGACCGGGATGTGCTTCCTGATGCCGATGTGGAGGTCTTCCCAGGTCTGGCCTGTGGCCTTGCGGAAGGCCAGGGCGGCAGCCACGGCCAGGTTTCCCTTGTCATTGGGCAGGAACCGGAGTCCGGACTCCGCCCGGATTCCGCCGGGGGAGCCCAGATCCAGGGTGATCTCATCGCAGAGGGAAACCGACTGCATGACCATATCCATCTCATGGTAGCCGTCGGGACGGGTTCCCAGGATGTCCAGGGTCAGGTTGATCTTGGCAGGGGCCTGCAGAGTCAGAGGACTCACTTGATTTTACGGGACTCCAGATAGAAGCGCTTGTCGTGGGCTTCACCCATGGAGAAGGTCTTGCGGGGCAGGGCGCCGTCAAAGATAACAGTGGGGAAGAGCTGATCCTTGCCCATGGCGGGGAGGATAAAGCCGATGGCGTTGTCCTGGTTGGCCAACTCGGCGGTGACGTCCTCACCGTGGATATAGTCGATCTTGCCGCCGTTCTCCTTCAGGTAAGTGTCCAGGAAGGACTGCAGGGTGCCGACCTCCAGTTGGGCGGTGGGGTTGGGAACGGTGACCACGCCGGACTCGCCCTTCATGGTGTACTTGATCTGGTGGCCTTCGCCCTCGCCGTAGTGGGCGCCGGGGTAAGCGGCCAGGAAGTCAGCCAGGAGCTTCTTGGGGTCCACGTCCACCAGGACACGGTGGATGGCCTCGAACTCCAGGGAGTCATCGTGGAGGTTGGTCAGCTCGATGAGGGCATAGCGGGCGGGATGGTTCTCCCGCTCAGCCTCGCTGAGGGTGGGCTTCAGCTCTTCCCAGCAGGCCTTGGCGGTGGCCAGGGAGTGGTTGCCGTCGCCCATGGCGAAGGTCAGGACGGGGTAGCCCTCGGCGTGGTAGAACTTGGCGAAGCGGTCGGGATCGGCCAGGACGCTCATCTTGTCGATGACCTCCTGGGCCTGCTGGTCGTCCAGCAGCCAGCCCTCGATCTGGCCGCCCCGCTCCATGAGGGTGGTCTTGTAGACCATGGACATGTTCTTCTTCTGGTCGTGCAGGGGCTCGATGATGTTCTTGTCGGGGTCGTCGATCAGGACCATGATGTGAGGCAGCTCGATGGGAGCGTTGCGGCGGACCCGCATGCGGGGGGGAATGCGCTCCAGAACGGTGCCCTCGGTGGCACGGACAGGGGTGCCGGAGCCCTTGGAGTAGTCATACTGCTCCAGATCCAGCTTGCCGATGAGACCGTAGCGGACCTTGCCGTTGTCCAGCTTACGCTCGATATACAGCAGGGCGTTGTTCAAGGGACGCAGGCGGTCCTCCTCCAGGTATTTGGTCATGGTTTCGTTGATCTTCTGGATCTCCTCCTCCACGTTGTCGCTCTCCAGCTTGCTCTCAGGCAGGATCAGGCGCAGGGTAGAGGGGGCGTCGCCCACGTACTTGTCCACTCTCTCCCAGTACTCGGGCTGAGAGGTGTACTGGTCGCAGGCCACCACGGCCCACTTGGCCAGGCCGCAGTCAACGGGCAGCAGGATATCTGCGGGGGAAAATGCGATTTTGTTCATCTGGTGTTCCTCCATACTCTCGGGTTTGGTGTTGCAGTTGCAGGGATTTATTTTGAATCAAAGTTCAAACAATTTATTCATGAGGACGGGCGCGCCCTCGGGATACAGGGTGCCCTTCAGACCGGATTCCTCGCTGTAGGGGAGACCCAGACCGGAGTCCTTCCGGCTGTCGTAGATCAGGTAGGGGACGGGATCGCCGTCGTGGCCCCGGGTGGCGGTGAGGGTCTTGTGGTCGGAGAGGATCAGCAGGCGGTAGTCGACGCCGTCTGCCTCCAGAGACCGGGTCAGGGGCCCCACCACTCGGCTGTCCAGCCAGTCGATGGCCTGGAGCTTGCCGGGCAGATCGCCGTTGTGGGTGCACTCGTCGGGGGCCTCCACGTGGATGGCCACGAAGTCGTGGGTCTTCAACTCCTCCAGGGCGGCCTCCACCTTGCCCTCGTAGTTGGTCTCCAGCTCGCCGGTGGCCCCTTCCACCTCCCGGACGTCCAGGCCGGACAGGCGGGCGATACCGAAGCACAGGGGGACGGCGGAGATGACGCAGCCGGTCTTGTGGTACTTGTCCCAGAAGGAGTCCAGAGCTACGGCGCTGCCTTCGGCCCAGAACCACACGCCGTTGGCGGGGAGTTTTCCTTCCGCCCGGCGCTTCTCGTTGATGGGGTGGTGATCCAGCACTTCGTGGGCCAGCTTCATGAGATCCTTCAGCACGGCGGCGTTGTCATTGCCCGAGGGGAGCAGGGGGCCGATGACCTCGCCTAAGTGGTCGTGGGGCGGGATCAGGGAGATGCCGGTGATGTTGGCCTGAGCCTGGACGGCGATGTGCCGGAAGGAGGCGGCAGGGTGGACTACCATGCCGGCCTTCTGGGCGGCTGCCTGGAACCGGGGGTCCTGGAACAGGTCGGTGACCAGCTGGATGGACTGGTCGCCCTCAATGGAGCCGCCGGAGTGGGAGAGGATCTTCTTCTCCTCAAAGGGCAGATCGCTGTCCTCGTAGGCCACCATGTTGCAGCGGTAGGACACGTCGCCAGGGTTCAGCTGAATGCCGGTGGCAGCGGCCTCCAGGGGGGAGCGGCCGGTGTAGCAGACCTTGGGGTCCGCGCCGAAGATGGAGAGGATAGCAGTGTCGCTGCCGGCGGGCAGGTTGCCGGGGCAGTTGATGACGCTGCCCATTTCACCCTTGGCGGCCAGGGCGTCCATAACGGGGATGTTGGCCGCCTGGAGGGGGGTCTTATCTTCCAGGGCGGGCACGGGGTTGTCGGCCATGCCGTCGCCGATGATGAGTACGTATTTCATGGGGGGTCTCCTTTCGCGGGGGATATATGAATCAGTCGGGATCAGACTCGTGGGGGTGGATCAGGTCCTTCCAGTTTTTACATTCGCATAGCGTGTCTGACTGGGCGTCCAGCAGATCCAGAATCAGGGTGTTCGAGAGCAAAAAGCCCTCAGGGGTAAAGTGCCAGCGGCGGTCGGACTGCTCCACCCAGTGGTAGCGCTCGAAAAATTCCAGCCGGCGGCCGATGGGCTCAAAGTTCAGGCCAAACTTGCGGCGGTACTCCCACTCCTCGATGCCTCGGCGGGTGCGCATGCGCAGGAGGATGTACTCCCGGGCTCGCTCCGGCAGGGTGACGGGGAGATTTTCGTCCAGCAGCGTGTCCCTGGAGGTCAGGCCTTGGAGGTAGGTCTCCAGATCCCGGACGTAGGAGAACCGGCGGCCGTGGAAGTAGGAGTGGGCGCCGGGGCCGAAGCCCACATATTCCCGGCCCAGCCAATACTTGGTGTTGTGACGGGATTCCTTGCCCGGCTTGGCGAAGTTGGAGATCTCATACTGCCGATAGCCCGCCTGGTTCAGCAGGTCCACTGCCCGGAGGTACAGGTCGGCCTGCTCATCCCCGTCGGGCAGCTCCAGCCCCTGGGCCACCCGGCGGGACAGAGGGGTGTCCTCCTCCACCTTCAGGCCGTAGCAGGAAAGGTGATCGGGCTCCAACTGGATGGCTTTGGCCAACGTGGTCTCCCAGTCGGCCATGGTCTGGCCGGGGAGGCCGTAGATCAGGTCCAGGCTCAGATTGTCGATTTTCGCCTTGCGGATGTCGGCTACCGCCTGCTCCACCTGCCGGGGGGTGTGGATGCGGTGGATGCACCGGAGCTGTTGGGGGTCGGCGGACTGCATGCCCAGGGAGATGCGGTTGACCCCGGCCCGGTGGAGCCGGGCCATGGAGCGCCAGTCCACGCTGTCGGGGTTGCACTCCACGGTGATCTCCGCCTGGCGGCTGACGGACAGCTGCCGCTGGAGAAGGGCCAGAATCTCTCGCAGCCGCTTCTCCCCGTAATAGGACGGGGTGCCGCCGCCGAAATAGATGGTGTCCACCGGCCGGCCTTTCAGGAGGGGAGCCATGGCCTTGATGTGGTTGATGAGGGCCTTCTGGTAGCGGTCCATCAACTCCTCGTGGCCGGCCAGAGAGTAGAAGTCGCAGTAGTCGCATTTGCTCTTACAGAAGGGAATGTGGATATAGACGCCGAGAACGTCAGCCATATAGAATCCTCCCTTCTGTCAAATCGCATATTTGCACCTATATATTATACGATTCTTTCCCAGGAATAGCAAGATATTATCTGAGGGAGAACGGGTGATCGCCGGCAGGAGCGGAGAATATGGAATGGGGAATTTCCGGCTTGTTCCCCGGGTGGTTGCCAGGACCCCGACGAAGATGGTATACTATTACTTTAACCGAGCGGCAATGGGCGCCAGGGCGTCTGGGTCCATGAAATCCACCTTGTGGCCAAAGGTGTCGATGAGATCCTTGGTCTCCGGGGTCTGTTTTTCAGCGGGCTGCCGTTTCAGATAGGATACCATGAAGGACATCATCATGGTGTGTCGGAGGGAGAGTTTTTCGTAGTCGATGGCCCCCCGCAGATGGATGTGCTCCATCTTGTCCAGCAGGGCCTTGGGGACCTGCCGGTTCAGCTTGGAGCGGATCTGCTGCATGCTGCCGGGGTCGTCGGGGGAGGCCAGCCCCACGGTGACCACCAGGAGGGTTTCCGCAGCCTTGACCCGCTTCAGGGTCTGGGGCAGGCCCAGGACCTTTCCGGCGTAAAGACCGCCGATGTACACGAGGGTGTCGTACTGGTCCAGGGTCGTTACTTCACGGAAGGACTGGGCGGGGATGCCCGTCTGTTCCGACAGGGCTTCGGCGTATGTTTGGCTGGCGCCGTAGCAGCTGCCGTAAATGATGATAGCGTTCATAGTCATACCTCCTGTTGTGTGCGGGCCTTGGCTTCTGCCAGATCCATCAGCTCCCTCTCGCTCTCCCAGTCGCTGGGATAGGGATAGGCGCGGCCGATGGTTTCAAATTTTTGTTTGATCTGGGCTGCCTTTTTCTCGTCCTGTTGGGCCAGCAGGGCGTAGGCATGGGCGGTGCGCAGGATGGCCGGATAGGTTTTCATGGACTTCATAAACTTCTTCTGGCCCTTGGTGAGCATCCGCTTGATGCGGTCCGGCCGGTTTTCAAAAAGAAGCTCGCAGTAGAGCAGATCGTTGAGGAGAAGATTGCGGTATATGCCGATGAGGGCGGAGTGGGTGGACAACAGATTCTCCATGGCTGTCCGGGCGGACTGGAACCGGTGGGCGTCCATCATCCGGTTGCAGGCGAAGACCCCCAGGGCGGCGGTCATGCTGTTGTTTAAGTTCTCGCCCTCGGGGATCTGGAACCATTCCTCGGGCATGTCCTTCAGCCGAACCCCCTGGGTCACCAGGGCGTTGAGCTTCAGCTGGAGCCAGAAGGCCCGGAGGGCGGCGGGGTCCTTGCCCATGGACCAGGCGTTGTAGCCGTCGTTGTCCACAGCCCCCAACCGCAGGGGAATGCCGTTCATCAGGGCGTAGACCGCCCCTACGATGGCCCCCATGAGCAGGAAGAGGGGAAGATAGGGAACCGCCCGGGCAGGAAAGTACAGAATCAGGCACAGGGCGGCGGAGATGAGATTCAGCAGAGAGCCGCCCAGGTTATAGAGGACAAAGGGCATTTTGCCGTCCACCAGATCCGGCGGGGCCATGAGACACTGGCCGCCGGTGCCTGCCAGGCTCAGCCGTTTGAACCGAAGTTTGCCATCCAGCTTGATGACCATGAAGCTGCCCGCCCGGAAGGAGGAGAAGGTATAGCCCGACAGCAGGCCAAAGACCAGATGCCCCCCCTCGTGGACGATGATCTGGAGAAACAGCACGGCCAGAAAGCCCAGCAGGAGCAGGCCGAAGGTGAGGAGGGCGTTGCCCGCCCCTTGGCCGGAGGTTGTGAGTTTGTCCACGTGATGGGCGATGCAGAGGCCGCAGATCCCGCCGATGAAAACGAAGACGAGGGAGAAGAGCCCCTTCTGCCACGGGATTTTTTTCTTCTGGCTGTTCTTTTGCATGGGGAATCCCTCCTGGAAACCAAGCTGGTTCCAGTGTATCATATAGACATTCCATTTACCACAAAAAAATGAAAGGAGGCCGCCGTGCGCAGACTGTTCTTGTCTATCCATCCTTCCCAGGAGGGAAAGGATATAAACACCTTGCTGCGAAAGGAACTGGGTCTGTCCGGTTCCGGCGTCCGCCGGGCAAAACAGATGCCCGATGGCATCCTTCTGGACGGCTGTCCGGTCTTTACCAACGCCCGGGTTCGGGCGGGGCAGACCCTGTCTGTGGCCGTGGGGGATCTTGTGGGCAGCGGCCAGATCGCTCCGGTTCCCGGCCCTCTGGATATCCTCTACGAGGACGAGGACCTGCTGGTGGTGAACAAGGGCGGACAGACCCCCGTCCACCCCAGCCAGGGCCACCACGGGGACACCCTGGCCAACTTTCTCATGGCCTACTATGAGAGCATTGGCCTGGTGGCGGCCTTTCACCCCGTGAACCGCCTGGACCGGGGGACCTCCGGCCTCATGGCGGTGGCCAAGCACCCCCACGCCCACGAGGGTCTTCAGCGGCAGCTCCAGGAGGGGCGGCTGGCCCGGACCTACCTGGCGGTGTGCCAGGGGGTCCCCGACCCCGCCGTCGGGATCGTCGAGGCCCCCATTGGCCGGGAGCCCGGCTCGGTCCTCCGCCGGATGGTGACCCCGGACGGGGCCTTCGCCCGGACCCACTATGAGGTTTTGCAAAGCGGCAGGGGCCGCAGTCTGGTGCAATTAAAGCTGGAAACCGGCCGCACCCACCAGATCCGGGTCCACATGGCCCACCTGGGCTGCCCTCTGGTGGGGGACTTTCTCTATGGAAGGGAAACGGAAGAGCTCCCCGACCGGTTTGCCCTCCATTCCGCCTCCATCCGGCTGGAACAGCCCGTCACCGGCCGGGAGATTGTACTGAAAGCCCCCCTGCCCCGGGATCTGGCCGACCTTTTAACTTGAACGAAGAGGAGAACACCATGGAACATCCTTTGTCTTTGCTTCCCATCCCCCTGCTGACCTGGTACCGGGAGAACGCCCGGGACCTGCCCTGGCGGCGGGAGCCCACCCCCTACCGGGTGTGGGTGTCGGAGATCATGCTCCAGCAGACCCGCGTGGCGGCGGTGCTGGGGTACTTTGCCCGGTTCATGGAGGCATTTCCCACCGTCCGGGACCTGGCTGACGCCCCGGAGGACCAACTGATGAAGCTGTGGCAGGGCCTGGGCTACTACAGCCGCGCCCGGAATCTGCAAAAGGCCGCCCGGCAGATCGTGGCGGACTTCGGGGGGGAATTCCCCGGGGACTATGCCGCCCTCCGCTCCCTGGCCGGGGTGGGGGATTACACCGCCGCCGCCCTGGCCTCCATCGCCTTTGGCCAGCCCGTTCCGGCGGTGGACGGCAACCTCCTGCGGGTCTCCGCCCGGATTATGGGGGACCGGACGGACATCACCACTGCCAAGGGGAAGAAGCATTTCACCGCCGCCCTCCAGGAGATCATCCCCCTGGACTGCCCCGGCCAGTTCAACCAGGCCATGATGGATCTGGGGGCCATGGTCTGCCTGCCCAACGGTGCGCCTCTCTGCGACAAATGCCCGGCGGTGGACTTCTGCGCGGCCCATCGGGAGGGAACCACCGGGGAGATCCCCGTCCGTCCGGCGAAAAAGCCCCGGAAGATCCAGGAGCGCACGGTTTATTTTCTCTTTTATGAGGGGAAGGTGGCCCTCCGCCGCCGTCCATCCAGAGGCCTGCTGGCCGGCCTGTGGGAGTATCCCAACGAACTGGCAGATGTGCCTGATCCCCTGTCCGCCTGGGGACTCCGGGCCGGGGCACCGGAATTTGCCGGGACGGGGGTTCATATTTTCACTCACGTGGAGTGGCGCATGACCGCCCGGAAGTGCCGTCTTGTATCTCCCGATCTGCCCCAGGGCTGGGTCTGGGCGGACAAGACCGCCCTCCGGGACCAGTTTGCCATTCCCAGCGCCTTCGCATCCTTTCGTAACTTGGTGGAGGAGGAACTGCCATGACGTTACAGTATGATCCCACCCGCTGCACCCTCTGTCCCCGGAGCTGCGGCGGCGACCGCACCCAGGCAAAGGGCCGCTGCCGGATGCCCGACCATCCCGTTCTGGCCCGAGCGGCCCTCCACCACTGGGAAGAACCGCCCCTGTCAGGAACCCGTGGGGCCGGCACCGTCTTTTTCTCCGGCTGTTCCCTGGGCTGTGTCTTTTGCCAGAATGAGAGCATCAGCCAGCAGGACTTCGGCAAAGCGGTTTCCCTGGACCGATTGCCGGAAATTTTTCAGGAGCTTATTGCCCAGGGGGCCCACAACATCGACCTGGTGAACCCCACCCACTACGCCCATGTGGTGGCCCAGGCCCTGGAGGAACCCCTGTCCGTGCCGGTGGTGTGGAACAGCGGCGGCTACGACAAGGTGGAGACCCTCCGGGCCTTGGAGGGCAAGGTGCAGATCTACCTGCCCGACTTCAAATACCCCGACGAGGAAGGGGCGAAAAAGTACGCCGCGGCCCGGGACTACCCGGCGGTGGCCCAGGCCGCAATCCGGGAGATGGTCCGCCAGACCGGCCCCTATGAGATGGACGGCCAGGGAATCCTGAAACGCGGCGTCATCATCCGCCATCTTCTTCTCCCCGGCCGCCTGAATCAAGCCAAGGAGGTCATGGATTGGGTGGCCAATACCTTCCCGCCCCACACGGTTCTGTTCTCCCTGATGAGCCAGTACATCCCCTGGGGAAAGGCCGAAGACTATCCCGAGCTCAACCGCCGCCTGCGGAAAAGCGAGATCCGGGCGGCCGTGGCCTATATGGAGAACCTGGGCCTGGACGGCTTCTCCCAGGAGGAGAGCGCTGCCACAGCGGAGTACATCCCCGCCTTCGACCTGACCGGGGTGGAGTGATTTTTCTCGGAATTTTTCTAAAAAATGAATAGGAAATCCTATCCCGGTCAAGAATAGGCTTCGAAGGCGGCTTCCACCTGGAAGCTGCGAGAATTCGCACACGGGAGGTTTCCTATGAAGCAAAAGCGCACACAGCATCGGCTGGGCGACTTCATGGAGGGCAAGGGCTTTTACATAGTCCTGTTCCTCTGCGTCGCAGCAATTGGAATTTCGGGCTATTATTTATTCAGCGGACTGACCGGCGCGGCCGGCGGCTTTGGTTCGGACCCTGCCGCCGCCGTCAGCGGCCAGGTGGAGATGGCGAAGGACCAGCCGGAGAAGAAGACTCCCACGGATCAGAATCCGGGGAAGGACCAGGCGGCCGAGGACGCCGCCGAGACCGAAGAACCAGTCAAGAAGGAAGAGAACCCCGCCCCTCAGAAGGAAACCACCCCCAATGAGGAGACGGCGGCTTCCACGGCCTACGTGTGGCCGGTCCAGGGCGAGGTGGCCCGGGATTTCAGCCTGGAGGTCTTTGCCTATGACGCCACCATGGGGGACTGGCGGACCCACGACGGCCTGGACATCGCCGCAGACCTGGGTTCCCCGGTCTGCGCCTGTGGGACCGGCACCGTCACCGACGTGACCCGTGATCCCATGCTGGGCATGATCGTCACCGTGGACCACGGCCGGGGGATGGAGAGCCGTTACGCCAACCTGGCGGAGTCTGTGAACGTCCAGGTGGGGGATGCCGTGGAGGCTGGGACTGTCCTGGGTACCGTGGGCACCACCGCCATCTCCGAGAGCGCAAGCCCCAGCCACCTACACTTTGAGATGATCGAGTACGATGTGTCCATTGATCCCCTGAACTATCTCCATTAAAAAAACGGGCGAACCCGGTTCGCCCGGATGCGAACAAATCCCCCTTGACAGGAAGGGGGATTTGTTGTAGCATATAATTAACAATTAGGTTAAATGTTAAATGAGAGGGGAGATATCGTGGGACTTCAAGACACCCTGCGGGCTCTGGCAGACCCCACCCGGCGGGAGATCCTGAACCTGCTGAAGACGGGACGTCGGTCGGCGGGGGAGATTACCGATCAGTTTCCCATTACCGCCGCCGCTATCTCCCGGCACCTGTCGGTGCTGAAGGAAGCCGAGCTCATCCGGGATCACCGGGAGGGCAAATACATCTTTTATGAGCTGAACACCTCCGTGCTGGAGGAGATCATGCTCTGGATCACGGAACTGAAAGGAGACAAGGACGATGAATTACGTTAAAGAGCACAAGGGGCTTGTGATCGCCACCATCCTGGTGACCCTGCTGCCCATTGCGGTGGGTCTCATCCTGTGGAACCGGCTGCCTGATCAGGTTCCCGTCCACTTTGGAGCTGACGGGCAGGCGGACGGCTGGAGAGGCAAGGCCTGTGCCGTTTTCTTTCTGCCCATTCTTCTGGCGGCTATACAGGGTTTCTGCCTGGCGATGATGCACTGGGACCCGAAGCGAAAGAATATCAAGGGGAAGCCCATGGGGGTCATGATCTGGGTTTGCCCGGTGATTTCGCTGCTGATGGCATCCATCACCTATGGCACGGCCCTGAATATGGGTCTGGATGTGAACTTTCTGGTTCTTCTGGTGCTGGGTGTGATCCTGGTGGTGGTGGGCAACTACCTGCCCAAGTGTGAGCAGAACTACACCATGGGTATCAAACTCCCCTGGACCCTCCATGACGAGGAGAACTGGAACTACACCCACCGGCTGGCGGGGAAGATCTGGACCGTGGGCGGTCTGGCCGTCATCCTGACCGCCTTCCTGCGGAGCCCCTGGCTGGTGGTAGCCATGGTGCTGGTGCTGGCGCTGGTTCCTGCCGCGGCGTCTTATCAGTATTATAAGGCTCACAGGACGGAAGAATAAACGAAAAAAACTCCCCGAGGGCATTCCCTCGGGGAGTTAATGTTCTATGGACAATCAGGCCAGCTTAGCCTTTGCCAGCTCGGTCAGAGCGGTGAAAGCAGCCTTGTCGTTGACAGCCATCTCAGCCAGCATCTTGCGGTTGATCTCGATGCCAGCCAGCTTCAGGCCGTGCATGAAGTTGGAGTAGTTCATGCCGTTCATCTTGCAAGCTGCGCTGATACGGGTGATCCACAGCTGACGGAAGTTGCGCTTCTTCTGCTTGCGGCCTACGTATGCGTAGGTCAGGGACTTCATGACCTGCTCGTTAGCCATCTTGAAGTGCTTGGACTTAGCACCCCAGTAGCCCTTAGCCATCTTCAGGATCTTGTTTCTTCTCTTGCGCGTCATCATCGCGCCCTTAACTCTTGCCATGGTATGTTAGCCTCCTATTATTCGGTCGGTAATACGTTTGGTACAGGTTCTTACTTGTACAGAATCATGCGCTTGATAGCGGCTTCGTTGGTTCTGTCCGCATATGCGCCTGCACGGAGGCCGCGCTTACGCTTGGTGGTCTTCTTGTTGAGGATATGGCTCTTATTAGCATGGGCGCGCTTGACCTTGCCGCTCTTGGTCAGGGAGAAACGCTTCTTTGCGCCGCTGTGAGTCTTAATCTTAGGCATGGCGGAAAACTCCTTTACTTTTTGTTGTCTTTGTTCTTGCTGTCCTTGCTCTGCTTGCAGGACAGGAACATGGTCATGTGGCGTCCGTCCAGCTTGGGCTCCTTGTCCATGGTCGCCACCTCTGCGCAGTCTTCTGCGAACTTTTCCAGCAGACGCTTGCCGATGTCGGTGTGAGCCATTTCGCGGCCGCGGAAGCGGACTGCGACCTTGACACGGTTGCCGTCGGCGAGGAACCGCTGGGCGTTGCGGACCTTGACATTGAAATCGTTGACGTCGATTCCCGGGGACATACGCACTTCTTTGATTTCTACGACCCGCTGGTTTTTCTTTGCTTCCTTGTCGCGCTTGGTCTGCTCGAACTTGTACTTACCATAGTCCATGAGCTTGCAAACGGGGGGAACGGCATTGGGCGAGATCTTGACCAGGTCCAGTTCTGCTTCGTTGGCTTTTTCCATAGCCTCTGCCACAGACATGATACCGAGCTGTTCACCCTGGGCGGAAATCAGGCGAACTTCCTTGTCGCGAATCTCCTCGTTGATCTGATGAGCCGGATTACTGATAGTGAACGCACCTCCAGTCCTTTGGATACAAAAAATGGATACCTCGAGAAAGGTATCCGCACATAGGGAAAGAAGCATCCACTGGGGTTGCTGTCTAACCGTATTGACCTCTTCGCTCGATTGCGGGAGGTGAGGCAGGCGGAACCTTCCTACTTTGTTTTACGGCAACTAGTATACCACCCCAAACACAGATTGTCAACAGAAAAAATACAGAAACGGCACAGAAATTTACAGGGGCGGATCGGTTCCACCCCTGCATGAATTTGGGAGATTGACCGCTGCCTGCGCTGGGATAACCGGCTCAGCTGGGGTGGCCATAAACAAAAGACCAATGAGTATTACGATCGGTCCGACTGCCATTCCGATCAGTGACCATGTCTTTTCGCGCATCAGATGCTCTTTCGTGTGTGTACCATTCTTGTTGTTGCCCTTCCATTATACCCGCAAATGGGGATGGGAGCAATGGGGTGCGGCCCAAAACAAACCCTGCGATGAATAAGGACTTGCAAAAAAACGCACGCTTGATTCCCGGCTCGTCCGCCGTGGAGATCAAGCGTGTTTTCTTGTCATCATGTCAAAAGATTTCGTATAGGTTACCCCTGCCGCCGCTGTAATTGTAGCCGGTCCGCGATCATGGCGATGAATTCGCTGTTGGTGGGCTTGCCCTTGGAGTTGCTGACCGTGAACCCGAAATATTTCTGCAGGGTGTCCAGGTCGCCCCGGTCCCAGGCCACCTCGATGGCGTGGCGGATGGCCCGCTCCACCCGGGATGCTGTGGTGCCGAACTTCCGGGCCACCTCGGGGTAGAGAACCTTGGTGACGGCGTTGATCACATCCATGTCCTCCACGGTCATAATGATGGCCTCCCGCAGGTACTGGTAGCCCTTGATGTGGGCGGGGACCCCGATCTCGTGGATGATGGCGGTGACGTTGGCCTCCAGGGTCTGCCGGGTGGTGACAGGCAGGCCGGGGGCGGCATCTTCCTCAGACCAGTGCTGAGAGGCCAGCAGACGGATGCGCTCGACAATCGAAGAGATCCGGCAGGGCTTCATCATGTAGTAGTCCCCGCCCTTGGCGGCCACTTCGTCGGCCATGGAGCCTCTGGCAAAGCCGGACAGGATCAGGGTGCTCATGGGAAGCGAGCGGATGGCATCCAGGACGTCGTACCCGTCCATGCGATGCAGGACCAGGTCCATCACCAGCACATCAGGGGCGAGCTCCTGGGCCAGGCGAATGGCCTCCTGTCCGTCGTTCGTCTGACCGACCACTTCCAGGCCCTCCTCGCTCTGCAGAGCTTCTGCCAGGATGCTGCGGAATTCCTCGCTGGTGTCGGCAATGAGAACAGATTTCTTGTTTTCCATGCGTGTGTGTCTCCCCCCTGGGAAGGCGGAAATTCTGCCTTCCCCGTTTCAATGTTCCAAATTAGGTAATGTCGACCGGTCAACCATAATTTACCACAATGGGACAGCGAACTCAAGGGGAAATTAGCAAAAACTGGTAAATAGGTCGAAAAACTTATCGCAATATTCGCGCCAGTTCGACTAAATAGGATATAATTGGAAGAAAAATCGATTTTTGCTGACGAAAAAAAGGAGTTCGTAGGAGAAAAAACTGATAAAGCAATTATTTTGTCGCGAAAATCCGTTTACGAACCGGGTAAGAAATGGTATGATATAAACATATATATATCAATTCCTTGTTGAAAACATTGGATTTTCGACAGATATCCCAGAAAGGGGACATGCTCCATGAAGAAACTGATGCTGGGAAATGCGGCAGCGGCCCGCGGTCTGTATGAGGCTGGCTGCTGCTTGATTTCCAGCTACCCCGGCACCCCCAGCACCGAGATTACCGAGCAGGCGGCCCAGTATCCCGAGATCTATTGCGAGTGGGCGCCCAACGAAAAGGTCGCCATGGAGGTGGCCTTCGGCGCGGCCCTGGCGGGTAAGCGCTCTGCCTGCGTGATGAAGCACGTGGGCGTGAATGTGGCGGCCGATCCGCTCTTTACCATTTCCTATACCGGCGTCAACGCGGGCATGGTCATCTGTGTGGCCGACGACGCGGGGATGCACTCCTCCCAGAATGAGCAGGACTCCCGCCGGTATGCCATCGCGGCCAAGCTGCCTATGCTGGAGCCGGCGGATTCCCAGGAGGCCTGCCGCTTTGCCAAGCTGGCCTTCGAGTTGTCCGAGGAGTACGACACGCCTGTATTTCTGAAGATGTGTACCCGCATCTCCCACTCCCAGAGCATCGTGGAAATGGGGGAGCGGCAGGAGGCCCCTGTCCGTCCCTATGAGAAGGACATTCCCAAGTACGTGATGGTCCCCGGCAATGCCCGGCCCCGCCACCCCATCGTGGAGGAGCGGACCCGGAAGCTTGTGGCTTTTGCCGAGACCACCGACCTGAACCGGGAGGAGATGGGGGAGGATACCTCCGTGGGCATCATCACATCCTCTACCAGCTACCAGTACGCCCGGGAGGTCTTTGGGGAGAAGGCCTCCATCCTGAAGCTGGGCCTGGTGAATCCTCTGCCCCGGCAGAAGATTCTGGACTTTGCCGCCAAGGTGGACAAGGTCATCGTGCTGGAAGAGCTGGACCCCGTGATTGAGGACCACTGCCGGGCCTTGGGACTGGAGGTTACCGGCAAGGACAAGATGCCTCTGGTGGGCGAGTTCGCCCAGGGCATGGTGGCAGAGAAGCTCCGGGGTCAGGAGAAGCCCTGGGTCTCTCTGGACGAGCCGGTTCCTGGCCGTCCCCCTGTGCTCTGCGCCGGATGTCCTCACAGAGGTCTGTTCTACACCCTGGCCAAGCATAAGGTCACCGTCCTGGGGGACATCGGCTGCTACACCCTGGCGGCCTATGAGCCCCTCTACGCCATCGAGACCTGTGAGTGCATGGGCGCTTCCGTCAGTTCCATCCACGGCTTCAACAAAGCCCTGGGTCAAGAGAGCGAAGGAAAGACGGTGGCCGTCCTGGGCGACTCCACCTTTATGCACTCCGGCATGACCGGCCTGGCCAACATTGCCTACAACCAGAGTAATTCCACGGTCATCATTCTGGATAACTCCATCACGGGCATGACCGGCCACCAGCAGAACCCCACCACGGGGAAAAACCTACGGGGAGAACCCGCCGGCAAGATCGATCTGGAGACCCTCTGCCGGGCCATGGGCATCCGCCGGGTTCGGGTGGTGGACCCCTACGATCTGAAGGCCACCGAGGAAGCGGTGGTGGAAGAACTGGCTGCTCAGGAGCCCTCGGTGATCATCACCCGTCGGCCCTGCGCCCTGCTGAAGACCGTGGAGAAGCACCCTCCCGTGGCTGTGGACCCGGAGAAGTGCAAAGGCTGCAAGATGTGCATGCGCATTGGCTGCCCGGCCATCTCCTGGAAGGATAAGAAGGCTGTGGTGGACCCGACCCAGTGCGTGGGCTGCGGCGTCTGTGAGCAGTTGTGCAACTTTGACGCATTCCTCCACCGGGGAGAATGAGACACCGCCGCAAGGAGAACGGAATGCTCCCTTGAGGATACCGAAGCCGGGAGCAGGACCCCTATAGAGGCCTGCTCCTTTTCCCTATCCCCATCGTTTGGGAGGATGGGGATCAGGAAATGAAAATTTGAAACGGAAAAGGAAAGTGTCCGTCCGGCGGGGCATATAAGTAATACTAACTTCTTTGGAAAAGGAAAGATAGGATAACCGGACGGAACCTGAAACAAGGAGAGGGAAATTTACATGATAAGTCAGATAGTAGCAATCGTGATCTTTGTCATCATGTTTGTGGAGATCGTGCGGGAGAAACGTCCCCGCTTTCTGGTGGCGCTGGTGGCCGGTGCGGCGACCATAGTGGTGGTTTTCCTGGTCTGCATGCACAGCATCGAATCGGTTAGGGTGGCCTTGAGCTTTGACAGTATGCTGGAACCCACCTTCTGGTATGCCGGACATGAGCATAGAAACGCCATGAATACCGGCATCAACTGGAGCACCATCATTTTCATCGCGGGCATGATGATCATGGTGGAGGGCATGAGCGAAGCCGGCTTCTTCGACTGGCTCTGCCTGCGTCTGGCCAAGGCGGTCAACTACAAGCCGGTCCCCCTGTTCATTTGCTTTATGATCCTGTCTGCCGTGCTGTCCATGTTCATTGACAGCATCACCGTGATCCTGTTCCTGGCGGTGGCCAGCGTGCGGCTGGGCCATCTGCTGGAGTTTGACCCCGTTCCCTTTATTATTGCGCAGATCTTCACTGCCAACCTGGGCGGCTCTGCCACCATGAGCGGCGACCCGCCCAACATCATCATCGGCACCGCTCTGGGCTATTCCTTCTTCGACTTCCTGAGAAACACCGGCGTCATTGCCCTGGTGGGTCTCGTTGTGATGATTCCCTTCTTCTATTTCTGCTTCCGCAAGGAACTGGTTTCCGGGGCGGACATGGCCATCCTGACGGCCAAGGGCCTGGACCCCCGGGGGGCCATCACCAGCATGAAACGGTTTGCAGTCAGCGTGGCCATCTTTATCTTCGTGGTTCTTCTGCTGATCACCCATGCGATGACCGGTCTGACCGTTGCCACCGTGGGTGTCATCGCGGCAGTGATTACGTTGGCCACCAACAGGGCCCCCTTGCACCTGATCAAGCGGGTGGACTGGGAGACCATTCTGTTCTTCATCGGCCTGTTCGTGGCAGTCAGCGGCCTGGAGGAGACCGGTGTTCTGGAGGTCCTGGCCAATGGTATCGCAGCCATTACCGGCGGCAACTTGACCATTATGGTGATCGTTATCGTCTGGCTGTCTGCCATCGCCTCTGCCTTTGTGGATAACATCCCCTTCGCCGCCACCATGGTGCCCGTCATCAACTCTCTGTCGGCCACCATGGGCGTGCCCCTGGATACCCTGGCCTGGACGCTGGCCATGGGTACCGACATCGGCGGCAGCGCTACCCCCATCGGCGCATCTGCCAACGTGGCGGGCACTTCCATCGCGGCCCGGGACGGCCATCCCATCACTTGGGGCCGGTACTGCAAGTATTCCGCGCCGGCGTCCATCCTGGTCATCGCCCTGAGCATGGTCATGCTCCTTCTCCGCTACTAATCGGCGGATTCCCAACCGGGGTTTCGGCACAGTTGTGCTGAAACCCCGGTTTTTCTTCTAACAAATGTGCATTTCGCCTGAGAAAAAGTTTTGTCTCTTTCCTGTCCATATAGTATAATAATGTCTGCTGTATCAACCGCCCGGCGGTTTGTTTTCGGGGCGACGCCCCGCCTATTTTTTGTTGTGCATCGGAGGAGCCTATGCTCAGTCAGATTCTAGCCATCGCCATCGCCGTTGTCATGTTCATCCTGGTTCTCTGGGGGAAGTATCCCCGGCATCTGGTCACTCTGTCCGCCGGGGGCTTGATGATCGTGCTGGTCTTTCTTCTGTCCATGGGCAGTCCCGCCGCCGTGTGGGAGGCCCTCAGTGTGAACAGCTTTCTGAAATTTGAGTTTTGGTTTTCCCACATTGGCATCACTGAGTTCAACACCGGCGTCAACTGGAGTACTATCCTCTTCCTGTCCGGCATGATGATCATGGTGGAGGAGATGAGTGACGCGGGCTTCTTCGACTGGATCAGCCTGTGGCTGGCTCAAAAGGTTCGGTTCCGTCCCGTTCCTCTGCTGGTGTGTTTCATGGTTCTGTCGGCTCTGCTGTCCATGTTTGTGGACAGCATCACGGTGATTCTCTTTATGGTGGTGGCTACCGTTCGACTGGCTCACTTTCTGAAATTTGACCCGGTCCCCCTGGTGCTGGCGGAGATTTTTTCCGCCAACCTGGGGGGCGCGGCCACCATGAGCGGCGATCCCCCCAACATCATTCTGGGGACCTCCTTGGGCCTGGGCTTTTGGGACTTCATCCAAAACAACGGCGTCATCTGTTTGGCGGGGTTTGCTGTGGTGCTGGTGTACTTTATTCTGGTCTTCCGCACCAAGATGGGCACTGGCATCGGCGAGGCCGCGCCGGAGCTGATGGGCCTGAACCCCAGGGACGCTATCCCTAACCGGGAGAAGTTCCGGGAGAGTGTCCTCATTTTTGTCGGGGTCATCCTGCTCATCGTGACCCACACCGCCACCGGTCTCACCATGCCCACCATTGGCGTTATGGCAGCGGCTGTGACCCTGGCCTGCACCAAATATCCCAGGGAGCTCCTGAAGCTGGTGGACTGGAAGACCATCGGGTTTATCATCGGCCTCTTTCTGGTGGTCAGCGGCCTGGAGCAGACCCACGTGCTGGATGGGCTGGCCTATATTCTGGCCGGGCTCAGCGGGGGAGACCACACCTGGATGGTGGTGGTTTTGATCTGGTTCACCGCCCTCTGCTCGGCCTTTGTGGACAACATCCCCATGGCTACCATCATGGTGCCGGTGATCCTGTCCCTGTCCTCCGGCCTGGATATGGACCTGCACACCCTGGCCTGGACCATGTCCAAGGGGACCGACATCGGCGGCATCGCCACCCCCATCGGGGCCTCGGCCAATGTGGCGGGAGTGATCATTGCCGCCCGGGAGGGCCACGCCATCAGTTGGAGACGATATTGTAAATATATCATGCCGGCGGCCCTTCTGGTGCTGGTGATGAGTATGGTTATGCTCCTCACCCTCCACTGAGCTGTCGATACAAAAAAGGGCCCGTTGCAGAATGAAAGTTCTGCAGCGGGTCCTTTTTTCAATCAATGTCTGGGGAGCGGTCTGCGATTTCCCGGATGAGGCCCCGGAGACCGTCGAAGGCATCGTGGAGGGAAGTCAGATCCTCCGGGGTGATGTTGTGCTGAAGGAAAAGCTGCTCCAGATCTTCGGTCAGGGACAGGGCACAGTGGACGCCTTCCACAAAATGGGGATAGTTTTTGCTGTTCACGGCCCGGCGAAAGGCCTGGCTATCCCTGGCGATGAAATCGATGATCTCTTTCTCATTGGAAAACCGGCCGTGGACCATGGGATAGGGCCAGGCTCGTTGGAGATAAAACCGGTTTTCCCTGGTGATGGTGAAGAGGTAGGTGACCTTCCCGTCATCACCCAGGACAAAAGGAGAAGATAGACCGTGCTGATGGCGATGGACACTAGCATCATGGGGAAGCCAACCTTGAAGTAGCTGCCGAAGGTGATGGGATAGCCGTGCTTGGTGCTGATGCCCGACAGGACCACATTGGCCGAGGCGCCGATGAGGGTGCCGTTGCCGCCCAGGCAGGCCCCCAGGGAGACCGCCCACCACAGAGGTGTCACGTCCATGCCGCTGTTCTGCATGGTGAGGATCAGGGGGATGAGGGTGGCCACAAAGGGGATGTTGTCCAGGAAGGAGGACACGATGGCCGAGACCCATAGGATGATGACCA
>JAEDLP010000118.1 GCA_016295225.1 Oscillospiraceae bacterium | reverse complement strand
TGCGGTTGATGAGGGAGGACTTGCCCACGTTGGGCTTACCGATGACCGCCACCTTAACAATGTCGGTCTCCTCTTCCTCCTCCTCTTCCTCGGGGAAGTATTCAAAGCAGGCGTCCAGCAGGTCGCCGGTGCCGTGGCCATGGACGGCAGAGACGGCGATGGGGTCGCCCAGGCCCAGATTGTAGAACTCATAGATGTCCGGGTTGGTCATGCCCACCTGGTCCATCTTGTTCACCGCCAGGACCACGGGCTTCCGGGCCTTCAGGAGCATGTTGGCCACATCCTGGTCGGCGGCGGTGAGACCGGTCTTGATATCGCACACGAAGACGATGACGTTGGCGTGAGAGATGGCGATCTCGGCCTGCTTGCGCATGAAAGCCAGGATCTCGGTGGTGGTGCCGGGCTCGATACCACCGGTGTCCACGATGTCAAAGGTACGGCCTCTCCACTCACATTCGGCGTAAAGGCGATCCCGGGTGACGCCGGGGGTGTCCTCCACGATGGAGAGACGGCGGCCCACCAGTTTGTTGAACAGCATGGACTTGCCCACATTGGGCCGGCCTACAATGGCCACAAGAGGTTTGGACATAGTTGCACCTCCTAAAATATATATGAAAGTTCGTTGCAATTACATTTTGTATTCATACCGATGTCAGCCCCGGGGCTCAACAACCAAAGACCGCTTCGAAGAGATCGAAGCCGTCCTGAGGCACGGGGATCACCGGAACCCCCAGAGCCTCGGAAAGCTCCTCCAGGGTCACGTCATCCAGAAAGACGGTCTCCCCATGGCGGAGCATATTCTGGGCGATGAGAACCCGGGTTCCCAGGTCCTTCCCCTTCAGCTGATCCATCAGATCCCGGCCGGTGAGCAGGCCCGCCACGGTGACGGTCTCCCCAAAGAACCGGTTGACGATGGGATAAACATGGTAATTTAATTTAGTATGACATTTTGAAGCCGCCCTGTCAATGATTTCTCGCAGATAAGGGGCGGCGGCCACGCCGGTGGCGATGGAGAAGGGCTCCACCGGGATATTCTCCGGCGCCCCCAAACAGGCCCCCATGCACTCCACCTCCAGCAGCCGCAGCATGCCCACGCCGTTGTCCAGCTGGGTATACTCTTCGTAATATTCA
Organism: Oscillospiraceae bacterium; assembly: GCA_016295225.1. Taxonomy (GTDB): domain Bacteria; phylum Bacillota; class Clostridia; order Oscillospirales; family Oscillospiraceae; genus Evtepia. Next base: position 3,812 of record JAEDLP010000118.1, on the reverse strand, counting down.
TCCTCAGGCAGAGGCAGGCCGCCCTGGATGTAGAACTCGTCGGAGCACCAGAAGATCCGGCTGCCGGTCTTGTCCAGGCACTGCTCGGCATAGGACTCCACCTGCTTCACCACGGCCTCGGCCTTCTCCCGGGTGTAGGGCTCCAGGGGATACAGACCCTCCCGATGGCGGGTGAGGCCCACAGGAACCACAGACACGCTCTTCACCTGGGGATACATGGCCGCCAGATCCTCCATGCTCTTCTGGAGGACCTCCCCGTCGTTGATGCCGGGGCAGGACACGATCTGGCAGTTCATCACGATGCCAGCCTCGGCAAAGCGCATCATAATGTCCATGATCTCGCCTCCACGGCGGCTGCCCAGGAGCATTTTTCGCACCTCCGGGTCGGTAGCATGGACGGAGATATTGATGGGAGAGATGTGCAGGTCGCAGATCCGCTGGAGTTCCCGGCGGCTCAAATTGGTCAGGGTGATATAATTGCCCAGGAGGAAGGACAGCCGGGCGTCGTCATCCTTAAAATATAAGGACTCCCGCATACCCCTGGGCAGCTGGTCCACGAAACAGAAGACGCACTTGTTGGCGCAGGAGCGGGCCCTGTCCATGAGGTAGGTCTCAAACTCCAGGCCCAGATCCTCCCCCACATCCTTGGTGATGAAGACCGTGCGCTGGTCCTCCCCTTCCTTTAAGGTGAGCTCCAGCTCGGGGTCGTAGGCATAGTATTTGTAATCCAGCACGTCCACAATACGCTGGCCGTTGATGGCCACCAGGGTCTCGCCGGTGCGCAGGCCCGCCCGGTGGGCCGGGCTGCCGGGGGTGATGGATTTGATGATGGTGAGAGACATGGAGCCTTCCTCCTTCTCAAGTGATTCCTTGTCTCAGCCTTCCTTGTCAAAAAAGAGGCTGTTAAAAGGTCTGGACAAAAAAAGAAAGAGGGGCAATCCCCTCTTCTTTTTCCTATTAGTTCTCCTGCTGAACCTGGCCGAACACCTTGCCGTCATAGGTCATGCAGGCCTTGCACAGCCGGTGGGGCAGCCGATATGCACCGCACTTGGGGCAGGTCGTGACTGCGGGAGCTGCCAGCTTCCAGTTGGCACGCCGCTTATCGCGTCTCTGCTTAGAGACTTTACTCTTCGGAACCGCCATTTCGAGACACCTCCTTGGTGATGCCCTCTCGGGCACTTGGTTAGTGGTTACTACTCAGTTTTTATTAAGTAGCTGCTCGAGAGCGGCCCATCTTGGATCGGCCTGCTTTTTACACCGACAGGGCTCCTGGTTCAGGTTAGCGCCGCAGCCGGAGCAAAGCCCCTTGCAGTCTTCTGAGCATAAGTGTTTTGTGTCCATATCGAGAATAAAGGCCGTGTAGGCTAAATCACCGACGTCGATCTCGCCGTCGTCCAGAAGAACAATGTCACCGTCTTCTTCCCCTTCTATCTCTTCAGCCAGAAGGAAAGAAAGCCTGACGACCTTCTCCCGGCTGAATCCGCCCATACACCGGTCGCAGGTGTAGTCCAAAACGGACGCAGCCTGGCCTTCCAGAACCAGAACATCGGCGATGTTCTTCACCGTACCCTCCACATGGACGGGCTGGGTGATGGGGTGTTCACCAAAGAACTCCTCTTGGGTCAGATCAAGAGTAAAATCAAAGGGAACACTGGCCCCGGGTACATGGATGATTTCTCTCAGATTCAGTCGCATAGCACAATCCTCACATGGTACAGAAAGCATTTTAGCAAAAAAGAGTCCGCTTGTCAAATACTTTCTTCATTTTTTTCAAATCTGTGGTATAATGCTGTTACACTAGGCCACTTGATATAGTATACACTGGAAATGTGACGGTGGCAAGTGGCAGGATAGAGAAAAGACAGAGAAAGGTGGTCCCATCTATGCGGGAATTTACCATTGGCGGCAACGACGCCGGACAGCGGCTGGACCGCTGGCTCAGCAAAACCCTTCCCCTCCTCCCGGCTCCCCTGGCCCAGAAGTACATCCGCATCAAACGGGTAAAGCTCAACGGCAAAGGGGCCAAGCGGGACACCCGCCTGCAGAAGGGCGATCTTCTCCAGCTCTATATCAATGACGAATTCTTCGACCGGCCCACCCCGGAGAACGCCTTCCTGTCGGTCTTTAAGCCCCAGCTGGACATCGTCTACGAGGACGAGAACCTGTTGCTGCTGAACAAGCGCCCCGGCATGGTGGTCCACCCCGACGAAAACGAGCGGGTCAACACCCTTCTCACCCACATCCAGGCCTACCTTTATCAAAAGAAGGAGTGGTCCCCCTACTGGGAGAACTCCTTCGCCCCCGCCCTGTGCAACCGTATCGACCGGAACACCGGCGGCATCGTCATCGCCGCCAAGAACGCCGAGACTCTGCGGATTATGAACCAGAAGATCCGGGACCGGGAGATCGAGAAGTCCTACCTCTGCGTGGCGCTGGGTTCCCTGAATCCGCCTGAGGGCAAGCTGGAGAATTTCTTGGTCAAGGACGAGGCAAAGAAGCAGGTCTCGGTCCACAACCGGCCTGTGGAGGGCGGCCGCACCGCCGTGACCCTCTACCGGACCCTGGCCCGGAAAAACGACCTGTCTCTCGTGGAGTGCCGGCTCATCACCGGCCGCACCCACCAGATCCGCGCCCAGTTCGCCGCCGCCGGCCATCCCCTCCTGGGAGACGGCAAGTACGGCCGGGAGCGGGACAACAAGCGTCTGGGCCGCACAGGCGGACAGGCTCTGTACTCCTACAAGCTGTCCTTCCCCTTCACCACCGACGCGGGATGCCTGAACGGTCTGAAAGGCCGGACCTGGACCATTCGGAATGTGGACTTTGTAGAAGAGTACTTCCCCGGGGTCACCGTAGATTGAGGAGTTTTCCTTGACAGCCGGAGAATATCTGCATATAACATATATAAAATGATGATTTGGAAACCGTCACTTGGCGAGTGACGGTTTCTCTTTTATCCCGGAAAATCCCCCTCGACTTTTTTCCGCCCCTGTTGACAGGATACTTTATTTCTGCTAGAATAATTTTAATCTTCTATTTGGAAAACAAGATGTTGAGTCTTTCCAAAGCAAGACACGACCGCTGACCGGGGGCGTCCCCGTTCCCGCCAGCCAAGGCCACACGGACAGCCGGGTCGAATGCCGAGCTCCGCATGATGCGGCGGCAACTTCTGTTGCCTTATTGATTGGGTTAAAAGCCCAAGTTTTATAAGTTGGTAACTATAAACCATTGCTTTCGAGCATACAAACTTGTGAAATGATCAATAAGAGTAGTAAAAGTAAGTTTCTTTGCTATATAGACTCTCATACTCATCGATTTCCACAGTGGAAGTGACCCTATTTGTGGTATCTGCAAGTGACTGTATGCGATAAGCATCACAGTCACTTTTTGTTTTTTGGAGGGATGCTCCCATGAAAAAAATCATTGAGCTGAAAAACATCACCAAATCCTTCGACGGCGAGCAGCCCGTCTTGAAAAACATTGATCTGGATATTTATGACAATGAGTTCCTCACCCTGCTGGGCCCCTCCGGCTGCGGCAAGACCACCCTCCTGCGGCTCATCGGCGGTTTCGAGTCCCCCGACGAAGGGGACGTGATCTTCCTGGGGGAGCGCATCAACGATGTCCCCGCCCACAAGCGCCATGTGAACACCGTCTTTCAGAAGTACGCCCTCTTCCCCCATCTGAATGTCTTTGAGAACGTGGCCTTCCCCCTGCGGGAGAAGAAGGTCCCCAAGGAGGAGATCGAGGAGCGGGTCCACGAGATGCTCTCCCTGGTGGCCCTGAAGGGCTTTGAGAAGCGCAGCGTTACCCGC
>JAEDLP010000001.1 GCA_016295225.1 Oscillospiraceae bacterium | reverse complement strand
CTCCACATTCACAAAGTTTCCCCACCGTCCGGCGATCTGACCGATCAGCAGACCGAAAACGCAGACGTCCGCCAAGGCAAGAAAAGGAATCTTTTTGTAGCGGGCCACCAGCCAGGCAATGAGAACGCCGAAGATGATCCCGCCATAAATGGCCAGGCCGCCGTTGTGCACGTTGAAACAGGCCTTGACATTCCAGCTCCCGTCGGCGTTTTGGTAGAGAGACGGATTAAAGACGATGTAATAGAGCCGCGCGCCGATGATGCCGCCAGGCGCGACAAAGAGCAGCATATCCAAAATATCATCCGGGCGCAGCCCAAACTTTTTGGCCTGGAGGCAGCAGAAGCCGCCTCCCAGCACAAATCCAAAGGCAATGATGATACCATACCAGTAAATGTGAAAGTCTCCCAGGGAGAACGCCACCTGGTTCAACTGGAAGGTCAGGCCCAGCCCGGGAAAAGTCACCGTGTTCACTGCGCTTCCTCCTCGGGACGAATGACTACCAGGGTGGTCTGTTCCGGCCGGAACCAGGTGCGGACGAATGCCTCCGCATCCTCCCGGGTGATGGAATCATACACCTTCGGGAAGGTCCAGGGGTCCTGTCCATCGAAATAGCCCTGGGCCTGCTCCACACAGAGGTTTTCAAAGGAATTCAGCGACCGGACGAAGCTGCCATAAGCCGCCTTTTTCAGACGGGTGAACAGGCCGTCGTCCAGCCCTTCCCTGACGACACGGGCGGCCTCCTCCAGAATGGCGTCCCGGACGGTCTCCGGCGATTTGCTCTCGCCGCCGGCCACCAGGAAGGCACAGCCGGGGTACTCCATATAGCAGCAGTAGAAGCTGCCGTTGATGACGCCCTGGGTATAGAGCCTGCTGTAGAGGGGGCTGGAGGATCCCATGAGGGCCTCGCACACCAGATCCCCCAGAAGCTTTTGGCAGAATTGACTGGCTCCGTCCTCCGCAGGCTGGATTTTAATCCCCACCTGGAAAAGGGGAGCCGCCACCGCCATAACCTTGCTGCTCTCCTGCTGAAAAACCTCCCGGGGCTCGTCTGCCCCGTGGTCCCGGGGGATGGCGGACTTGGCTTCCTTGGGCAGGATCTCCCGTGCCATGGCGCAGACCCGCTCCGGGTCCACATTGCCGGCCACGCACAGAACCATATTGGACGGGGTGTAAAAGGCCTCGTGACAGTGGTATAAGGTATCCGCAGTGATCTGGGCAATGGACTCCACGGAGCCCGCCACGGAGTTGCGGATGGGGTGATGCTGATACAAGGCCTCCAGCAGCAGGCGGTAGGACTGCCGGTTGGGGTTATCCTCCATCATGCGGATCTCCTGGCCGATGATCCCCTGCTCCTTCTGGACGCTCTCTTCCGTGAAGTAGGGCACGGAGACAAACTCCAGCAGGGTGCGCAGGTTCTCCCAGAACAGATCGGTGCATTCAAAGTGATAGCCGGTGATGGCGCTGCTGGTAAAGGCGTTGGGGGACGCGCCGGTGGCCGAGAGCTTCTGCAGGGCGTTGCCGCCGTCGGGGGTGTCAAACATCTTATGCTCCAGGTAGTGGGCAATGCCCATAGGGGTGTCCAGCCACTGGCCGTTTAACTGGAACCGGGTATCCATGCCGCCATAACGGGTGGCGAAAAAGGCATAGCACTTGCCAAAGTCAGGCTTTGGAAACACATAGACCCGCAGGCCGTTTTCCAGGGTCTCCTCCCAGAGGGTCTCCCCAATTCGTTCGTAGGTATGCTTGATCATGGCTTACCCCTCCTTTCCCCGCAGCGTGTACACGCTGTCTAGCCGGATCTTTCGGGCCGCTTCCACCAGCTCCGCCAGGGTGACTTTCTCGATCTCGGCCGCCAGCTCCTCCGGGGTGTAGCTGGTGCCGGTCACGAAGCGGTTGAGCCAATACTCCTCCAGCCGGCCCTGGGCGTCCAGAGAGGACCGCAGACTGCCGACCACAGAGCGCCGGGCAGATTCCAGCTCTTCCGGGGTGATCTCCCCCTTCTGACAGGCCTCCAACTGGGCCAGGATCTCATTCTCCGCTTTCTGGAAGTTGGCAAATTCCACACCGGAGTAGACCAGCATGACCCCCTTGTTCATGGCCAGGGAGGAGCTGGCGAAATAGCACAGGGACAGTTTTTCCCGTACATTTAAAAACAGCTTGGAGTTGGTGCTGCCACCATAGATGGCGTTGAGCAGGAAGAACCGGGCCACGGTCTCCATGTCACGGAAGCCGCCGCCCACCCGGAATCCCATAGTCAGCTTGCCCTGGGTCACATCCATGGAGTCGGCAAAGCGGCGCACCTCCCCCTTGGGCTCTGCCACGGAAATGGTCTCCGGCACCGGCTGTCGCTGGGTCTGGGGCAGGTCCGCAAAGGCCTTGCGGAAGGCCGCCTCCACACGGTCAATGTCGGCCGAGCCGCAATAATAAAGGTAGATAGGGGCGGTCTCCAGCATCTCCCGATACCGGGCATAGAGGGCCTCCCCGGTAATGGCCTGAGCCTGGGCTTCGCTGCCCAGCTTATCAATGCCATAGGCTTCCCCCTGGCACATAAGCCGACGCAGACGAGCCAGGGAATACTGCAGCTTATCGTTGATCTCACTGCGAATCTTGTCGATCAGGTTGGCCTTCTCGCTCTCCACATAGGCGGGCACGAAGGACTTGCCGTCGCCGGCAGGCCGGAGGATGATCTCGCCAAACAGCCCAGCGGCGGACTCCAGGATGCGGCTGCCTTCCGGCACAAAGGCGTCGTCCAGAAAGCTGCCCCAGAAGCCGACACACTGGACCTCGCCCTTTTTCCGAATGATCGGTTCGATGCCGCCGCCGTACAGGTCATCCAGGGCCGCCGACAGGGATTCCATATCGGGATGGGCCTGGGTGCCTCTCCGCAGGACCTTTGGCAGCAGGGCATTCAAAGACGCCGTCTCCTCCCGCAGAGGCTCCAGAAAGGTCACCCCCAGCATGGAGGTCTTGAATTTTTTCGTCTGGACCGCCCGGAGCACAACGCCGGGAGCCAGGACACGTTCTGTGATTGGGAGCATACGATCTCCTCCTTCGGGGTCAAAAATCGTGCCGTATGGGCACAATACGCTAATAATATTGTACCATGTTTTTCCGGAAAGTAAAGATGTGGTAAGTTTGATAATGGAATCCTCTCCAAAATTTCAAGTTTTGATACAATTTTCTCTTGACAAATTCCGTCCTCTGGGTTAGGATAGTCACTGTTGTAAAGGAAATTAACTTTACACGCCGCGCACAGGAGGGCCGAAACATGAAAAACCAAGCGTATCGAATGGCCATGCTCTTCGATTTCTATGGCGATTTGCTCACCGAGCGGCAGAAAGAGTTTTACGACCTATACTACAACGATGACCTGTCCCTGGCCGAGATCGCAGAGAACTACGATATCACCCGCCAAGGTGTTCGGGACATCATTGTCCGGGCGGAAAAGACGTTGGAAGATATCGAGGAAAAAACCGGTCTTATCCAGCGTTACCACCGCACCCGGGCCACCACGGCAACGCTCAAAGAGCTTTGTGAGCAGATCCAAACCCTGAACCGGAACCGGCTGGGAGACAGCGAACTGAACGCCCTCTGCGCACAGCTCAGCGAAGCCATCGACGACCTTGGGAGGGAGTGAGTTTCATGGCATTTGAAGGTTTGACAGAAAAACTCTCCTCCGCATTCAAAAAGCTGCGGAACAAGGGCCGCCTCACCGAAGCCGACGTGAAGGAGGCCATGCGTGAGATTCGTCTGGCCCTGCTGGAAGCCGACGTCAGCTATAAAGTCGTCAAGGACTTTATCAAAGGCGTCACCGAAAAGGCTGTGGGCGCCGAGGTTCTGGAGAGCCTGACCCCCGCCCAGGCCATTGTCAAGATCGTAAACCAGGAGCTCATCGAGCTCATGGGCGGCGGCGGAGCCAAGATCTCCATTGCGTCCCAGCCCCCCACCGTCGTGATGATGGTCGGTCTGCAGGGCGCCGGCAAGACCACCAACGCCGCCAAGCTGGCCGGTCTCATGCGGAAGCAGAACGGTAAGCGCCCCCTGCTGGCCGCCTGCGACATCTACCGCCCCGCTGCTATCCAACAGCTGGAAGTGGTGGGCGAACAGCTGAACATTCCTGTGTTCCAGATGGGCCAGGAAAATCCCGTTACCATTGCAAAAGAGGCCATTGCACACGCCAAGAAGCACGGCAACGACATGGTCTTCTTAGATACCGCCGGTCGACTCCACGTGGACGAAACCCTCATGGCGGAGCTGCAGTCCATCAAGGAAGCAGTCAGCCCCGACGAGATCCTGCTGGTGGTGGACGCCATGATCGGTCAGGATGCTGTCAACGCCGCCAAGGCCTTCGACGACGCCCTGGACATCGACGGCGTCGTCCTCACCAAGCTGGACGGCGACGCCCGCGGCGGCGCGGCCCTGTCCATCAAGGCAGTCACCGGCAAGCCCATCAAATTTGTGGGCATGGGCGAAAAACTGGACAACATCGAGGTCTTCCACCCCGATCGTATGGCCTCCCGGATTCTGGGTATGGGCGACGTGCTCACCCTCATCGAAAAGGCCGAGCAGCAGTTTGACATGCAGAAGGCCCAGGAGCTGGCAGAGAAGCTGAAGAAAAACCGCTTCACCCTCCAGGACTACTACGATCAGCTGGTCCAGGTCAAAAACATGGGCTCCATGGATGAACTGCTGGGCATGATGCCCGGCATGAACGCCAAGGCCCTGGAAGGGGTCTCCATTAACGAGAAAGCCCTGGCTCACACCGAGGCCATCATCCTCTCCATGACCCCTCAGGAGCGAGAGAATCCCTCAATCCTCAACAGCAGCCGCAAAAAGCGCATCGCCGCCGGCTGCGGTCTGCAAGTGGTCTCTGTGAACCGTCTGCTGAAGGAATTTGAAATGATGCAGCAGATGACCAAGCAGATGTCCAAAATGGCCGGCAAACGCCGGAAAGGTAAGTTCGGCAAGCTCCCCGGCGGTTTCCCCGGCGGAATGCCCGGCCGTCCCTTTTAAGTAAACGTATGGTTTCCGCTTTTGCGGTTCCATAAACAATGTATATCATTTGGAGGTGAAAGTAACATGGTTAAGATCAGACTTCGCAGAATGGGCTCCAAGAAGAACCCCTTCTATCGTATTGTGGTTGCCGACTCCCGTTATCCCCGCAACGGCCGCTTCATCGAAGAGATCGGCACGTATGATCCCCTGCAGGAGCCCGCTGCTATCAAAGTTGACGCAGAGCGCGCTCAGGCTTGGATCAAGACCGGCGCACAGCCCACCGAAACCGTCAAGGCTCTGCTGAAAAAGGCTAACGCCATCTGATTTGGAGGGCACATGAAGGACTTGCTCACTTATATCGCCCAAAATCTGGTGGAACACCCCCAGGCCGTGGACGTACAGGAGACGGAATCGGACGGTAATGTTGTGCTCGAGCTCCGGGTCGATCCCAGCGATATGGGAAAGGTGATCGGCCGCCAAGGTCGAATCGCCAAGGAAATCCGCACACTGATGCGCTCTGTGGCTCAGCGGCAGGGCAAAAAGGTTTCCGTCGAAATTATGGACTAAAGGCAAGCGTTCGCTTGCCAAAGAATGGCGGCGCGTTCTGCGTCCGCCATTTTTTCCTGTCCTTTTCTTGAAAGAAAAGGACCAAAAGAACTTTATACCCGCTTCCGACGTTTGGGCGTATCCTGCGTTTTTTTGCCCGGTGACGGAAGGATTTCTGTTATTGATGCGTAAAGTACGCCGCCAAGGCGACAAGGAGGAGTTCCCTTGAAGAATCGTTTTTTGGAAACAGGCAAAATCGTCAACACCCACGGCATCGCCGGCGAGGTGAAGATCATGCCCTGGGCCGACGAACCGGAATTTTTATTGGAGTTTGACACCCTGTACATTGACGGCCAGCCCATGAAAGTGGCCTCCGCCCGGGTCCACAAAAACAGCGTGCTGGTCAAGTTCCAGGGTGTGAATGATATCAACGCCGCCGTGAAGTACCGGGACAAAGTGGTGTGCATCGACCGAGCCGATGTGGAGCTGGAGGACGGCGCCTTCTTCCTGGCCGACCTCATGGGTCTGGAGGTCCGGGACGCCGACAGCGGCGAAGTCCTGGGCAAAATCGTGGATGTGCTCACGCCCCCGGCCAGCAACGTCTACGTGGTCCAGGGCAGCAAGCAGGAGCACATGATCCCCGCCGTGGACGAGTTCGTGGTGGAGACCAACGTGGACGAGGGCTACCTCCGGGTCCGCCTCATCGAAGGGATGTGAGCCCATGGACTTTCAGTATCATATCCACATTATGACCCTTTTCCCCGATGTGGTGGGGGACATGCTGTGTGAATCCATTCTGGGCCGGGCCCAGGAGCGGGACATCATCCGCATCGACTGCCACCAGATCCGGGACTACACCCTGAACAAGCAGAAACAGGTGGACGACTACCCCTACGGCGGCGGCCACGGGGCCGTCATGCAGGCCGATCCCCTGTATCAGTGCTGGAAGCACATCTGCGACGAAGCAGGTAAGCGCCTGCACACCATCTACCTCTCCCCTGCCGGCACCGTGTTCAAGCAGGAGGACGCCAAGCGGCTTCAGCGGGACTATGACAGTCTCATCCTGGTCTGCGGTCACTACGAGGGCATTGACGAGCGCTTCATTGAGGAGTGCGTGGACGAGGAGATTTCCCTGGGGGACTTCGTCCTCACCGGCGGCGAGATTCCCGCCATGGCCGTGGCCGACGCCGTCTGCCGTCTGGTCCCCGGGGTCCTCTCCGACCCCGAGTGCTTCACCGAGGAGAGCCACTGGGACGGTCTTCTGGAGTGTCCTCAGTACTCCCGCCCGGAGGTCTGGCACGACAAGCGGGTCCCCCCCGTCCTCCTCTCCGGCCACCACGCCAATATCGCCAAGTGGCGGCGGAAGCAGGCCATCCTCCGCACCCGGGACCGCCGCCCGGACATGTACGAAAAGCTGGACCTGTCTTCCAAGGCAGACAAGAAACTGCTGAAGGAGATCGCGGCAAAAGAATCGGAAGCAACGTGTGAATAACAATAGCAATCCCCGGCCGTTCCTCTCGGAACAGCTGGGGATTTTCTTATGTCCAGTGAATGACCGTATCCGTCCGGCAGAAGAAGCCGTTTTCTCCCTCCTGATAGGTGCTGAACACCGAGTCCTCCCGGTCAAAGAGCTCCCGGTCCAGGGTCTGGTCGCCGGACTTACTCTGTCGGTGGGTCTCCACCACGAGATAGGCTGTGTTTTCCTTGGGCGTAAACGCCGCCGGGGCCTGGCCGGGGAGAAATTCCTGGGAGGCGATCACCCGGTTGTTCCTGTCCATCTGAATCAGGACGGTCTTCTCCACCGGGTACACAGAGGTTACGGTGACCTTGACCTCGCACCGCTGGCGGGTGGTCTTCCCGTTGAGGGTCATGTCGCTGGTCTCCTCCACGGTCAGCATCAGGGAGGTTCCCGGCTCATCCATGTTCCCACCGGCCCCGGTGCCGCCCACCATATAGATCTCCCCTTCCGCTGTCCGGTACATAGGGTTGGCATAGAACTGGTGGTGCCTTTCCTCCGTGGACACATACAGCTCCGCTGTGATGACCATTCCCTCCATGTCATCCTCCACCGTATAGTTGTAATACTGCCAGACCTCCGGTGCGTTGCTGGGAGTCCAGCAATAGTCGTCGCCCTCAGGCTCCGGCACAGGCACACAATAGATCGGGATCCCCTCGATGCCGGGAAACCGGTAGTCCGGGTGCTGCGGGTCCTCAGAGACGTCCACAGCATAGACCCGATCCTGATAGGCACTGGTGTCCCCCTCCGCGGTGATGGTACCCCCGTCCGTCAACTCATTCAGGTGGTCGTTGAGATAGGCCTCCATGTCCATCAGGTCCAGATATTCGGTGGTAATATAGACCCCAATCAACTGATCCCCGGCGGCCTCCCCTTGGTCACTGGCCAGTTGGCATCCGGCCAGAGTCACAAGCATACCTGCCGCCAGCAGCAGAGCAAAAAGTTTCCTCATGGTTCTTCCTCCAATTCTCCGTCAAATTTTAAAATATCGCCTACGTCGCAGTCCAGATAGTAGCAGATGCGGTTCAGGGTGTGGAAGCGGACGCCCTTAGCCTTCCCGCTGCGGAGGATGGACAGGTTGGCCTCGGTGATCCCCACCTTGGCGCAGAGCTCCTTGGAGGTCATCCCCCGGGCCTTCAGCACCTCTTCCAGACAAACTTTAATGGCCATGGCGGCTCACCCCCCTCAGATAAACAGATCGTTGTCTTCCTTGAGCTGCCGGTTTTCCCCGATGAATTGAACCAGGAGCAGAACCCCCAGCACAAAGGCGATGGAGAGCACCGGCAGATAGACCGTCACGTGGAGGGTGTACAGCTCCCCCAGGAAGAGAAGCTGGAGGAGGTTCAGCACCACGGTGACCAGCACGGTGGCCGCCAAACTCACCATGCACAGGCAGGATAGCTTTTGCGCCGCCGCCGCCACTGCCTCGGAATACCGGTCGGCCCGCATATTTTCCAGAAGATCCAGGGCCGCCAGAATGACCACTACATCCAGCACATAGGGCAGCGCCGCCGCCAGCCAGCGGAGGAACAGAAAGCCATAGCTGACCACCAGCGCCCCTTCATTGCCCTGGTTCCCCTCCCGCAGAGCGGCCATGGCAGTCAGAAAATCCCGGAAGCAGGCGCCGAAGGCCAGGTAAATAAAGACCACCGCCAGGATCTTGAGCAGGAGGAAGAGGTAATCCTGCAGCTTGTTCCGATCCGCTTCCACAAAGCGTCCCAGAAGCCGAAGAACCCCGTATCCGAAGAGCAGGGCATACACCGCGCCGCCGAACAGACCCTTGTAGGAGGCCCCGTCCATCAGCCCCTGGGGTGCGGGGATCAGGCCGGGATTCACCATGTAGTACATCACAGCAAAGAGCAGGACGGTCAGCAGGGCCAGCAGACCATCCTCCCTGCAGAGGGCTCGCTTCCGGCGGATGACCAGGAGGGCAGCCCCGGGAAGAAGACAGATCACGGCATAGAGCAGAAGGGACAGCGCATTTCCCATCCCCCCGGCCAGGGAAAGGGCCCGCAGGCCCGCGCCGAGCTGTTCGAAGGGAAAGGCCAGGGCACCGGAGAACCACCCTTGGTTCGCGTGCCCCGCCCAGCAGAGCATCAGGAGGACAAAGGCCTCCAGAACCAGAAGGCCTGCAAATGGATACCGTTTCGCGTTCATGGCACACCTCCAGATTGAAATCAGATTATTGTTTTACGATAATTTCTATTTTGAGAATACCATACAAATTATCGTTTGTCAATAATTTTCTAGAGATTGAAAATAGCACAATCGAGAGGCCTCAGTCCCAGGGACTGAGGCCTCTCGATTGGAAAGGGGGCGATTTGATTGATTGTTTTGGCAAGGCAGATCGATCAAAATGCGTTCAAATGGCAGCCAGCCTTGTACGGGCGGCGCGGTCATGGGCTGATAAGGCAGCTCTTGAAAGGGTACCCACGAAAAGATCCAAATCAAAACCGGGAATACAACTGAAAATGTCCTCCAGTCTCTGGTTCAGACACTTGCGGAAGGTATCAGCCAGGTTAGCTCCCCGCTCTTCCAGATGAATGATCCAGGAACGCCGGTCATTCTCATCCAGCTCCGTAGTCAGGTAACCCTTCTTACGCAGAGACTCCACCATCCGGCAAATAGAAGACATGGACAGGTGAAGATTGGTTGCCTGGAGCTTCTTCTGGGTGCGGGCGTCCGGATTCAGAGCGAGGTGAACCAAAACCAGCATTTCATTTTCGGTCAGCTGATGGGCTCGTCCGATTTTATTCAAAATCGCGCGATACTCTTCGGTTAACGCATAGCAGGCGTTGATCAAAACAAAAGATTCATGTGTACCCATACCAGTTACCTCCTTCTTCTGTTTTCCGGAATGATATAAACAGAAACCTTGTTTCCTCTTTATTACAGATGAAACTATAACACCGGAACTCATTTTTTGCAAGATATTTTTTTGTTCTTTCATATTTTTTGACTTTCTTCACAATTTTATTACGCTATTTTGCATTTAATTTGTTTTATATGATTTATTTTGAATGGTATTATGCAAAAAATCGGTACTTTCTTCATTTCTACAAAAAATCCTGCAAATATTGCATAGTTACAAAAAGTCTTTTAAAACAGCAAAAGGCGCACCGTTCTCCGGTGCGCCCCTTTGCGCTGTTTTATCCCTTGGTTTGGATCAAGTACCCAGATAGGCTTTCTTGATGTCTTCGTTCACCAGCAATTCCTTGCCGGGGCCAGACATGGTGATCCGGCCGGTCTCCAGCACATAGCCCATGTGTGCGGTCTTCAGAGCCATGTTCGCGTTCTGCTCGATGAGCAGGATGGTAACGCCCTTCTTGTTGACCTCCTCAATGATACGGAAAATCTCACGGACCACCAGAGGAGCCAGACCCAGAGAAGGTTCGTCCATCATCATGACCTTGGGACGGCTCATCAGCGCACGGCCCACGGCCAGCATCTGCTGCTCACCGCCAGACAGCGTGCCGCCCGCCTGCCATTCTCTCTCCCGCAGGCGGGGGAACAGGTTAAAGACCCACTCCATATCTTCGCTGATGTCATCCTTGCGCAGGTAAGCGCCAATACGCAGGTTTTCCTTAACGGTCAGGTCGGGGAAAATACGGCGGCCTTCCGGAACCAAGGTGATGCCCCGGGAGACCATCTCCGTGGGGTTCTTGCCGGTGATATCCTCCCCCTTGAACAGGATCTTTCCGCTCTTGGGCTTCACCAGACCGGAAATAGCACGAAGGGTGGAGCTCTTGCCAGCGCCGTTGGCGCCGATCAGCGTAACGATTTCACCTTCAGGCACATCAAAGGAAACGCCCTTTACGGCTTCAATGCCGCCGTAATTAACCTGCAAATTTTGAATACTGAGAATGGGTTCACTCATCTTCTACTACCCCCAGATAGGCGTCGATCACGTGCTGATTCTTTTGGATCTCAGCAGGCAGGCCCTGTGCGATCAGGCTGCCAAAGTCCAGAACATAGATGCGGTCAGAGATGTTCATGACCAGATCCATGTGGTGCTCGATCAGCAGAATGGTCAGGTTGTACTTGTCTCGAATCTCATGGATAAAGTCGGCCAGTTCCAGGGTCTCCTGGGGGTTCATGCCGGCTGCAGGCTCATCCAGCAGCAGAAGCTTGGGATCGGTGGCCAAGGCGCGGGCAATCTCCAGGCGGCGCTGATAGCCATAAGGCAGGCTGGTAGCCAGTTCATCCTTTAAGTGCCACAGCCCCTGTTCCCGCAGCAATGCCTCGGTCTCCTCCCGCATCCGTGCCTCTTCCTTATGGCTCAAACGGAACGTAGAGGTAAAAATATTATGCTTGGCGCGCATGTGCTTTGCAATGATGACGTTTTCAAAGACAGTCATGCTCTTCCACAGGCGGATGTTCTGAAACGTACGAGCAATGCCCAGCTTGGTGATGTGGTCGGGGGTGGGGGCCAGGGTGTGGCCGTGGCGATACAGGTCGCCGTTCTGCCCTTTGTAGAGCTTCTCCATTTTTCCCCGGGGGTGATTCCGGATCATGGGCTTGCCCATAAAGGATATCTCGCCGTTGGTGGGCTGGTACACGCCGGTAATGACGTTGAAAGCGGTGGTCTTACCTGCGCCGTTGGGGCCGATCAGGGCAACGATCTCCCCCTGGTTCACCTCCAGGGACAGGTTGTTCACAGCCACGACACCGCCAAACTGCATGGTAGCATTCTCTACCCGCAGAACATTCTGTCGATCACTCATTTTGCGTCACCCTCCTTCCCTGCAGCGACCTTGGCTGCTTTGACTTCCTTTTTCTTTTTGAATTTTCGAATCATTCCCGCAAGCGACAACTCCTTATCACCCATGATTCCTCTGGAGAAGAACAGGACGATGATCATGATGACCACGGAGAAGACGACCTTGCGGAAGCCGTCGCGGAAGAAAGGAACCGTCATGCCCATGAAGGAACCGCTGTCCAGGAAACGCAGCCACCACTCGGAGCAGGCGATGTACAGGAAGGATGC
Source organism: Oscillospiraceae bacterium (assembly GCA_016295225.1). Classification (GTDB taxonomy): domain Bacteria; phylum Bacillota; class Clostridia; order Oscillospirales; family Oscillospiraceae; genus Evtepia. Next base: position 63,720 of record JAEDLP010000001.1, on the reverse strand, counting down.
GATGCAGCTGCCGGAGATGGAACCGATACCGCCGATAACCACCATAAGAAGGATCTCATAGGTCATAGACGCACGGAAGGGAGCGGCCTGAACGGTGGTCTGGAACATGGCCAGCAGAGCGCCGCCCACGCCGGCAAAGAAGCTGGAGATCACGAAGGAGAGCATCTTGTGCTTGAAGAGGTTGATGCCCATGGCCTCAGCGGCGATCTCATCGTCGCGGATGGATTTAAAGGCGCGGCCATAGGAAGAGTTCACCAGCAGGACAATGATCAGGATACTGAGGGTCGCAATGAAGAAGGGGAAAATGGTATCCAGCTGATAGATCATGCCGCCGATCTGGATTTTGATGTTGTGGAAGTTAACGTACTTACGCAGCAGGTTGGAGCCGTTGGTGATCTTGCCCAGGCCATCCCACTGGAAGAACGCACGGAGGATCTCCGCAAAGCCCAGGGTCGCAATGGCCAGGTAGTCGCTCTTCAGACGCAGAACGGGAATACCAATCAGCGCTGCAAAAATTGCCGCCACGATGCCGGCGATGATGATGCAAATGATAGCGCCCAGGAAAGCGCCGGCATTCTCACCCAGCACGCCGCTCAGCATCTCGGGAATGGAGAACTGAACGACGCCGCCTTCAAAGTACTGATAAACAGCGGCGTGCTGACCGGCGGGAATGCAGAATATCGCATAGGCGTATGCGCCAATCAGCATGAAGCCCGCCTGACCCAGAGAGAACAGGCCCGTAAAGCCGTTCAGCAGATTCATGGATACGCAGACCAGCGCATAGATTGCGCCCTTCTGCAGCACCGGAATCAGCATAACGGTGGTGGGGGTGGTGGGCAGCGCATTGTCCAGCGCAAATAAGAAGATGTACAGTGCGGCCAGCAGAACGATGGTGATGATAGTACTCGCTCTCTGCTCGGGCGCCGCCTTGGTTTTCAATTTCTTTCCCATAGTCAACACCTCACACCTTATCCGTGGACTTCTCACCGAAGATACCGGTGGGCTTGACCAGCAGGATGATAATCAGCAGAACGAAGGTGAACGCGTCGGAGAACACGGTCAGACCCATGCCCTTGATGATATTCTCACAAATACCGATAATGAATGCGCCGATAACAGCACCGGGAACAGAACCGATGCCGCCAAAGACAGCTGCCACGAAGGCCTTCAGACCAGGCATGGCGCCGGAAGTGGGGATGACGGAGGGATAGTTGGAGAAATACAGCAGAGAACCAACGGCAGCCAGGAAGCAGCCGATGACAAAGGTCATGCTGATGACGTTATTGATCTTGATACCCATAAGCTCACTGGTCTCAAAGTCCTTGGACACAGCGCGCATGGCCATGCCGATCTTGGTCTTCTTAATCAGGAAAACCAGGGCAAAAACCAGAGCCAGGGTCAGGATGGGGGTGATGACCGTGACCATCTTGGTGGACGCGGAGCCGATCTTGATCACCTTGGACAGGAAGGGGATGGTGGGGTAGATCTGAGGCAGACCGCCTGTAAAGTACAGGGCGCAGTTCTGCAGCAGGTAGGACACGCCGATGGCGGAGATCATAACCGACATACGGGGAGCCGAACGCAGGGGTTTATAGGCCACCTTTTCAATGAGCACGCCCAAAATGACCGTAAAAACCAGCACCAGGACAACGGAAACGTAGATGGGCAAAGACGCCGTTGCATAGACCATGATGAGGCCGGCCACCATGAACACGTCGCCGTGGGCGAAGTTGATCAGGCGAAGGATGCCGTACACCATGGTGTAGCCAATGGCGATCAGCGCATACTGGCCGCCGACGGAAATACCGGCAAGCAAATACGGCAGATTGGCAGAAATTAGTTCAGACATTGCAGTCTCTTCTCCTTCTCTCATAAGATTTGGAACGCATCAATCCGTTTCACGGAAGGTTCTATGGAACGCATTCATACGTTCCCTTCCCTAGGCAAAACACGCTCTGGACGGAAAAATCTGTCGAATCCAAAAGGACAGCCGTGGCGGGAGCACCTGGTACCCCCGCCACAGACTGATTTAACTCGTTGAATGGGCCGTATTATAGAAATACAGCGAAATTACTCGACGCCCTGAACTGCAACGAAGTCCCAAACGTTGTCGGTCACGTTGGCAGTCTTGATGAAGGCGCTGTCACGGACAGCATCGCCGATCTCATCGAATGCAATGGAGCCGGAAACGCCAGTGTAAGTGACGGAAGGCAGAGCTGCCATCACGGCTGCGGGATCAGCGGAGCCGGCGGCCTTGATTGCTTCCAGAGCGGTGAAGTATGCGTCGTAACCCATGACGGTAACAGCAGCCAGCATGTCGTTGCCGCCGTTGTTGGACAGGTTGGTGGAGTCAGCGTTGATCCACTCCTTGATGCCTGCTTCGAAGTCGGGGTCGCCGCCCTCAGCATAGAAGGTGGAAACATAGATCTCCAGGTTCTTGCCCTGTGCTGCACCCAGGATCACGTTGGAGTCCCAAGTGTCGGGAGCCAGCAGAGGCATGGTGATGCCCTGAGCAGCAGCCTGCTCAACGATCAGCTGTGCATAGCTGATGGAGGTGGGAGCGAAGATCACATCGCAACCCTGGTTCTTTGCGTTGGTCAGGTAGGAGTTGAAGTCGGAGTTGTTCTCAGGGAAGGACTCGACGACGCACTCGATGCCTGCAGCCTCAGCAGCCTGCTTGAAGTAGTTCAGCAGACCCTGGTCATAGTCGTTGCCCAGCTGGCCCAGGCAGTAGACCTTGGTTGCACCCAGCTCATCCTTAGCAAAGTTTGCCAGGACGGTGCCCTGGAAGGGATCCAGGAAGCAGATGCGGAAGTAGTGGCTGTTGCCCTCGGTAACCTGGGGGTTGGTGCAGGTAACGCCCATGGCGGGGATACCGGCCTGTGCGAAGGTCTCAGATGCGGCGATGGACACGCCGGAACCATAGGAACCCAGGATGATGGAGGGGTTCTTGGAGATCAGAGTCTTAGCTGCAGACACAGCCTTGTCGTTAGAGGACTCGTTATCTGCGATGGCCAGCTTGACGTTGTAGGTCTTGCCGTCGATCTCCACGGTGGGGCAGACAGAGTTTGCATACTGCATACCCAGGATCTCCTGCTTGCCGCCGGCGCCGTTGTCGCCAGACTGAGGCTCGAACACGCCGATGGTGATGGTATCGCCGCTGGCAGCAGCATCGCCGTCGTCGGCAGGCTGGGGATCCGCAGCGGTGCCGCAGGCGCACAGAGCGAACGCCATGCAGCCGGCCAGCAGAAGTGCAAGAATCTTCTTCATATTTTTTACCTCCTTAAATTTGTTAGAGCGTCCGCCGCAAACGGACATATGTTCTTCTCTAACATTGTCTATTTAGTTTACTATAGTTTTGCTGTTTTTGCAACTTATTTTTAAGATTTAACGATGCGTCACGCAAAATATTCTTTCGCAAGAAGGGGTCCCCCTGGATTTAGAGGGTTAAGCGGATAGTACTGCTGCCGCCGCGGGTCTTGGACACCACGATTTGGCGTTCGATCCGTGCTTTCAGAGACGAGACATGGGAGATGATCCCCACCAGCTTATTCCCTTCCGTGAGACCGTTCAGCGTGCGCACAGCCTGCTCCAGGGCCTCGTCATCCAAGGAACCAAAGCCCTCATCCACAAAGAGCGCATCCAGGCGAATGCCGCCGGCCGCCGCCTGCATCTCGTCGGCCAGTCCCAACGCCAGGGCCAGAGACGCCTGGAAGGACTCTCCGCCGGACAACGTCTTGACGCTTCGCTCCGCTCCCTTGTAGTGATCCAGCACATTGAGCTCCAGCCCGCTGCGGCTGCGCTGATTCTCCGCCTCTCGCCGCCGTCGGAGTTCGTACCGTCCGCTGGTCATGGTCATGAGGCGAACGTTGGCCCGGGCCAGGATTCGTTCAAACCAAGTCATCTGGATATAGGTCTCCAGCATGATCTTGTCCTTGCCCGGCACCGTTCCATTGGCCGTGTTGGACAGCGCCCGAATCCAGATCCAGCGCCGCTCGGTTTCCTTCCGTTTCTCCATCTGGCGGGAAATGGCCTCCCGGGCCCGCCGGTTGGCGTCAAGGCTGGTGATGTGTTCCTCCCGGGCCTCCGCGTTGTTCCGCTGTTTGGCTCGGAGCTCTTTGGCCCGCTGTTTCAGGGTCTCCAAGCTCTCGTCCTCTCCGCCTCGGAGCTGTTCTTCCAGGGTTTTGACTTTGGTCTCCACCTGGGCAAGCTCACGGCAGCAGGTCTCATAGGCTTCCCTGGCCGCAGCCAAAGCCCTCTCCCCTGTCTGGAGGGTGGTTCGCAGGGTTTCGATGCGCTCCTCCGCCGCCTGGCGGGTGGCAAACTCCAAGCTCTCTTCCTGTTTCTCCAGCTGGGCCGATAAGGACGTTAGCCGGGCCTCCAGCCCGGCCCGTACCTTCTCCCCCTCCAGCATATCCTGCCGGCTCTGGTTTTCCTGTTCCTCAATCTGGGGGATCTGTTCCTCCACTTGTCTGCGCCGCGTCAGCCTGCTCTCCAGAAGGGTTTCCTCCTCCCAGAGTCTCGTCTCTTCCTCTTTTAACGCCTCCACAGCCTGAGTCAAGTGGGTTGGCAGATCCTCTATGGCCCCTTCTCCAAAGAGGGACTTTGCCCAGTCTTGAACCTGACGCTGCGCCTCTTCCCATCGCTCCCGGGCAAGGCCGGCTTCCCGGCTGGCCCGGGAGGCGGCAGCTTCCATCCCCTCGGTCTCGGCTTTTTTCTCCTCCAACGCCTCCTTGGTCGGCGTCTTTCCGGCGCAAACCGCCGGAGCCGGATGGTGGAGAGAGCCGCACACCGGGCACTTCTCCCCTTCCCGCAAAAAGCTGGCCAGGTAGCCTGCCTGACCATCCAGGAAAGCCCGCTCCAAGCGGGTGTATGCCTGCCGGGCCTTCTCCGCTTTTTCCGCAGCAGCTACATATTGTTTCAGCGTGTCTTTCTGGACCGTTTCCTGCTGGATGCAGCGGACGAGAAGCTTCTGGAGTTTCTCCAGCTCAGCCTCTTTGGTTTCTGCATCCTCTTTCCGCCTTCTGAGGACTTCTTCCTGCTGAGGCAGGCCTTCCAGCCCGGCCAATTCCTTCCGAAGCTCCTCCAGCTTTTCATGGAAAACCCGGGCGTTTTCCGCCGCCTGACCCGCCGCCTTCTCCGCGTCCGCCAGCTGGGCTCTGCTTTCCTCTACCTGCTCGCGCAGCCCCTCCCGCTCCTCATAGGCGGGCAGCTGCCGGGTACGGGTCTCAATCTCCACCGCCAGACTTTTCAGCCCCTGCTCTTCCCCCTGGGCCTTCTCCCACTGCCGCCGCAGTTCCTCCTGCCGCCCAGTCAGCTCCGGCAGTCGAGCCCGTGCCTGGTTCCAGTCCCGCCGGGCCTTTTCCCGGGTCTCCGCCTTCCCGATCCGGCGATCCAAGGATTCCACTTCCTGACGGAGGAGCCCTTCCTGGCAGTCCAACTCCTTCAGCTCGCCAGCCGCGCGCACTAAGAACTCATCCAGCAGGGGCAGCACATCCCCGGAGACCGCAGCTTCTTCCCATCGTTCCCGACCGTCCTCCGGCGGACGAACGCTGTCGATATACTGCCGAATGCTCTCGGACAGGGATTCATAGGCGGACTTCTGCTTGCCGGCCTCGGCTTTTAAGGTTTCCTGGAGCCTCTGATACAGCTTGGTATGGAAAATCTCCCGAAAAATCTTGCTTCGCTCCTCGGTCTTGGCCAGGAGCAGGTTCAGAAACTCCCCCTGGGCGATCATGGCGATCCGGGCAAACTGGGTTCGGTCCAGGCCTACAATCTCACAGACGGCTTTGGTCACGTCTCGCGCGCCGGTCACTGGTTCCCGGCCGTCGGAAAAGGTCAGCAGGGCGTCCGCCTTTTCCGTGACCAGCTTGTCCCCCCGTTTGGCCGGGCGGAGATACTCCGGATTCCGGCAGACCCGATATTCCTGATTCCCACATTGAAACACCATCTCCACAAAGGTGGGCGCGGCGGGCTGGGCGTAACTGCTGCGGAGCATGGAGGGCTCCCGGTTGGGGCCGCTGGCCTCGCCGTAGAGAGCAAAGGTAATGGCGTCAAAAATGCTGGTCTTTCCCGCCCCGGTGTCCCCGGTGATGAGGTAGAGCCCCCGCTGGCCCAGGAGTGAAAAATCCACCGTGACCTCGTCCCCGTAGGGTCCAAAGGCGGACATGGTCAATGTGATGGGTCTCATGGCTCTCCCTCCCAAATGGTTTCCATCAGCCCAAGGAGGAAGTCCTCCTGCTCCTGGCTCATGGGTTGGTTATTCTGCAGCTGGTAAAAATCCCGAAAGAGCTCCAACGGGGATTTCGTTTCCGGCCGTTCCGCTCCCCAAATTTCCTGGCTGCTCTGGGTGCGCAGGTTATCATAGGTCAGCTTCATCACGTTGGGATAGATGGCCCGCAGCCGCCCCATGGCTTCCGGTACATCCTCCTGATCGGTGAGGATCACATGGAGGTAGTCCTCCGTGTTGGTCCCGTCATAAAAGGATTTCGCGGTCACTGCATCGTAGGTCCCGCGGATCTCCCGCAGATCCCGCAGTGGCTGGATGGGAATGGTTCGGACGGTGACGCTCCCCTTCTCCCCGAACTCCACCAAACAGGCGGACTTCTGATGACGGCACTCGGAAAAGGAGTATTTCAGCGGGGTCCCGCAGTAGCGCAGGGTCTCCCGGCCAATCTTCTGGGGGCCATGGAGATGTCCTAGCGCCACATAATCAAAGGCGTCGAAAACCTGGGCGCCGACCTGGTCCAGGCCACCCACGGAGAGTTCCTCCGATTCGCAGGTTGTCCCGCCCACCACAAACTGATGGGCCACCAGAACATTCCGTTGTGTTGGATCGATCTCCCATCGGTCGATGGCATAGGCGACCGCATCCTCATAGGTGGTCACCTCCGCCTCGGGGTAAACATGCCGGAGAACGGCGGGTTTCAGGTAAGGCAGCAAATAGATATGCAGGGGGCCATGGGTGTCCCAGAGAACGATCGGCTCCCGCGCCCCCTGATAGACGGCCGCCAGATGGATTCCCGTCCCCTCCATGAGCCGGCTGCCAAAGTTCAGCCGCTCCGGCGAGTCGTGGTTGCCGCTGATGGCAAAGACCGGGATTCCCGACCGGGAAAGGCCCGTAAAAAACTCGTCCAGCAGGCTCACCGCCTCTGCCGGAGGCACAGGCTTATCGTAGAGGTCTCCCGCCAAGAGGACGCCGTCCACCGTTTCTTCGATGGCCAGCTCCTGCAATTTATTTAATATGTAACGTTGGTCGTCCAGCATGGAACACTCATTGACCCGCTTTCCAATGTGCAGGTCCGAAAGATGGAGGAGTTTCATCGACAGCTCTCCTTTGGTAAAGTACAGTTTATTGTACGAAATCCCACCAAAATACGCAAGCAAAAACGGACAAACGAAGAGGACTGCCTTGGCCGGCAGTCCTCTTTTATGGTTCTAATACGCAGATCATTTATTTTGCAGCGATCACTTCGATCTCCACCAGCGCGTCCTTGGGCAGATGTGCCACAGCAAAGCAGGAGCGGGCAGGCTTGTTGTTGACAAAGTACTGAGCATAGATCTCGTTGAACAGGGAGAAGTCCTCCATGCTCTTCAGGTAGCAAGTGGTCTTCACCACGTTGTCCAGGGTCAGGCCAGCTGCCTTCAGGACAGCAGTCACATTCTCCAGAGCCTGGACGGTCTGGGCAGCCATGCTGTGAGCCAGCGCGCCAGTGTCGGGAATGATGCCCAGCTGACCGGAGGTGAAGACAAATCCATTGACCTCAATTGCCTGAGAGTAGGGGCCAATGGCTGCGGGTGCTTTGTCGGTGTGCAGAATTTCCATACTAAGTTTCCTTTCTTTGCTGAATAATATATCCATAGTTTCTTATGTCCCGGGCATTTATTCTCCCCGGAGGTCTTTCAGTGCCGCTGTGATCTGATCCGCCGCCCGCTGGATGGTCTGCCGGGGCGCCGCCAAGTTCAAGCGGATATGGGTGTCGTCAGACAATTCGTTTTCCGGGAAGAACCAGTGTCCATAGTCCGGCGCGATGGCGCACTTGTTCTGGACGAAATCGTGAAGGTCTTGGCGGGAAACCATGCCTCCCAAATCGATCCACATGAGGTAGGTTCCTTCCAGAGGAGAAACGGTAACGCCCTCAAACCGGGACAGGGCGCGGCACATAAGCTGGTAATTGCCTTGGATCTCTGCCAAGACAGCGTCCAGCCAAAGTGCACCTTCTTCAAAGGCCGCCGTGACTGCGATAAAATCCAGGGTACTTCCCAGTCCGGTCCCCAGTTCTTTCTCGAAGGCGTCGAACTTCTCCCGCTGCTCCTTCTGCGGGAGCACCAGCACGGAGTTCTTCATGCCGGCCAGATTGAAGGTCTTACTGGCGGAAAAAAAGGTGATGGGTTTGTTTTCCCCTTCCCATAGGCTGGCCGCCGGGATGTGGGTGTGACCGGGCATAATAAGATCGTGATGGATCTCATCTGCCACCACCTGAACGCTGTGACGTCGGCAGCAGGCCAGCATCCCTTCCAGTTCCTCCCGCCTCCACACGCGCCCCACAGGATTATGGGGAGAGCAGAGGAGGAAGATCTTCACATTGTTGTCAATAATCCTCTGCTCAAAGTCCGCCAGGTCAACGGTATACGTTCCTTTTTCCTGGAGGAGGGGCTGATAGACCGCCTTCCGGCCGGTATGACCGATGACCCGGTAGAAGGGGTAGTAGACCGGCGTTTGGACCATGATGGCATCCCCCGGCTGGGTCAGCGCCCGCACCAGATGAAAGAGGCCGGACACCACACCGGAAGTATTGCGGAGCCATTCCTTCTCCAAATGGTTGTTATGACGGAGCTTTTCCCAGGTCAGAATGCTGTCATAGTAGCGGTCCGGAACCTGATAGTATCCGAACACACCCTGATCCACCGCTTGATGAAGAGCCTGACGCACACACTGGGGCGCTTTGAAATCCATATCCGCCACCCACATGGGCAGCAGGTCTTCCTGATGAAAAGTTTCCCACAGGGAATCCCATTTTGCACAGTCCGTATTTTTCCGGTTGAGCAAGCGAATTTCCTGCATAAGCGTCTCGTCCATGCCACTTTCTCCTCTTCATTTTTCCAAATTGTACTCCACCTTTTCAGCCGATGCAAGGGACTTTCCCATTTCCGGAAAAACCTTGGACAGGAAGCCAAAACCATCCCGGTTTCCTCCCCTCCCTTGTTTCATTCTGACGAGAAAAAACCTTGCATTTCAACCGCTATTCCCTTGCCGTCCCTGGCTGCCTGTGATACAATGACAACATAGAATTCCCCCTGTGACCGTTCTCCTCAGAGAGACAAAGGGCCACAGACAAACACACATGATGACACGAACAGGAGTGATTTCCATGAAATATACCTTTGGGCTCATTGGCTCCGGCAACATGGGCGGCGCCATCGCCCATGCAGTCAGCCAGTCCCTGAAAGACGGCATTCTGGCCGACCGCAGCCTGGAAAAAGCCCAGGCTCTGGCCCGGGAGCTGGGCTTCCAGGCCGGCGACAACGAAGAAGCGGCCCGGAACAGCCGCTACCTTTTCCTGGGCGTCAAGCCCCATCTGATGGGCGGCATGCTGGCGTCCATTCGCCCCGCCCTGGAAGCCCGCCATGAGGCTCCGGTGCTGGTCTCCATGGCGGCAGGTCTCACCATTGCGCAGATTCAGGAGATGGCCGGCAAAGACTATCCTGTGGTCCGCATCATGCCCAACACCCCTGTAGCTGTGGGCCAGGGCGTGGTCCTCTATGAGGCCAGCGAAACCGTTACCTCCGACATGCTGGACGGCTTTCTTCACGTCATGGCAAAGGCCGGTAAGCTCTACCACATCGAGGAGTCTCTGATGGATGTGGGCGCTTCCGTCTCCGGCTGCGGCCCCGCCTTTGTCTATATGGTCCTGGACGCCATCGCCGACGGCGGCGTGGCCTGCGGACTTCCCCGTCCTGACGCGGTGTGCTACGCCGCTCAGACCATGCTGGGCGCCGCTCAGATGGTCCTGGAAACCGGCAAACACCCCGCGCAGCTGAAAAACGATGTATGCAGCCCCGGCGGCTCTACCATCCAGGGCGTCCGCACCCTGGAACAGCGGGCCGTTCACGCTGCGTTCATGGACGCGGTCATCTCCGCCTGCGACAAGAACGCTGCCTTGGGCAAGTGATCTCCACCATACTGAAACGCACCGTGATTGTACTCACGGTGCGTTCAGTCTGTCGAAAAAGTCCAGCAAGGCTCAAAGTGAATAAGAACGTGGCGTTGAGGAACAGCTGTTCTTTTTTGTATGTATGGTGTAAACTGGAACAGGGTGATGCAAAATGTTAGAACGCGGAAAACTGGACCGAGGTATCATAGAGATGGTGGACACGGAAAGTCTGGTGCCTAAAGACCATTTGCTGAGAAAAATCGATGCGGCAGTAGATTTTAACCGACTTTACGACATGGTGGAGCCTCTGTACAGCGAGGATAACGGACGGCCCAGGGTGGTTTCTGGGCTATACCCTCCAGGAGGCAACGCCTCACTTTTCCACGGTGAGCTATAATTTTCGCCACCGGTTTACGGAGGAAACCGTAGATCAGGTGTTTGGCTGGATCCTGGAAGAAATCGCAGAGGCAGGATATCTGTCTGCCAAAGCGGTCTTTATTGATGGCACCCATATCAAGGCGAATGCCAATACCAAGAAACGGGTAAAGGAAGAGGTCCCCGCTGCAGCCAAGCACTATGCAAAGGAACTGATGGAGGAGATCAACGCAGATAGAGAGGCTCACGGGAAAAAGCCCTTCGACGAGGATGACGAGACGCTCCGCCGGCAGCGCCGAAGAAGCGAAAGGATAATACCTCCAAAAAGAAACTGGCCCGCCGGAAGAAAGCGAAGATCCGCACCGTGACAAAGAGTGTGACCGACCCGGACAGCGGCTTGTTTGTGAAGGGAAGCCACCAGCAGATGCTTGCTTACGAGGCCCATACAGCCTGCGACGAGAACGGATTTGTCCTTGCCACGGTGGTAACCCCTGGCAACGTCCATGACAGCGTAGCCTTTGACGAGGTGTATGACCAGGTAACAGAAGCCTTTCCCGACGTGGAAAGCGTTGTTGCCGACTCCGCTTACAAGACCCCTCACATCTGCAAGAAAGTATTTGATGATGGAAGAGTTCTCTCCACTTCTTATAAGCGTCCGAAAGAGACCATTGAGCGGGTCTTTGCTGACGCCAAGGAAAAGCACGCTATGCGTTATACGCAATACAGAGGCTTGGCCCAGGTAACAAAATGGGTGAAGCTTAAGTTTGTTGCCATGAATCTGGGGGCTGGCTTTGCCATACCCACATTCTCCAAAAATCGGCTTCTTTTTACGCAGAATGCCCCTTTGAGCGCAAAAAGAGAGCGTGCTGCAGTGGTTTCCCTCTGCAACACGCCTTTTTTCTGTCCTTATATTACCACAAAATGAGAAAAAAATCAAGTCTTGTCCTTTTCCCGGCTCTGGTGTAATAAGAATGGGAGGTGATTCCAGTCGTGCTGCCCGCCTCTGCGGGGCAGCCACGGCACAGGGCATAATCTCCACCTGCCGCTCATGGAGATTTCATTGTCCTTTCCGACCTTTGAGCAGCAGAAAGGAGCCTATGATGACCCAATCCATGACCGCCCTGGTCAGCGCATTTTCCAGAGCCTACCACGCCGCGCACAATTCGGTGACAGTCTTTCGGGACCCCCTGGCCCGGGCCATGCTGACCGACCAGGAGTATACCGCCATTGCCCAGCACATGACCGCCGGGGCCGCCTTCTTTTCCCCGGAAGACTCCCCCTCGGAGGACCCCCTCCGCCGGGTGGTGGATCAACACCTGGCCCCTACCCCTCTGGGGCGGGCCGCCTTTGCGGAGACAGCTCTCCAACGAGCCGTGGGGCTGGGGGCCGGGCAATATCTCATTCTGGGTTCAGGATACGATACCTTCGCCTATCGTCAGCCCCCGTGGGCTGGCCCCCTACAGATCTTTGAACTGGACCGCCCGGACACCATCCGGGACAAGGTCCGGCGGCTTCAGGACAGAGAAATCCCCATGCCGGACAATCTGCACTTCCTTCCCACGGATCTGGCCGATGCCGGCTGGACCTCCGTACTGGATCAGTGTCCGAACTTTGACCCGGAGAAACAAAGTTTTTGCAGCCTGTTGGGCCTGCTCTATTACCTCCCGACGGCCACCTTTCATCAGCTTTTGGAGGCACTCAGGACACGAATCCCCGCTGGCAGCTCCCTGGTCTTTGACTACCCTTCGTCCCTGGCCGGAAAGCAGGCCCAGCTTGCCCACGGGGCCGGGGAAACCATGCAGGCCGCCTATTCCTATCAGGAGATGGAGCGAATCTTATCAGATCACGGTTTCCTCATCTACGAACACCTGGAATCCCAGGAGATCACCCGGCAATTCTTCTCCTCGTATAACCAGGCGAATCCCCAGCACCCCATGACCGCCGCCCAAGACGTCAGTTACTGTCTGGCCGTAAAGCACCAGACGGTGTAACCCCCTCAGTTCTGACAGCATATCTGTTGTTCCTGAATAAGAGGGTAAGAGACCAGGGTGTTGCCCTCCAAATCCTCTTTGTGCAGATCCACAGCCGTGATTTGTCGATTCTCATAGGTGGTGTAGTAGTAGATCCCCCGGTCCATATTGCAACAGGAGGAGTACACAGTGGTCACCAGCTTGCCCTCCCCCACTTCCACGGTGCCCCGCTGCTGTTCCACAGAGCCCAGGATGTGGAAGAACTGGCTGACGCTCTCCTCCTCCGAATCCCCCGACACACTGTTGAGTTTGGTGAAGGCCGCCTTGACAAAACGGGAGGCGGAAGAAAGGTCCCCCGGCAGGCCGATGGCCCCCATCCCCCGGCTGTAGGGGATCAGCTCCACCTGGGGGGCAAACCGGTTCTGAACCTGCTGGGCGGACAGACCCATATAGTGGCTCAGGTGGGCCATCTGAAAGGGAAAGGGCGGCTCATTGGTGAGGAGTCCCACGGGGTTGGGGTAAATTTTCAGCCCCTCCCGAACCGCCTCCACGGTGATTGACCGTTTCTGATCCGCCAGGAACCAGTGGAGGGGAGCCGGGGGCAGATCCGCCCGGAAGGCCAAGTCCGCCAGGTTGACGCTTTCTAAAAGGCTCTGAGCCTGGTCCACCGTGGCGCACTGGCCCAGGAGCCAGGGGATCAGCTCAAAGGTGGTCACATTGTCCTTCCCCGCCTGACAGGGGGAATAGACCGCGCTGCCGGGGAAATTCAGACCCGCCATGCTCAAGCCCTTTTCATTGGTGGCGTCGTAATAGAGGGGGTAGCCCTCCAGCACATAGGCCATGCCGATGATGGCGTAATGGGTCTTCATCTCTGGAAGCTTACGGAAGGAAAAGGGATAGTTGCGCGGGGCGATGGTAACGCTTTCCTGGTAGGAGTATTCCAGATCCAGGTTCCGCCCAAAATAATGGTCTTTCGTCTGGTACACTGCTGCGGTACACATGGTCAAGCACCTCAATTCCCGGGGCGGATCGGGCCGCCCCGCTGTATTCCCTGCTAGCTTTCCCAAAATCCGCCGGGACCATCCCGTTTCTCTTGCTTTTTTACCATGGAAAGACCGGCAGCGCCACTATGGCAATGGCACTGCCGGTCTCTCCTTTCCCTAAGGATGGATATAGAAGGAATGATGAGTTTTCCATTTAATGGTTCCAGCTGCGGCTCAGATCCACCAGCCGCTGGTACTTGGCCTTGGCCTCCTGCTCGGACTTGACGAAGAGCTCCCGGGCCCGTTCGGGGAAGGTCAGCTGCAGGGAGGAGTACCGAACCTCGCCCTCCAGGAACTGACGATAGTCCATGATGGGTTCGGGAGAATCCAGCTGGAAGGGGTTCTTGCCGTTCTCGGCCCGGCGAGGGTCAAACCGGAACAGGTGCCAGTAGCCAGCCTGAACGGCGGCCTTCATCTCCAGCATGGTGTTCTTCATGCCCATCTTGATGCCGTGGTTAATACAGGGGGCGTAGGCAATGACGATGGAGGTGCCGGGATAGGACTCAGCCTCAATGAGGGCGCGGAGGGTCTGGTTGTAATCGGCGCCCATGGCGATCTGTGCCACATAGACGTTGCCGTACTGCATGGCGATGGCTGCCAGATCCTTCTTCTGGACGGCCTTGCCCGCTGCCGCGAACTGGGCCACAGCGCCGGTGTTGGTGGCCTTGGAGGCCTGACCGCCGGTGTTGGAATAGACCTCGGTATCCAGAACCAAGATGTTCACGTTCTCGCCGGAGGCCAGCACGTGATCCACGCCGCCGTAGCCAATGTCGTAGGCCCAGCCGTCGCCGCCGAAGGCCCAGACCGACTTCTGGCCGAACATGTCCCGCATATTGTAGAGCTCCTTGAGCTGTGCCTCGTTGGCGGTGCCGGAGGAAATGGCCTGGGCCAGAGCCTCAGCCAGAGCCTGACCGGTGGTGCGGGATCCCTCGGTCTCCTTCCGGTGGTTGAGCCACTTCTTGGCGGTGAGGGCCACAGCAGCGGGAGTTGCCTCATCCTGGGCCACCTGCCGGGCCAGATCAGCCGCAGCAGCCTGCCGGGCGTTGACGGCCAGGTTCATGCCGTAGCCGAACTCGGCGCCGTCCTCGAAGAGGGAGTTCTCCCAGGCGGGACCCCGGCCGTCCTTGTTGACGGTATAGGGGGTGGAGGGTGCGCTGCCGCCCCAGATAGAAGAGCAGCCGGTGGCGTTTGCGATGTACATCCGATCGCCGAAGAGCTGGGTCACCAGCTTGACATAGGGGGTCTCGCCGCAGCCGGCACAGGCCCCGGAGAACTCGAAGAGAGGCTGCTCAAACTGGCTGCCCTTCACGGTCTCCTTTGCAAAGGGGGTCTGCTTCCGGCTGACCTGCTCCATACCGTAGTCGAAGACCTTCTGCTCACCCAGCTGGGTGTTCAGGGGCTTCATGGTGAGGGCCTTGGTTGCGGCGGGACACACCGCTTCACAGGAACCGCAGCCGGTGCAGTCCATGACGGAGACCGTCATGGAGAATGCGTAAATCTCGCAGCCCTTACCCCGCATGTCGTGCATCTTGGTGCCTCTGGGGGCTGCCACCACCTCGTTGGCGTCCATGACCACGGGGCGGATGCAGGAATGGGGACAGACGTAGGAGCAGAGGTTGCACTGGATGCAGGCGTTTTCATCCCACATAGGAACACTGACTGCGATACCGCGCTTTTCATAGGCAGCGGTACCCTGGGGCAGAGTGCCGTCAGCACCGGGCATCAGCTTGGAAACGGGGATGGCGTCGCCCCGCATGGCGTTGGCGGGAATCATAACGTCCTTCACGTACTGAGCCACGTCGGGACGGTCGATCTTCAGGTTGTCCTCGGCATCTTCCTCCTGGGCGTCGGCCCAGCCCATGGGGATGGGAATCTCCCGGATGCTCTCCACGCCGGCGTCCACGGCGTTGTAATTCATCATAATGACGTCCATGCCCTTGTGGCCGTAGCTCTTAACGATGGCGTCCTTCATGTGCTGGACGGCGTCCTCCACAGGGATGACGTTGGCCAGCTTGAAGAAGGCCGCCTGGAGGATGGTGTTGGAGCGGTTGCCCATGCCCAGCTCAATGGCCTTGTGGGTGGCGTCGCAGGTGAACATGCGGATGTTGTTCCGGGCCAGGTAACGCTTGGCAGCGGCGGGGAGGTGCTCCTCCAGCTCCGCCAGATCCCAGGGGCAGTTCAGCAGGAAGGTGCCGCCGGGCTTGATATCCTGGACAATGTCGAACTTTTCGATGTAGGAGGCCAGGTGGCAGGCCACGAAGTCGGCCTTGGTGACATAGTAGGAGGCCTTGATCTCATTCTTGCCGAAGCGCAGGTGGCTGATGGTGATGCCGCCGGACTTCTTGGAGTCGTACTGGAAATAGGCCTGAACCTTCATGTCGGTGTTGTCACCGATGATCTTGATGGAGTTCTTGTTGGCGCCCACGGTGCCGTCGCCGCCCAGACCCCAGAACTTGCAGGCGATGGTCCCCTCGTCGGCCACGTCGGGCTCCTCCAGGATGGGGAGGGAGCGGTTGGTCACGTCGTCCACGATGTTGATGGTGAAGCTGCGGACAGGGTTCTCGCTCTGGCCGTTGCGGAAGGCGGACAGGATGCCGCCGGGAGTGGTGTCCTTGGAGCCCAGGCCGTAGCGGCCGCCCACCACCCGGAGTCCGGCCCGGTCGCTGGAGGCCAGGGCGGTGACCACATCCTGGTAGAGGGGCTCGCCGATGGCGGAGGGTTCCTTGCATCGGTCCATGACCACGATGTTCTTTGCGGTGGCGGGAATTGCGGCCACGAAACGGTCGGTCACGAAGGGACGGTACAGGCGGACCTTGATGAGGCCGACCTTCTCCCCCTTGCCGTTCATGTAGTCCACCACTTCCTCCGCTGCGTCGCAGACGGAGCCCATGGCCACCATAACGGTCTCGGCGTCGGGTGCGCCGTAGTAGTTGAAGAGCTGATAATTGGTACCCAGGCGCTGGTTGACCTTGGCCATGTTCTCCTCCACCACGGCAGGCAGAGCGTCATAGAACTGGTTGCGGGTCTCGTTAACCTGGAAGAAGATGTCGGGATTCTGGGCGGAGCCGCGGAGGACGGGATGCTCGGGATTCAGGGCCCGGGCGCGGAAGGCGTTCAGGGCGTCCATGTCCACCATTTCCTTCAGGTCCTCATAGTCCCACATCTCCACCTTGCGGATCTCGTGGGAGGTGCGGAAGCCGTCGAAGAAGTGCAGGAAGGGCACGCGGCCGCTGATGGTGGCCAGGTGGGCCACAGCGCCCAGATCCATGACCTCCTGGGGGTTGGCGCTGCACAGCATGGCGTAGCCGGTGGAACGGCAGGACATGACGTCGGAGTGGTCGCCGAAGATGGACAGAGCGTGGGTGGCCAGCGCACGGGCGGACACGTGGGTCACGCTGGGCAGCAGGCTTCCGGCGATCTTGTACATATTGGGGATCATCAGCAGCAGGCCCTGGGATGCCGTGAAGGTGGTGGTCAGAGCGCCGGCGGTGAGGGAGCCGTGGACCGCGCCGGCGGCGCCGCCCTCAGACTGCATGACAGAGACCTTGACAGGCTGACCAAACATATTCTTACGTCCCTCAGCAGACCACTTGTCTGCCAGCTCCGCCATGACGGAAGAGGGGGTGATGGGGTAAATGGCTGCAACTTCTGTAAAGGCATAGGCCACGTGGGCCGCCGCGGTGTTGCCATCCATCGTCTTTTGCTTTCTTGCCATAGTTCTTCCTCCTTGGTCCGGAGCGCAGGGCCTATCGCCCTTTCGCCGGCTTCCTCTATATTCATCCCATGGTTCTTTAACCAATGAAATTGTATTGGCATAATCCTACCATTTCCTAGGTCGTTTTGTAAATGAAAGTTCTGTCCAAACTTCCTTCACAAAACCTGTCAGAATCTTGGAATAGTACCAAGGAGGAAAAACCAAACAAAATATAGTTTGATTCTTTGTGCAATTAAACAACAGACTTTTTCCCCTCTGCAAAGGGTTCAAACCGGTTTTACCAGGACATTTCTCCACCTGTCACGGACTTCTTCCTTTTCCCCTGTTTTCCCTCTGAGCAAGCCATGCAAAAACCCTGCTGCGAACATGCACAGCAGGGTCTCTTTTTGATTCCTTTTTCAGTCCACGTGAGCGCTGGCACGCATGGCCTCGATGGTCTGGCCGATCAGCTCCTCCAGAGTCCAGCCCAGCATGTCGGCCCCATTCTGGATGATCTCCCGGGAGCATCCGGCAGCAAACTTTTTGTCCTTGTACTTCTTCTTCACGGACTTCACTTCCAGGTCATCCACGCTCTTGGAGGGGCGCATGATGGCGGCCGCGCCGATGAGGCCGGTGAGCTCATCGGTGGCGAACAGAACCTTCTCCATCTGGTGCTGGGGCGCAATGTCCACAGTGATGCCATAGCCATGGCTGGCGGTGGCGCGGATGAGCCGCTCCTCCAGCCCCCGCTCCCGCATGATCTCCTGGGATTTGATACAATGCTGGTCGGGGTACTGCTCAAAGTCCAGGTCATGGAGCAGGCCCACCACGGTCCAGAACTCCTTCTCCTCGCCGTAACCCAGCTTTTCCGCAAACCAGCCCATAACGTCGGAGACCACATAGGCGTGCTTCAAATGAAAGTCGCCCTCGTTATACTCCTTCAGCAGGTCCAAGGCTTCGTTGTAAGTCAGTGACATGGCAATTCCTTCTTTCTCTCTATTCATTCTCTCCCCGCCGGAAGGCTTCCACCAGGTCGCTGGCCAGGCTGTACTGATAGCGGATAGTCTGGTCGTCCAGCTCGTCCCGGCGGAGCCAAGCCGCCTGGGCCAGCTCCTGACGGTCCAGATCGATCTCCCCGGAGCCGTCCAGCTTGGCAAAGTAGCCCAGCATCAGATCGCCGTCGATCCCCCAGGGCTGGCTCTTATAATACTTTACCTGGGAAATGCGAAGACCCACTTCCTCCATAACCTCGCGGCGGACAGTCTCTTCGGCGGTCTCGCCGATCTCCACAAAACCGGCAATCAAGGTATAGCCCTTGTAAGTGCGGCCCTGATAGCGGGTCACCAGAATCTTGTCCTCATGGGTGACCGCCACCATGATGGCGGGGGTGATCCGGGGGAAGATCATGTTGCCGCAATGGGGGCAGCGAAGCATGCGCAGCGTTCCGTCAGCCTCAGTTCTTGTGCCGCAGCGGCCGCAGAACTGGTTGTCCCGATACCAGACATAGAGCTGATAGGCCGTATACTCAGCGAAGTGCAGATCCTGGGCGCGGTGCTCCGGGGCATTGCGGACCGCCCACCATTCATATCCATCGGGAATGTCCGTTTCCCTCAGGTCGGTCAGGTAATACGCGGTCTGGTCAATGGCGAACAGGTATATGGATTTCTGCACCTTCTCCTTCAGCTCCCCATAGGTGGGCGGAAGCAGAGTGTCATCCACCATCTTCTCCAGGATCTCCGGCCCGTTGAATACAAAGCAGACAGCGTCATCGCCGGGCTCCTTTTTGGCAAACTCCACATGGTATTGTTTGGGTGCGATGTCATGCAGCATAAGGGTCTCCTTTTTCCTGTTCAATGGAATCAGATCCAGTCGCCCCGGATAAAAGCCTGGATCATATCATTGGTCAGGCTGTAGTCGTCGGGAGCCAGGTCAATGTCCTCCCGGCGGTACCAGTCCGCCTGGGCCAGCTCCTGGCCGTCCAAGTAGATGGCGTCGTCCCCATCCAGACGGGCGTAGTAGCCCAGGGAGAGATTGCCCACAAGCCCCCAGGGCTGGCTGCCGTAATACCGGATGTCTTTCACCCGCAGGCCCACTTCCTCCATGACCTCACGGCGGACGGTCTCCTCAGCGGTCTCTCCGACCTCCACAAAGCCGGCAATGAGACCATAGCCCCGGTAGACCCCTCGCTGGGAGCGGCACAGGAGGAGACGCTCCCCGTCGGTGAGGGCAATGATGACCGCCGGACAGATTTTGGGAAAAATCATTTCCCCGCACTTGGGGCAGCGCAGCATACGTTCCTTATGATCGTGCTGGGTGGGAGCCCCGCAGTGGCCGCAGAATCGGTTGGCCCGGTACCAGATATCCAGGTGGTGGGCGGTGGACTCAGCAAAGATCAGTTCCTTGGTCTTTCGTCCTCGCTCCCCGCGCATGGTGTGCCATGCATATCCCTCGGGGATCGTCTCATCCTTCAGCCAGACCAGGAAGTATTCCTTCTCATCCACCCGGAAAAGATACACCGCCCGCTCCGCGTGGCCGGCCAGCTCCCCATAGGTGGGCAGACGAAGGCCCTCCCCATCCAGCCGTTCCAGGACCTCCTGGCCTCGAAACACAAAACACATATCCTCAGCCGCAGGTTCCTTCCAGGTAAATTCTACATGATACTGTTTGGGAAAAATATCTTGCAGCATGGATTCCCTCCGTCAGGTTTCTTTTTCCGCGCCAGAGCGCAGATCCCGCCAGAACTCATATTCAGGCGCAGTTTCCGCGTTTCTTTCCGGGTTCAGGCCCATAGGGCCTTCCCGGAACAGACGGTGGTCCATCATCCGCAGGTCGTCAGGGATCACAGGGGCAAACTCCATCTGATCCAGAATGTCTGCCTGCAGATCCACACCCCGGGCGATCTCAATGAGGGTCAAGCCCCCCTCTTCCAGGCGGAACACCGCCCGCTCGGTGATGTACAGGACCTCCTGCCCCTTTCTAAGGGCCTCTTTGCCGGAAAAGGTAATGGCCTCCACCTGCTGGAGAAACTTCTTCTGAGGACCCTGGGTGTGGATTACTAACCCCTCGTCCTTGAGGCCCACCTCCTGCTTGCCTGCGGTAAAGGTGCCGATGAAGCAGAGCTTTTTGGCGTTCTGTGTAATGTCGATAAAGCCGCCGGGACCCACGGTACGGCCGTGGAAGCTGTGGGCGTTGACGTTGCCGAACTGATCGGCCTCGGCAAACCCGAGAACGGCCATGTCCAGAGCGCCGCCGTCGTAGATCTGGAGGATGTCCGCCATGCGGTACATGGCCTCGGGATTCACCGCCGCGCCGAAATCAATGCCGCCCAGGGGGATACCGCCCAAAGGTCCGCACTCCATGGACAGGGTGAAGAGATCCGAGATTCCCTCTTCGTCGGCCACGGAGCCGATGCCGCCGGGCATCCCGATGCCCAGGTTGATGAGGGAGCCGGGCCGCAGCTCCATGGCGGCGCGGCGGCAGCAGATCTTTCGGGGGCCCATGGCCAGGGGTTCAAACCCGGCGGAGGGCGTGACGGCCAGCCCGGCAATCTCCGGGCGGAAGAGGTCGGTCTCAAAGCTCTGCTTACTGTACTCCGGGCGGCCCTCCACAATGTAGTCCACCATGAAACCGTGGATGAGGACCTCCTTGGCGGGGATGGTCCCCCGCCTGACGATCTTATCCACCTGGGCAATGACGATGCCGCCGGAATTATGGACGGCGGCCGCCACCTCAAACTGCTCCACGTTCATGGCCTCCTCCCGGATGGAGAGATTCCCGGCCTCGTCGCCGTAGGTGGCGCGGATGAAGCAAATGTCAATGGGAAAAGATGGGTAGAACAGGCACTCCTGTCCCCCCAGTTCCAGAAGGGAAACCACGTTCTTCCCCGAATGTAGGGTCTTCTGGTTAGCCTTGCCGCCGCCGTTTCTGGGGTCGGCAAAGGTGCCGATGCCCGTGGTGGCAATGGCACCGGGCAATCCGCCGGCAATGGACCGGAAGAGCTGCATCATGTTGCCCAGGGGCAGCATGTAGCAGGTAACCTTCTCCTCCTGGACCAGCTTCCGCAGTCCAGGATCGTAGCCCATGTGGGTGAGGATCAGTTCCTTGAAGAGGCCCTCTTTGGCCGCCAGGTGGCTGACCCCTCTCCCCTTTCCGTCCCCCTGGCTGGTACACTTCACCAGGGTCAGATCCCGGGGATGTCCGGTCTGGTCATAGTGCTCGGCCAGGGACATAATCAGGTCCTCAGGACAGCCGAATCCGTTGAAGCCGGTGGTGGTCAGGGTGCAGCCGTCTTTCACCAGGGTTGCCGCCTGGGCCGCAGTGATGATCTTACTCATATCACGCCGTCTCCTTCTATCTGTATTGGGATAAAGGCTTAAAACAAACTAATAATCGTCGCCTCCGACTATTATAACACGGTTTTTCCCAGGGGCAAGGTTCCCTTATCTCTTTTTGTTCCTTTTTGCGGACAAGGACAAAGATTTCCTTGCGTCTCCCCGTACCGCCCGGTATACTGGAGAAAACGTATTATAAAACAAGAGGGTGTTTCTATGACCAGTCCCGTCCCCATGAAAATCATCGCCACCATGCGCAGCGCCTTTCCCTCCAAGTTCGGCATTCCCCGTCAGAGTGGCCTGGTAGAGTCCCTGAAATCCACCATCGTCTTTGAGCCGGCCTACCGCAACCCCGACGCCCTGCGGGGCCTGGAGGGATTTTCCCATCTGTGGCTCATCTGGTCCTTCTCCAAGGCGGTACGAGAGGACTGGTCCCCCACCGTTCGTCCGCCCCGTCTGGGGGGCAACACCCGCATGGGAGTCTTTGCCACCCGGTCTCCCTTCCGCCCCAACGCCATCGGCCTGTCCTCCGTCAAGCTGGACAGCGTGGAGAACCACCCTACCCTGGGTCCGGTCATCCATGTCTCCGGTGCGGATCTGCTGGACGGCACCCCCATCTTTGACATCAAGCCCTACCTCCCTTACACCGACTCCCATCCCGATGCCCTGGGGGGCTTCACCGCCGGATATCAGGGCTATAGTCTGGAGGTGGACTTTCCCCCCGCCCTCCTGAACCAAGTGCCCGAGGCAGACCGGGAGGCCCTCATCGGGGTTCTGGCCCAGGATCCACGTCCCTCCTATCAGGACGATCCTGCCCGGGTCTACGGCATGGCCTTCGGTTCCCTGGACGTAAAGTTCAAGGTGCAGGACGGCCTGCTGACCGTGGTGGGCGTCGAATCAAAGTGACGACAGAATGATGGACGTACCTTACGATACGTCCGTGGGATAGCAGGTGAGTTTGTCGTTCTGATCGCAGAGTCCCAGGAAAACCTCCTTAGGGGACTGAAATCCCTGCTCCGCCAGCTGCTTTTTCAGCCACTTCTCCTCCTTCCCCATCCGGTGGAGATTCTCCGTCAGCACCCGGCCGTCCATGATGACCTCGGTGAAGAAGGTGGTCTGCTGGGGATTCAGGTTGAGATCCTTGGGGGTCACTGGCCGCTCCTGCTCTGCCGGTAAAATGGAGAGGGAGCCGTTGTGTTCAAAGACCGCGCTGTAGATCTGTCCCAGGTCAAAGTACCCCTGCTGGCGGCAGAGAGCCTGAAACTCGCTCAGGTTCAGCTTGGCTTTTTTCAGATTTTTCTTATAGAGCTTGCCGTTGTGGTAGAGAATGGTGGGAGTCCCCTCCACGAGCTTTCGGCTCCGGGGGAACCGTATGGTCACCATGTTTGTGAGAAATGTCATACTACCGTAGACCGCCAGGGCCACCACCATCCTCATGGGCGACTCCAGCTCAACGGCCAGATCCGCCGCGATGGACCCCACGGTAATGCCTGTGATATAGTCAAAGGCGTCCAATTGTGCAATCTGGCGGTGTCCCATGATCTTGGCGATGAGAAACAGGTAGACGTAGGAAAAGAGCGCCAGCAGCGCAATCTTGATCAGTTCCAAATAGAATCCCCTCCCTTTTTTTCTATCATTTGCGGGAAAGGGAAAAATATAAGCGGACCTCTCAAGAAATCAAGAGGTCCGCTTTTTCACATAGTATAGGAGTATGGAATATCAGGAGCAGTAGGCCACAGGATTCACGCGGCTGCTCTGGGAGTTGCCCATCCAAAGCTCAAAGTGGAGGTGGTTGCCGGTGGAGGAACCCGTGGTGCCAACACCCCCCAGGGTCTGTCCCTGGCTCACGGTCTGGCCGGCGGAAACCGAACGGGAAGACATGTGGGCATAGAGACTGCGCCCGCCGTCGCTGTGGGCCACCACCACATAGTTGCCATAGGAGGAACCGTAAGTAGAAACGATGACCACGCCGCTCTTGGTAGCCTTGATGGGGGTGCCGGAGGGAGCGGGGATATCAACACCGCTGTGGAACTCCCGGCCGTGGAAGGGGCAGTTTCTCCAGCCGAAGGGAGAGGTCACCGTCCGGTAGCCGGACAGGGGCCACAGGTAACCGCCGCTGCTGGCGCTGCCGGAGCTGGAACTCCCGGTACTGCCAGAACCACTGGAACTGCCGGAGCTGCTGGAGCCACCGTTGTTCTGTTGCTGCTGTTGCTGCTGCTGGCGTCTGGCCTCCTCCTCAGCCCTCTTCCGCGCTTCCTCTTCGGCCTTTTTCTGGGCCGCGATCTGGGCGGCGTAAGTAGCTTCGGCCTGCTGGATCTGCTTGGACAGGTTGGCGGAGTCGTCCTCCAGGTCGTGGAGCTTCTCCTCATACACATCAGCCTGACTGGTGATCTGAGAAATGACGGCCTCTACCTTGGCCTGCTCGGCTTCCAGGTCTGCCTTCTGGGTGGCCAGTTCGGCCTTGGTGGCTTCTTCCGCGGCCTTATTTTCCTCCAAGTCTGCCTTGGCGTCGGCCACCGCCTGCCGGGCCGCCGCCAGCTGGTCCATGACCATGTTGTCATAGTCCACCACTTCCGAAATGGCGTTCACACGGTCCACCAGATCAGAAAAGCTGCTGGCATTGAACAGGACGGCCCAGTAGGAGATATCGCCCCGCTCCTCCATGCTGCGAACCCGCTCGCAGAACTCGGCGTAGTACTTGGCTTCTTCCTCTTTGGCCTCGGCCAGTTCCACTTCCTTCAGCGCGATCATTTCGCCATACTTGGCAATGGTTTCCTCGGAAACCGTGATCTGCTGCTGAATGACGCCGATCTTTTCTTCCAGAAGGAACTTCTCGTCAATGGCTGCGTTTTTGGAGTTTTCCAGCTTATTCAGCTGCTTCTGAAGATCCGACTTCTGAGAACTCAGGCTGGAGGCCTGGCTCTTCAGGTTGTTAATCTCTTCCTTGGTCACGGCAAAGGCCTCGGAGCCCACGGAGGTCATGGCGCAGAACACCATCACCAAGGTCAGCGCAAAGGCGCCGATCCGCTTGCGGCCCAGCTGCCGGAATTTGTTTGTAAGCTGCATGGGTATCACCTCGTAGTTTCTGGTTGCTCAACATACTCTCACTACTATGGACAGTATAGCATAGTTTGTCCTTTGTTTCAAGAAATCATCAAAAGATTAACAATTCTGTAACAAAGCAGACACTGCGGCAGATCCTGCCGCAGTGTCAAAACCAGAGTTCACTTGAAAAAAGGCCGTATCATTCCTCCATAAACAGGATACCCAAGGTACCCGGGCCGCAGTGGGCGCTGATGGTGCTGCCTGCCCGGACAAAAAAGACTTCCTTCACCTCGATCATACTGCGGACCAGCTTTTCCAGCTTTTCCGCCACATCCTGAGGCAGTTCATTGGAAGAGACGATGAACACACAATCCGAGCGAACAGCTCGATCGGACAGGCGTTCTGCGATGTATTTCTCATAAACTTTAAAAATATTGCCCCGATATTTCTTGCCCACTTCCAGCTTGCCGTCCCGCATTTCAATGCAGGGCTTCAGGTTGAGCAGGTTTGCGCCAAAGGCTGCAACGCCGGTGCAGCGGCCGCCCTTCCACAAGTATTCCAGGGTGTCGATCACAAAACTGGTCCGGACCTTGGGAATCAGATCCGTGACGGCCCGGGCAATCTCTGCCGCGCTCTTTCCCTCGTCCCGCAGACGGCAGGCTTCCACCAGCAGCAGGCTGATGCTCCCGGACAAATGCCGGGTATCGATGGGATACACGCCAGGAATCTCCTGAGATGCAATGACAGCGTTCTGATAGGTGGCCGACAGTTCCGAGCTGATATCCAGATGGACCACCTCATAGCCGGCCTCCACCAGGGGGCCAAAGAAATCCTCAAACTCTTGGGGGCTCACGGCTGCCGTTCGAGGCAGGATCTTGTCCGTCTTGTACCGCTCGAAAATCATATCAGGAGTAAAATCAACGCCATCCAGATAGCTCTCCTCCCCCAGGAGCACATGGAGAGGGGCCACCTTAATGTTGAACCGCTCCAACAGTTCCCGAGGCAGGTCGCAGGTACTGTCGGCAGTAATATAGACAGGCTTACTCATCAGTCGTTAAATTCCTTTCTTACCGCAACTCAAACCAGAGACGCAATTTAGGTGTTCGGTGTTTACTTAATTATACTAAGAAATGCCTCTGATTTCAATAGTCACATTTCCCGAAAGAACGCCGCCGCATGTTCCAGCACCTGCTCCAGCTCTCCTTCCCCCATCAGGTTATGTTCCCCGTTGGGGAGCACCAGAAGCTCCGCGCCGAACTGCCGGGCAAAGCGTACCGCATCCGCCGTGGGCGCCACATCGTCCTTTCCGCCATGAACCATGAACAGCTGCGCTAAGCCCGTCTGATAGCGTGCAAAGACGTCATACGCCTCCAAATCCCCCAGGAAATCCCGGGTGATGCGCATCTCCCGGACATAGTCATACACGGGGACAAAGTACCCCTGGCGGTCCAGGTCTGCTCTGGCCCGGTCATCCACCCAGGTATCCACCAGCCGGGGCATGGAGACCGCCGCCGAACGCAAAAAGGCCCACTTCCCTGCCGCCTTCCCGCGAGACAGGTGCAGCAGCGTGATATAAGCCCCAAAGCTGGACCCAAAGTAACCGATCCGCGCGTTGGGGGCCATGTCCCGAATGTGGTCTTCCACTGCGGCCAGATCATCCAGACAGAAGGGAACCCGAAGGCCCTCCTGCCACACAGGGCTGTCCCCGTGGGAGGGAAAATCAAAGCTGTAGACCCCAATGCCGTGCCTGGGCATTTCCTGATTCAAAGCCTGGACCATAGGGCTGCTCTTGCTGCTGCCAAACCCGTGGCAGACGATGAGTACGCGATCCTGTCCATCCCAGCAGTTGTGACAAGGGATGGCGTATCCGTGTTTGCTTTCCAGAAACTCTTTCTTCATGGCGGAACCCTCCAAGCTTTTTTTCTATTCTGTCACAGGATCTCCCCTTCGTCAAGAGAAGCGCCAGCGGAACCGGAGCAAATACGCTTTCTTTTGAATAAAACCAAAGTACTGTGACAAAATCACTGAAACCCCCGTTTTTCAATGGTATAGTAAAACTACACTATCAACTCAGAATAAAGAAAGGGGTCTTTCATCATGTTGAAGCCTGAAGTTTCCGCTCTGCTGGAGCAGCAGATCAATAAAGAGCTTTACTCTGCCTACCTCTATCTGGATATCTCCAATTACTACTATTCCAAGAATCTGGACGGATTCGGCAACTGGTTCAAGATCCAGGCCCAGGAAGAGCGTGACCACGCCATGCTGTTCCTGACCTACCTGCAGAACAACGGCGAGGCCCCCAAGCTGACTGCCATCGACGCCCCCGATAAGGTCTTTGCCAACTTCCGCGATCCCCTGGCTGCCGCTCTGGAGCACGAGGAGTATGTGACCTCCCTCATCAACGCCATCTACGCCGAAGCCATGAAGGCCAACGACTTCCGCACCCTCCAGTTCTTGGACTGGTTCGTGAAGGAGCAGGGCGAGGAGGAGAAGAACGCCAACGATCTGCTGGGCCGTTTCGATCTCTTCGGCTCTGAGCCCAAGAGCCTGTACGCCCTGGACGCTGAAATGGCCGCTCGAACCTACAGCGCCCCCAGCCTGGTCTTATAATTTTTCCTTTCAAGGCTTTACGCCAACCCCCCCGCCGGAAATTCTGGCGGGGGGGTTGGCGTTTGTCTCCCTTTCTCTTGCGTACAGGCCTAGGATACGGTATGATAGGGGATAGAAAGAAGATGAGAGATCGCCGGGCTTCTCCCAAGCCCCACCAACGGAGAGATGTGGATGAAAAACATTTTTATCGTGAACCCTGTGGCAGGTGGCCGGGACGTCAGCGACGAACTGGGCCGTACCCTGTCCATCGCAGCCCAAAAAGCTGGCGTTCCCCGCGAGGATTACGTCATCACCCGCACCACCCACGCCGGTCACGCCAAGGAACTGGCCGAATCTTATGCCCGCACCGGCGAACACGTGCGCCTGTTCGCTGTAGGCGGCGATGGCACCCTGAACGAAGTGCTGAGCGGCGCTTACCCCTATAAAAACGCCGCCGTGGGCTGTATCCCCTGCGGCAGCGGCAACGATTTCCTACGCAACTTCGGGACCAAAGAAGAGTTCCTGGATCTTGCCGACCAGCTTCAGGGCCAGGAAATGGATATCGACCTGTTCCACACAGAATACGGGGTCGGTGCGTCTATCTGCTCCGCCGGCCTGGACGCCCAAATCGCCTATGGAATCCCCAAGTTTCGCCGGCTGCCCCTGTGCGGCGGGGAAACCGCCTACCGTCTGTCCATCCTGCAAAACCTGATGAGGCCCCTGGGCCGAACGCTGCGGATCACCCTGGATGACAGAACCATCACGGAAGAGTGCCTGATGACCGCCATCTGCAACGGCGGCTATTACGGCGGCGGATTCCGGGCGGCTCCCGACTGCGCCATGGACGACGGTCTGCTGGACGTGATCATGGTGCGCAAAATCGGTCTCCTGCGCATTGCCAAGGTTCTGCCCCTGTATCAGAAGGGGCGGCATATCCAGAACGGCACAGTCATCCCCAAACTCGGGGATGTCATTTCCCTTTTCCGCTGCAAGTCCGTAAAGCTGGAGCTGGCGGACAGCAAAAACGCCCCCATCATCATCACCGTGGACGGCGAATGCCGCCCGGCCGAGAAAATTACGGTGACATCCATGCCCCTGGCAGGCCGGATCGTGCTGCCAGGAACGATATTCGCGCGACAGCAAAAACGTGCCTCCCGATAAACACACCCCCGGCCAATCGGCCGGGGGTGTGTTTATCGGTGTTTATCGGGTGAATTGTTCCCTTGGCTTCTATCATTTCTCATGCCTTGGGTGGCGTGACGGGGGGAACGGGGGCCTTGCCCGTCTCGGGCTTCTTAACGGTCTCCACCACACCGGCGGCCAACCCGGCCAGGCCCTGGATCTCGGAGGGGATGATGATCTTGGTGGCCTTGCCGTTGGCAGCGGACTGGAATGCCTCCAGAGCCTTGAGCTTGATGACCTGGTCGTTGGGGGATGCCTCGTTCAGCAGCTTCAGGGAGTCGGCCATAGCCTGGTTGACTTTGAGGATGGCTTCGGCCTCGGCCTCAGCGGCCATGATCCGGGCCTGCTTCTCAGCGTCTGCCCGGAGGATGCGGGATTCCTTCTCGCCCTCTGCCACCAGGATCTGGCTCTGCTTCTGGCCCTCGGCCTGGAGGATGGATTCCCGGCGTTCCCGCTCGGCTCGCATCTGCTTCTCCATGGCGTTCTGGATGTCTTTGGGCGGCAGAATGTTCTTCAACTCCACGCGGTTGACCTTGATGCCCCAGGGATCGGTGGCCTCGTCCAGGATGCTGCGCATACGAGCGTTGATCACGTCGCGGGAGGTCAGGGACTGGTCCAGCTCCAGCTCGCCGATGATATTACGCAGGGTGGTGGCGGTGAGGTTTTCAATGGCGTTCATGGGGTTTTCCACGCCGTAGGCGTACAGCTTGGGGTCGGTGATCTGGAAATACAGAACGGTATCGATCTGCATGGTCACGTTGTCCTTGGTGATCACGGGCTGAGGCGGGAAATCCGCCACCTGCTCTTTCAGGGAGACCACCTTGCGGACCCGGTCCAGGAAGGGGATCTTGAAGTGGAGACCCACACCCCACACGTCCTGGAAGGCGCCCAGGCGCTCAATGACATAGGCCTTGGACTGCTGCACCACCCGAATGGAGGTGGCCAGCACCACAAGCACAACGATGATAAACAGAACAACAACAATTCGCGACAAAATGGCTGCCATAGTCCTTACCTTTTCCTTTCTCCGGCGGGATCACTGCCGCACGGCCACGATGGCTTTGACTCCTTCTATCCGTTCCACCTGGACCAGGGTTCCCTCAGGAATCACGTCCCCGTTGGCCGAGCGGGCAGTCCAGATCGACCCGCCGACTTTGATCTGTCCAGATGCCTGGACGTTATCAATGGTCTCCGTGACCAAGGCCTCCGCCTCCAGAATCCGGTCGGCATTGGTTTTCTCCGCCTTGGGTTCGACCCATCGCCGGGCCATGGGCCGGATGACCGCCATGGCAATCACCGAAACAATGGCAAACAGGCCGATCTGCACAGCCAGGCTGCTTCCCATCCAGGCGGCAAAGAGGGCCACCAGACTGCCCGCACAGAACCAAATGGACACCAAGCCTGCGGTGATGCCCTCGATCCCGGCAAAGGCAATCAGCAGCACCAGCCAAATCATTGGGTAATTCAAACTCCGCTTCCTCCCTTCCTCTGCGCATATATAATCTTCGTTTCTTTCATTATTTTATATTTTTTATATTATATCATATGTATTTTTACTGGGCAACTGTTATTTTTTTGTCCACCGAATTCCTCCCTTTTAGTCCTTTAGGTCGGTAAATTTTTACCACTTCCTTCCTGTCTCTTGCAAGCGCCCGCCACCTTTGTTATACTATGAAAATACGGCAGGTTTTTCCTGTCCTTCCATCCCTTTCTGTCCTGCCGGTCTCCCCGGCAGCGCCTACCCTTGAAAGGAGGGCGGAACTTGCGATTCTCCATCAAAAAAATCCTCACGGCCATCGGCGTTATCCTGCTGGCCATCATCTCCATCGGCCTGGTGTGCTTGCTCCTGATGAACCTGAAAGTGGTCATCTCGGGCTTCCGGGATGCCCTGACCGCCCTGCGCTCCATCGTGCTGGGCTTTGTTATGGCCTACCTGCTCTACCCACTCACCCGGTTCACCGAGCACTTCCTGCTCTATCATAAGGTAAAGAAACGGGCCGCCCGGGGGCTCTCCACCGCCTTCTCCACCTTCGTCCTGCTGCTGCTGATCTTCCTCTTTATCTACTTCGTCATCCCCCAGCTCCTGGAAAACCTGCCCATCCTGGTCCAGGATCTGCCCTGGATGATCCGCAACGCCTTCAATCAGCTCACAGGGTTCCTGCAATCCCACGGGCAGTCCACAGAGTTTCTCAACGACATCGCCACCAAGATCACCAACGCCTTCAACGCCTGGGTGGGCGGGGACCTCATCGCCAACCTGATGAGCCTCCTGGGCCGGGTGGTGGACGTTGCCAAGAGTCTGCTGAACTTCATCATCGGCATCATCGTCATGGTCTATGTCCTCATGAGCCGGGACCAGTTCGTAGGTCAGGGAAAAAAGCTACTCTTCGCCCTCTGCCGCAAGCAGAGCACCTGCGACACCATCCTCAAGCACCTGCGGGTCATCAACAAAATTTTCAGTGGCTTCGTCTCCGGTAAGTTGCTGGACTCCCTCATCATGGGCATCCTCTGCGGCGTGGTTCTATCCATCCTCAATGTCCCCTACCCCATGCTCATCAGCGTCATTGTGGGCATCACCAACATTATCCCCGTCTTCGGCCCTTTCTTCGGCGCCATCCCCAGCGCCCTCCTCCTTCTGCTGACTGACCCGGGCAAGTGCCTGGTCTTTATCATCTTCATCATCATCCTCCAGCAGGTGGACGGCAACATTATCGGCCCCAAGGTTTTAGGCGACTCTACAGGGCTGTCTGCCTTTTGGGTCCTCTTCTCCCTGCTCCTCTTCAACCACCTGATGGGCTTTTGGGGGATGCTCCTGGGGGTCCCCCTCTTCGCTTCTTTCTATTATCTGTTGCGGGAATTTATCAATTCCCGCCTGCGAAAGAAAAACCTCCCGGAGTCCACCAACGAGTATATCCACGCGGCGGGACTCAACGAGGACGGTTCCATCCATACCGACGAACCCAAGCTCATTCAGTTCTATCCTCTGTTCAAAGGAAAAGACAGCTACCTGTCCCAGTTGAAGCAGTGGTTTGAGCACCCCATCCCCAAGCAGCACACCAAGGACAGCGGTATCATCATGCCCCCAGATGAAAAGGAAGAAAATTCCGACGAACCCAACCCATGATCCTTTCCACGGAGGTGAATCCCTTTCATGCTCAACAAAACCAGCGGACGAGTCGCTCTCTGCGGCGTCCTGGCCGCCCTGATGCTCGTGGTCATGCTCTTCGGCACCATGATTCCTCTGTCCACCTATGCCTGCCCGGCGCTGGCCGGCGCGATCTCCATTCCGGTAATCTGGGAGCTGGGGGCGAAACCCGGCTGCCTCCTCTATCTGGCCGTTTCCATCCTCAGCCTGTTTATGTCCCCGGATAAGGAGGCCGCCTTCCTCTTCCTGTTCCTGCTGGGCTGGTATCCCATCCTGCGGCCCAAACTCCAGCACCTGACGAAGAAACCCGTCCGGGTGGTGGTCAAGCTGTCAATCTTTAACCTGGCCATCTGCCTGGTGTACGCTCTCCTGCTCTTTGTCCTCACTATGCCAGATCTCCAGGCCGAGGCCGCCCACTGGACCGGTCTCCTGCTGTCCGGCATGCTCGTGCTGGGCAACGTCACCTTCCTGCTGTACGACCTGATGCTGGCCCGCATGACCGACCTGTACGTCTACCGGCTTCGCCCCAAACTATTCCCCCATCGCTTTTGATTCTATTGAGGTATTCTATGAAACAGAAAGTCATTTCCCTTCTTTTGCTGTGTACCCTGGCCTTTTCTCTGGCTGTTCCCGCTTCCGCCGCGAAAACCATGAACTTCACCGATGTAAAATCCTCCGACTGGTACTATGACAGCGTGAAGAGCCTGTATGAGTCCGGCATCATCAACGGTACCACCACTACCACCTTCTCCCCCAAGGGAACGGTAACCTTGGGACAAGCCCTAAAAATGATCCTGCTGGCCGCCGGTTATGAGGAACAGGCCCCCACCACCACTCACTGGGCCAGCGGGTATTACCGTCTGGCCGCCAAGAATAATTTCCTGCCCTCGGGCATGACCCTGACGTTAGATCAGCCCATCACCCGCCTGCAGATTGCACAAATCATCGTGCGGGTCCTGGATCTGAAGCGCACCGGCTCCGGGAATCCCTTCTCGGACACCACAGATTCCGCCGCTCTGATCCTCTACGATCACGGCATTTTCAACGGCGCACCCGAGGGAAACAAGCTGATGTTCCATCCCCAGTCCAGCATCACCCGGGCGGAGATCAGCGCCGTCATTCTGCGGACCTATCAACTGGTGGAATCCATGCCGGAAAAGCCCGAAGAACCTGAAACCCCTGAAGAGCCGGATGGCGACTACTTCTACTTCCACGGCAAGAAGGTCTATATCGTGGAGGAGATTCCCAAGAATACCTATGACAACAATCTCTTCCAGGTGAATGAGAATGGCTTCCTCACCTACGACAGCGATGAGTACGCCTGCAAGATCGGCATCGATGTCTCCCGCTATCAGGGTAGCATCGACTGGGCCGACGTCAAGAGCGCCGGGGTGGACTTCGCCATGCTCCGTCTGGGTTACCGGGGCTACAGCACGGGCCGAATCGTGCTGGATCCTTATTTCTATCAAAACCTCCAGGGCGCCCTGGCCAACGACATCGAAGTGGGCGTTTACTTCTTCTCCCAGGCCATCAGCCCCGAGGAGGGCGCGGAAGAAGCCCAGTTCTGTCTGAATGCGCTGGAAGGCTATTCCATCACCTATCCTATCGTCTTTGACTGGGAGCCCTATGACAGCAGCTACGGCGCCCGGACGGAGGGCCTGGACGACAAAATCCTGACCCAGTGTGCCGTAGCTTTCTGCGATGAAGTGGAGGACGCAGGCTATCAGTCCATGGTCTACTCAAACCTGACCTACTTCTACCTCCACTTTGATTTAAACGAGTTGATTAACTATCCCTTCTGGCTGGCCCAGTACAATTCTCGTCCCTCCTTCTACTACCATTTTGATATCTGGCAGTACGGCGACTCCGGCAATGTTCCCGGAATCGACGGCAATGTGGACCTGAACATCCACTTCGTTCCCAAAAAGTGAGTCAAAACATCCCGCTTGCTCCAGGCAAGCGGGATGTTTTTGTCACAGCTCTATGGCTTTTTGATAAAAGGCGTCAAAGTCCGTCAGATCGGGCAGATACAGGTGACTGAATTTCTTCAATTCCTCCTGGTCGCTGTAGGGATCGGCAACGCCAGCCACATGATACCCTGCCAGGAAGGCGGTCCTGGCACAGTGAACCGCATCCTCAAAGACCCAGGTCTCCTCCGTCCGGGTTCCCATCCGGTCCCTGGCCCGGTGGAAGATATCCGGCCGGTCCTTCCCGACCCCCAGCTCTCCGCAGGTGTAGATCTCGTCCATCAGGGGCAGCAGATCGGCGGTGACCAAGCCCTCCACGATCAGGGATCGATCTGTATTGGTGGCCAGGGTGATCCCCACGCCCCGAGCCCGGAGGGCCTTTAGAAATTCCCTGGCACCGGGTTTTGCCCGCACCTCCTGCCGGTAAAAATCACGAATGGTATGGTTGATGCCGTCAGCAATCTCCTGATGGGTCTGGGTAAGCCCATAGGCCTCCTTCAGGTAGACGGCGCTCTCCGCCAGCGTCATGGGAAAGAGAATGGCCCGCAGCCCGGGCCGGGCAGCGACGCCCAGGGAAGCCAAATACCGCGCACCTACCGTATCCCACATTCCCATAGAGTCCAGCAAGGTGCCGTCTGCGTCAAAAATTGCGCCTCGAATCACAGTCTTAACCTCCCTTTTTCCC
This sequence comes from Oscillospiraceae bacterium, assembly GCA_016295225.1. Classification (GTDB taxonomy): domain Bacteria; phylum Bacillota; class Clostridia; order Oscillospirales; family Oscillospiraceae; genus Evtepia. The sequence continues at coordinate 29,540 of JAEDLP010000001.1, read as the reverse complement.
GTGTTTTAGATAGTTTAGTCTACCAGAAAATTGCCCTCTGGTCAAGCGGACAAGAACGTGATACCATAAAGGGGACCTATGTTCCCACTGAAAGGAGTCTGTTCCTATGTCTGATCCCGCATGCTTTATTTTTGGCGCGGGACCCTTCTACGGCCTTGTGGAAACCCCAAAGCCCGGAGATCGCGTCCTGGCCGCCGACGGAGGCTATCGCCATTGTTTGGCCGTTGGCCTGCAGCCCGATCTGCTGCTGGGCGATTTTGATTCCCTGGACGCCCTGCCGCCTGAACTGGAATCCAAGAAGTTCCCTGTGGAGAAGGACGACACCGATACCATGCTGGCCATCAAGCTGGGGCTGGACCTGGGGCATCGGGTCTTCCACCTCTATGGCGGCACAGGTGGCCGCATGGATCACACCCTGGCCAATCTCCAGGCTCTGGCCTACCTGGCCCAGGAAGGGGCCAGAGGGTATCTCTACGATGAGGGGTATGTTTTTACCGCCATCAAAGACGATCGTCTTTCCCTTTCCCCCCGGAAAGAAGGCATCTTCTCGGTGTTTTGCTTGGGTTCGGAAGCCCATGGGGTTTCCATCCGCGGCGCTCAATATCCCCTGGACTGCGCCCCGCTCTCCCCCTTCTTCCCCCTGGGCGTCAGCAACCACTTCCAGGGTCAGCCCGTGGAGATCGAAGTGGAAGACGGCTGCCTCCTCATTGGCTGGGAACGGTAAAAAATAGATAAAAACTCCCCGTCGGTTCATCCAACGGGGAGTTTTTCCGTTACATCAGCTTAGAGGTGAAGTACACAGCCAGAATAAACAGCCAAGCCGCCATCACCCAGATGGCATAGTAAGCCATAGCCGCGCCCAGGGCCAAAGGAGCCAGCAGGATCACTGCGCTGATCACTGCCGTCAGATAGTAGGCAGGATAGGCAGCACCAGGCTGAAGGAGGTCAAATTCCTTCCCCTTGATGATGATCGCGCCGTTTTTCTTCTTCAGAGACACGGCCAGAACAGCGCCCAAGGCGATGATTACCAGAGCCACCACCAAGTACCCGTAATAGGTAGATCCGCGGACAGAGGTGCGGAAAATCCACATACCCAAGATGCCCAGGCCGCCCGCAATGGCACAGCCGAAGAATTCCTTCTGGTACAGGTAGAAGACCAGCATCAAAACGCCCAGAGCAGGAACCACCCCCAGGACCACGGGAGCGCCGACAACGCCGTAGGTTCGCATTACGTAGCCGCCGATGCCCATGCACAGGAACGCAGCTGCCAGGACAAACTGAATCATCCCATCCTGGGGTACCTCATCATTTTTCCGAATCCGGAACCCCCAGAACAGGAGCAGAGCGCACAGCACGATTCCCACAATGGGGGCGATCCCCAAAATCGTGTACAGGGCGGGAAGGGCGCTCAGCTCTTCCACCCGGGCGTGGACATAGAAGCGGTTCACGAGGAGCATGACCACTTCCACCACAACGGTGGCCGCCAGCCAGAGCAGCATCCGGTTAAAGGCGCGATCCTCCATCTGCTCTCTGGTTCGAACATCCACCGGCTTTGTTCTTCCAGTCTTTGTTTCGTTTTTCTTCATACGGTGAAAACACTCCCTATTTCAGGACTGCATATCCCTCGGGAATATACATACAAAATCCAGACTATTATAGCAGAAAAGTTCCTTTTTCGCAAGGCAATCCGAGCGTTTTCTTTTCCCTTCTTTTCCCGAAATTTGCAGCATCTTACTTCTTCTTGAAGCTGTCCTTCAGGGAAACGCTCCGGTTGAAGACCAGGTGACCGGGCGCAGCGTCCTTGCTGTCCAGGCAGAAGTAACCCTGGCGCATAAACTGGAAGGCCTCGGCGGTCTTCCCCCTTTCGGGCATCGCGGTCTCAGCCAGTCTCTTCTCCACCTTGCAGCCAGTCAGAACCTGGAGACTTTCGGGGTTCAGGAAATCCAGGAAGTTCTTGTCGGGGCCGTCGGGCGCGGGATCGGAGAAGAGGTAGTCGTAAAGACGGACCTCCGCATCCACAGCGGTCTCCGCATCCACCCAGTGGATGGTCGCGCCCTTGACCTTACGGCCGTCGGCGGGGTTGCCGCCCTTGGACTCAGGATCGTACTCGCAGAGAACTTCCACTACGTTTCCGTTCTCGTCCTTCACGCAGCCAGTGGGACGGATCAGGTAAGCACCCTTCAGACGGCATTCCGAACCGCCGGGGGTCAGTCGCTTATACTTGGGGATGGGCTCCTCCATGAAATCGTCGGCCTCGATATACAGGTGACGGGAGAAGGTAACCATACGCTCGCCGGAGGCGGGGTCCACGGGATTGTTCTCCACGGGGAGCTCCTCGCTCTGGCCCTCTGGGTAGTTGGTGATGGTGAGCTTCACAGGATGCAGAACCGCCATCACCCGCTTGGCAGACTCGTTCAGGTCATCCCGCAGGCAGGACTCCAGGAAGGCCCAGTCCACGGTGGAGTCCACCTTGGACACGCCGATCCGCTCGCAGAAGGAGCGGATGGCCTTGGGGGTATAACCCCGGCGGCGCAGTCCGCAGAGGGTGGGCATACGGGGGTCATCCCAGCCAGAGACCATCCCCTCTTCCACCAGCAGGCGGAGCTTACGCTTGGACATGACCGTGTAGTTGATGCCAAGGCGGGCAAACTCGATCTGACGGGGCCGGCTGGGCAGGTCGCAATTGTTCACCACCCAGTCGTACAGGGGACGATGGTTCTCATACTCCAAGGAGCAAAGAGAGTGGGTAATGCCCTCCAGAGCGTCCTGGATGGGGTGGGCAAAATCGTACATGGGGAAGATGCACCACTTGGTACCCTGACGGTGATGTTCAATGTACCGGATGCGGTAGAGCACCGGGTCACGCATGTTGAAGTTGCCGGAGGCCAGGTCGATCTTGGCACGGAGGGTGTACTTACCCTCTTCAAACTCGCCGTTCTTCATCCGCTCAAAGAGCTCCAGGCTCTCCTCCACAGGGCGGTCACGCCAGGGGCTCTGGGCAGGGGTCGTGGTATCGCCCCGGTATTCCCTGAACTGCTCGGGGGTCAGCTCACAGACATAGGCCAGTCCCTTCTTGATGAGGGCCACTGCCAGCTCATAGGTCTTTTCGAAGTAATCCGAACCGTAGAAGAACCGGTCGTCCCAGTCAAAGCCCAGCCAGTGGATATCCTCCTGGATGGCGTCCACATACTCGGTGTCCTCCTTGGCGGGGTTGGTATCGTCCATCCGCAGGTTGCAGATACCGCCGTATTTTTCTGCGGTGCCAAAGTCGATGGTCAGGGCCTTGCAGTGGCCGATATGCAGGTAGCCGTTGGGCTCCGGCGGGAAACGGGTGTGGACTTTTTTGCCTTCGCAGCGTCCTCCCGGCTGTAATTCCTCTTCAATGATCGCATGAATAAAATTCGTGCTCATGGTTTCTTCCGCCATGGTGTTCACTCCTTATTATAAGTGCTATATCATAACGATTTATTATATACCATTTTACCCCTCAATTGCAACTATCTCTTCTTAAATCGGCAGCATTTCTGCACATCGTCAAAGAGGGGCCGCAACTGCTTCCGCTACCCGGATACCGTCCACCGCTGCGGAAACGATGCCGCCGGCATACCCGGCGCCCTCTCCGCAGGGATAGAGTCCACGGATGTTGGACTGATAGCTCCGGTCCCGCAGAAGGCGTACCGGTGAGGAGGAGCGGGTCTCTACCCCCACCATCAAGGCGTCCGGCGCACCGAACCCATGGAGCTTGCGGTCCAGGACGGGAAGGGCTTCCGCCAGGGAATCGGTGACAAAGGCAGGCAGGGTCTCCCGCAGGTCGCCAAAGCAGACGTCAGGCCGATAGGTGCTGCGGTTGGTCAGCCCAACAGGACTGGGGACCCCCCGCAGAAAATCGCCCACCCGCTGGGCCGGGGCCTCATAACCCGGACGGCCATAGGCGTATGCCTTTCTCTCCCAAATCTCCTGGAAAGCCACGCCGGCCAGCGGGTCGTCGCTGCCAAAGTCCTGGGGCTGAACCCCCACCAGGAAGCCGCCGTTGATATACTGGCCGTCCCGTGCCCGGTTGCTCATACCGTTGGTCACCAGCATCCCGGGATGGGAGGCCGCCGCCACGATCTGTCCGCCGGGACAGACGCAGAAGGTATAGGCCGACCGGCCGCTGGGCAGGTGGCAGACCAGCTTGTAGTCCGCCGGAGGGAGCTTCTCCCAGGCCTCTCCAAACTGGGCCCGGCTGATGTTCTCCTGCTTATGCTCGATGCGCACGCCGATGGCAAAGGGCTTCTGCTCCATCTCGGCGCCGGCCTCCCGCAGCATCCGGAAGGTATCCCGGGCCGAGTGGCCGGGGGCCAGGATCAGCGCGTCACAGGCCATGGTGTAGGTGCTGCCTCCGTCATCCACCACGATCTCCGTGAGCTGATCCCCCACCGTTTTCATGTCCGTCAGGCGGTGGCCAAAGCGCACCTCGCCGCCCAGCCTTTTGATCTCCTCCCGGATGTTCTTCACCACCCGCCGAAGGAGGTCGGTACCCACGTGAGGCTTGTGCTGCCAGAGGATATCCTCCGGAGCCCCCGCCCCAACAAAGGTCTGCATCACGTGAGAAATGCGGGGGTCATGGGTGCCGGTGGTGAGCTTACCGTCGGAAAAGGTTCCTGCGCCCCCTTCGCCAAACTGCACGTTGGATTCCGGGTCCAGGTCTCCCCCGCCCCAAAAGGCCTCCACATCCTTCACCCGCTGTTCCAGAGCCTGTCCACGCTCCAGCAGGATGGGACGCAGGCCGGCACGGGCAAGACACAGGGAGGCCAGAAGCCCGGCGGGACCGCTGCCCACCACCACAGGCTGGAGGGAAGACCCACGGGTCACTGCGGGAAACTGATAGGCAGCCGGTTCCTCCTGCAGCTTTACATTCTTATCCTTGACCCGACGCACCACCTCTTCCTCCTGGGAAAGGGACACGTCAACCGTCATCACATAGTGAACGTTGTTCTTTTTTCGTGCGTCGATAGACTGCCGCACCGGGACACACCGGTGGAGTTTGCCCACCGGAACCCCCAATACCCTCGCCGCCTTCTTTTTCAGCAGAGAGGGATCTCCATCGGGAGGTAAGATCAAATTACTGATTCGTACCATGGTCTCCTCCTGTTTTTCTCCTTTGACGGGTCATCCACGCATGGGCCAGGATACCCGCAATATACAAAAAGCCAACAAATCCATACAAGGGATAGATTGTACCGATCAAATCACTGAATCCAGCCTGACTGAGAAAAAACGCTGCCGCGCTCAGGGCCACCGGCACAAGAACGGGATGTCTCTGAAAGCGTGGAAATCGAAATAAGTACTGGGGCACGGGAACAAAAACCGACATGGAGGCACCAAACATCCCCAAGAAAATCACCACGGCATACGCCCCCTCCAGCAGCGGACTGAGCGCTCCGGCCAGGTACAGCATAGGCAGCTCCGCCTCTGTGCTCACAGGCAGGGCCGCCATGGCTAGGTGGATTCCAAAGGACACCGCCAACAAGATACCGCCGCCCAGTAAAACACCTTCACGGATATCCCGGGGAGAACGGACCATCGTACCCAGAGGCGCCAACGTGCCGATGCCCGACAAAAAATTGTAGGACACGTAAGTCACCGCCGCCAGCAGCCATTGGTTCACCACAGGATTTTTCGTGGCGGCAGGTTGGAACTGAAGGCCATCCCTGGCAAAGGTCAGAAGTCCGGCGGCCACCACCACCAGGGATAAGGCCACCAGCACCGGCATGATCTTGGAAAAGACCCGGATCGCACCGCCCATCCCGTGAATTGCAACGGCCGTAATCACTGCGCAAAAGACCGCGCTGCAAACCAGGCACAAAATATAACTGCCTGTCAGCTGCTCCAGCAAAGTGCCGACACCAGCGCACATGACTACATAAATACCAAACATGTAGGAGATCGCAACGACCACTGCCACGCCACGCAAAAGGGGATTCTCCAAAGGCACTGCGATTTCATGAACCTCGCTGCGCCCGGTCTTCTTCGACAGGGAAAAAACAACACCGCAGAGCAGGGAGAGCAAAAGGACGGCTCCAACCTGCCCCAGAAGACCGGAAAGCCCAAAGTGATTGAAAAACTGGCTGATTTCCTGACCGGACACAAATCCAGCCCCAAGGAAACACCCGATCCAAGTGAAGGCCAACTGTCTTCCTCTAATCTGCATGACATTTCCTCCACCACAATAAGTTTAGCAAATTATTATATCATACCCACAGATAGATTTCCACAGGACAATGGTTTTTTCCCACACAATAAGAAAACCCACATTGTCGGATTTCTTCCGGCAACATGGGTCTTCTCGTCATGTCCACTCACCCTTCCCGATCATCGGGGAGGTCAACGATCATGGCTTCAATCCCCAGATGGGGTAAGAACTTACTGCGAATTTCCTTCATGGACAGGGCAAGAGAGGAGGTGTTGATGCAGGGATGGCAGCCAAACACATCGCCGTCAGCCACCGACCGGTCCAGAACCAGACGCACCTTATGCTCCTTGTCGTTCATCAGAGCCAGAATCGTAGCGGAACCCGGAGTTACCCCCAAGTACTTCTCCATCTCCTCCGGAGGAGCAAACGACAGACGGGAGGACCCGATCTGCTTGGAGAGGTCCTTGGTGTGGAAGGGTTTCTCCCCGTCCATCAGCAGGAGATAGAAATCCGTCTTCTGGCGGTTGCACAGCACTAAGTTTTTGCATATCTTGGCGCCCAAATAGCCTTCCACCTCTTCACATGCCGTGATGGTATCCGCCGCATCGTGATCCACACGCTGATAGGAGATGCCAAGGGCGTCCAGGAGGTCATAGCAGGCCACCTCTTTCTCCAGGCGGCCAGTGCAGTCGGCAGGACGGCCAGTATATAAGGTTGTGTCAATATACATAAGGTCCTCTTTTCCGAATAGAAAGAAGGCGCAGCGGCAAGCCACTGCGCCTTCTTGAATTTCTTAAAAAACGAGACAGAGTATCAATTACTTCAGCATCCAGCCGGAGATAACCATTCTCTGAACTTCGCTAGTACCCTCATAGATCTCGGTGATCTTAGCGTCACGCATCATGCGCTCGAAGGGATACTCACGGGTGTAGCCGCAGCCGCCGATCAGCTGAACAACGCGACGGGTGACGTCGGAAGCAACCTCGGAAGCGAACAGCTTGCCCATAGCAGCCAGGTGGCTGTAGGGCTCGTGAGCAGCCTTAGCTTCAGCAGCACGATACAGCAGCAGACGGGAAGCGTCAACCTTGGTCTGCATGTCAGCCAGCTCGAACTGAGTGTTCTGGAAAGCGGACAGGGGCTTGCCGAACTGCTTGCGCTGCTTCAGATAAGGAATAGCCTCATCGATAGCACCCTGAGCAATACCCAGAGCCTGAGCGCCGACGCCGATACGGCCGCCGTCCAGCAGCTGCATAGCGATCTTGAAGCCTTCGCCTTCCTTGCCCAGCAGGTTCTCTGCGGGGACCTCGCAGTCATCGAAGACCAGCTCGTAGGTAGCGGAAGCACGGATGCCCATCTTCTTCTCCTTGGTGCCGAAGCTGAAGCCCTTGAAGCCCTTCTCAACGATGAAGGCGGACAGGCCCTTGTGGCCAACGCTCAGATCGGGGTTGGTACGAGCAAAGATAACATAGGTATCTGCATAGTAGCCGTTGGTGATGAAGATCTTGGTGCCGTTCAGGATGTACTTGTCGCCCTTCAGGACAGCGGTGGTGCGGACGCCAGCAGCGTCAGTACCAGCAGAGGGCTCGGTCAGACCCATAGCGCCCAGCTTCTCGCCCTGTGCCAGGGGAACCAGGTACTTCTGCTTCTGCTCCTCGGTGCCGAACTCCAGGATGGGCCAGGAGCACAGAGAACCGTGAACAGAGAACATGATGGAGGTGGAAGCGCAGTACTTTGCCAGCTCCTCGCAGCATGCGATGTAGGTCAGGTAGGACAGGCCAGCGCCGCCATATTCCTCGGGAATATAGGTGCCCAGCATACCCATCTCAGCCAGCTTCTCGCGAGCGTTCTGAGTGAACTCTTCCTTCTCATCCAGCTCTGCAGCGATAGGCTTAACTTCCTTGATGCAGAAATCATGCAGCATGTCGATGATTTCCTGCTCCATCTCGTTGAACTTGAAATCCATAGTTTTTCCTTTCTTTCCCATCGGGGGGCCTCCCCCGCTTTGCGGGGGAGGCGCGTGGGTATATTAAATTTTTATTTTTTGACGAAATTAGTCCTTGTCAGCCAGGATCAGCTTGGTCAGAGCGGGGCAGACGTCATACAGGTTGCCAACAACACCCAGGTCAGCCACGCCGAAGATGGGAGCCTCAACGTCCTTGTTGATGCAGACGATGAAGTCAGAGGAGCCCATGCCAGCCAGGTGCTGGATAGCGCCGGAGATGCCGCATGCGACATACAGCTTGGGGCCGACGGTCTTACCGGTCTGGCCAACCTGGTGGGAGTGGGGGATCCAGCCAGCGTCAACTGCTGCACGGGAGGAGCCAACAACGCCGCCCAGTGCGTCAGCCAGAGGCTTAATCACGGTCTCGAAGCCCTCGGGGCCACCCAGACCACGGCCACCGGAGACGATGATCTCAGCGCCTTCCAGGTCGACCTTCTCGCCTTCCTCAGCGATGGTCTCGATGACCTTGATGCGGATCTTGTCAGCGGGGAACACGAAGTCGATCTTCTCAACATCAGCGGTACGGTTGTAGTCGGGCTCCAGCTTCTTGTTGACGCCGGGACGGCAGGTACCGATCTGGGGGAAGGTGAAGGGGCACAGGATGGTAGCCATCAGGTTACCACCGAATGCGGGACGGGTCCAAGCGACCTTACCAGTAGCCTCGTCGATGTCCAGAGAGGTGCAGTCTGCGGTCAGACCGGTTCTCAGACGACCAGCGACACGGGGGCCCAGGTCACGGCCCAGGGGGGATGCGCCCATCAGGATGGAGGTGGGGCAGTCGTTCTCGACGCAGTGCACGATAGCAGCGGTGTATGCGTCGGTGCTGTAGTGATCATAGACCTCGTTGTCGACAACCAGGACCTTGTCAGCGCCGTATGCGATAGCATCCTTAACAGCCTCGTCGCAGTTGTAACCGATGACCAGAGCGACGGTCTTACCGCCCTGGATAGCAGCCAGACGGCGGCCGGGGTTCAGCAGCTCCAGGCCAACGTTTCTTGCCTTGCCGTTCTTGGTCTCAATAAAGACCCACAGGTCCTTGCTCTTTGCTTCATAGCTAGTCTGTAACATTGTTCTTCGTCCTCCCCTCTATTAGATAACGCCCTTGTCCTTGAGCAGGTCGTACAGCTTCTTTGCGGACTCTTCAGGAGTCTCTTCCTTGATCTTCAGGCCGCCTTCCTTACGAGGAGGAGTGAAGCTCTTCTTAACCTTGGTGGGAGAGCCCTTCAGGCCGGACTGCTCGACGTCCAGGTTGCAGTCAGCTGCGGACAGAACGGGGATCTTTGCCTTGTTGGCAGCCATCTTGGACTTGATGGTGGGGAAGCGGGGCTCATAGTCGGGCTTGGTGATGGTAACTGCGCAGGGGCAAGCCATCTCCAGGATTTCGAAACCGTCTTCCAGTTCCTTCTTCACGCGGACACCAGCGCCATCCTCGGTGGGCCAAACTTCCCAGCCGTAGGTGACCTGGGGATAATCCAGGTACTCAGCGACCTGAGGACCGACCTGAGCGGTATCGCCGTCGATAGCCTGCTTACCGAACATCAGCATATCGAACTTCAGGCCTTCCAGCTCTTCGATCTTCTTGATGGTGTTTGCCAGGATGTAACCGGTTGCCAGGGTGTCGGAACCGCCGCAAGCGCGGTCAGAGACCAGGTATGCCTTGTCGCCGCCGACAGACAGGCACTCCTTCAGAGCTGCCAGAGCCTGCTCGGGACCCATGGACAGGATGAAGATCTTGGTGTTCTTATCCTTGTCCTTAATGCGGGCAGCAGCTTCGACTGCATAAGCGTCGAAGGGGCTGACGATGGCGGGAACGCCCTCACGCATCAGGGTGTTGGTGACAGGATCGATCTTGATAATGGTCGTGTCCGGCACTTGCTTGATACAAACAAGTATGTTCATTTCTGATTTCCCCCTATTAAAAATTTGTTTTATTTTCGATAATACCAGTTTTTCCGCAACTTCCGGTCCGGTTCGCGGGCGAGCCCTCTCCCCTTCCCAGCCGGGGCGGAAAAATCCGGTTTATCGTAAACGCCAGACCAGGTGGGTTCCCCGGTGGCAGACGTTTCATTGGAAAGGTACACAGAGTATACCCTGTCCATTACACTACGGTCGTATTATAACAAAGGATTCTGCAAATTACAAGATAGGAATGTATTGCATTTGAAAAAAAATTTTTCTCTTTCCCTTAGACTTTTAGTCGTTTCCACCAAGATTTTCCCCCAAAGAAAAGAGGAGCCGGGCAATTCCCCCAACTCCTCTTTTTATGATAGGATTTCCCTTTTATTCCTCAAAGAATTTGTTGTGGATGGCCTGAACCGCCTGGTTGGCATCGGCCTCATCCAGCAGGACGGAGACCTTGATCTCACTGGTAGAGATCATATGGATGTTGATGTCGGCGTCGTACAGTGCGCCGAACATTTTTGCCGCCACGCCTGCGTTGTCCAGCATGCCGGCGCCCACGATGGAGACCTTCACCACTTCCTTGTTCACATCGACCCGCTCGAAGCCCAGGGCGGCCTTGTGCTCCTGCAGCAGTTCCATAGCCTGGTCGGCGTCGTCGCGCTTGACGGTAAAGCTGATGTCCTGGGACTCGCCGCGGCCCATGGACTGCAGGATGATGTCCACGTTGATATTCTTCTGACCCAGCAAAGAGAACACCTGATAGGCGATACCAGGCTTATCTTCCACATTCACAAGGGCCAGACGGGCCACATTCTTGTCTTTCGCAACACCGCTGATCTGGGTCTTTTCCATAGTCTTCACTACCTCCTTGACTTTTGTGCCCGGCTTTCCACTGAAGCTGGACAGCACTTCTAAATTCACACGATACTTTTTTGCCATTTCCACGGAGCGGTTGTGCAGCACCTGCGCGCCCAAACTGGCCAGCTCCAGCATTTCATCGAAGGTGATCTCGTCCAGCTTTCTGGCTCCCTCCACATGGCGGGGATCTGCCGTATAAACGCCGTCCACGTCGGTGTAGATCTGGCACAGATCGGCCTTCAGAGATGCGGCCAGCGCTACAGCGGAGGTATCAGAACCGCCACGACCCAGAGTGGTGATGTCATCAAACTTGTTGATGCCCTGGAAACCGGTGACAATGACGATGGAGTGGTTGCGGTCCAACTCAGACTGGATGCGCTCCGTGCGGACCTTCTTGATCCGTGCGTTGCTGTAGCTGCTGTTGGTCTGGACGCCAGCCTGCCAGCCGGTCAGGGAGACCACCGGGAAGCCCAGGGCCTCAATGGCCATGGCGCAGAGAGCGCAGGAGATCTGCTCACCGGTGGACAGAAGCATATCCATCTCACGGCGGGATGCCTTCGGGTTGATCTCCTTTGCCTTTTCGATGAGATCATCAGTGGTGTCGCCCTGAGCAGAGAGGACGGCCACCACGTTGTTCCCCTTTTTATAGGTCTCCGTGATGATCCGCGCAACGTTCTGGATGCGCTCGGTGGTGGCCACCGAAGAGCCGCCAAATTTTTGTACAATCAGTCCCATATTTCATACCTCCAAACGTATGGCGCAGGTCGCCCGCGCCATAGGGATGCAATTGTCTACGTAATTTATATAGTACCCCTTATCCTATGCTGTCGGGGCGCGTCGGGTCTCAGTCCAGAACACGGATGACAGAGAGAACAGCCTTTCCCTCCAGCATCTTGTTCAGTTCAGGACGGGTCATGGCCTCGGTAATCCAGCCGCTCTCGCCGGCTACCGCCTGGTCAATGGTCAGCTTCTCTTCTGCGGACAGCCCGCCCTCAGCCAGGCGGACATACCAACGGCTGGCCAACTTGTCGCTGGGCATGACGCTGTCGGGGCGGTTGGCCTGCCAGGGATGATAACCGGCCCGGGTCAGCTTCCGGGCGGCGGCAATGACGTCGGCCACCACAGCGCTGGCGGTGGGCAGCTTACCGGCGCCCCGGCCGTAGAACATCACGTCACCCACAGCGTCACCCTTGACCTTGATGGCGTTGAATACGTCCTCCACGCCGCCCAGGGGGTCCTGGAGACTGACAAAGTGAGGCTCAACAAAGGGGCAGACGGAGCCGTCTTCCTGGGCGATGGCCCGGCCCAGGAGCTTGATGCGCATGCCGCAGGCGGCCGCATAGGCCTCGTCAGCCAGGGTGATCTTGGTAATGCCGGTGGTGGGAACCTGTTCCGGCAGGAGATGCCAGCCAAATGCGATGGAAGACAGGATGCACAGCTTACGGCAAGTATCCATCCCCTCCACGTCGGCCGTGGGATTCTGCTCGGCATACCCGTTGGCCTGAGCGCCCCGCAGGGCTTCCTCGAAGGGAATGCCGTCCTGGACCATGCGGGTGAAGATATAGTTGGCCGTGCCGTTGACGATCCCGCAGATCTCCAGGATGTCGTTGGCTGCCATACACTCGCTCAGGGGGCGCAGAATGGGAATCCCGCCACCCACGCTGGCCTCAAAGAGATAGACCACGTTGTTCTCGGCAGCCAGATCCAGCAGACGGCGGCCATGGGTGGCCACCAGTTCCTTGTTGGAGCTGACCACACTTTTGCCGGCCTTCAGCGCACGCTCCGTGAAATCCAGGGCAGCACCTACACCGCCGATGGTCTCCACCACCACGTTGACCTCGGGATCATTCTCAATAGCCGCGAAGTCCTTGACGAAGTTCTGCGCAAAAGGACTGTCGGGAAAATCCCGCACGTCCAGGATATATTTCAGCTCGACGAGATCGTCTGCTTTCTTGCTGATACCAGCGCCGTTGCCGGTGATGACCTCCGCCACACCGGAGCCAACAACGCCAAAACCTAAAATTGCTACTTTTACCATATAAACGCCGTCCTTTTCACGTAATCAGCTTTACTACATTTATTAAAAATCATCCCGCCAGGATCTCGGCCCGAAGGACGCCCTCAGCCCGGTCGATGTGTTCCAGCAATTCCTGCAGGGTCTCCCGGAGACCGGAGGTTTCCACATTGGCTGTCACCACAGCGCAGCCGTTCACCGGAATGCCCTGATTGATGGTCAGGATGTTGGCTCCGGAGTCCGCAAAGAGATTCAGAACCTGAGACAGAATCCCCGGCTGATCTTTGAGCATCATCTGGAAGGTGACGATCCGGCCATGGAGCATATCCTGGAAGGGTCGGACTGCATCCTTATACTTATAAAAGGCGCTGCGGCTGATGCCGGTGGCTCTGACTGCCTGGTTCACAGTCTCCGCTTCTCCGGTATCCAGGAGCCGCCGGGCTTCCACCACTTTGCGGAAAATCTCCGGCAGAGCGTCTGCATCCACAATATAATAGTTTGGTGCTTTTGACATGGTCCCCCTCCGTCCTCACTGTGCGGCCATTTGTTTCTGTGGTGAACATCATTCTACCACATCTGTCTCTGTATGGCAATAAAAAGTATTTGTCTGAGCGACAGTTTTCTCTCTTTTTTCTGTTCTTTTTTCGACAAATCATGTAAAAAACGGGCCCCGGGTTGCCGGGGCCCGCTTTTTCACTGCGTTATTCGGTCGGGGTCGTGGGATCTGTGGCCGGAGTTTCCGGTGCCGTGGTCTCGCCGCCTTCACCGCCGCCTTCAGGCTCTGTGGCCTCACCCTCACTGGGCTTGGTAGCCTCTCCGTCGCCCGTCGACGGTTTCGGCGCCTCAATCTTGTGGAGCGTACAGGTGCTGGTGGGCACGTCGTCCACGAAGAAGTACTGGGTGGTCAGATGACCGCCGCAGGCCGGGCCGGGCAGCTTACCGCTGACGGCGCAGACCGTCACTGCCTTCATCTGGCTGGTATCGGGCTGGGCAAATTCCTTATAGGGCAGGCCCGCATGGACCTTCGACATGACCTTCTGCCACAGAGTTGTGGAGGGATTCCCCAACTGGGAGGCCAGCCGCTCCTGCTGGTCGTAACCGGTCCAGACCGCTGCGGTATAATAGGGGGTATAGCCCACAAACCACAGGTCCTTACGGGAGGTGGTGGTACCGGTCTTACCGGCAACATCCTGGCCGACAAAATTTGCATTCTTACCGGTACCGGCGGCGACCACGTCCTCCAGCATTCCGGTCATATAGAAGCAAGTACGCTCGGACAGGGTGTTCTCATCCACCTCCTGGGTATTGTCCAGAACCACCTCCTGGGTGCTGCTGTCCAAAACCACAGAATAGAGCCGGGGCTCCTTATAGGTACCCATCCGGGGGAAGACCGAGTAGGCCGCCGCCATCTGATAAGTGCTGACGCCGTCGGTCAGACCGCCCAGGGCCAGGGGGGCCAGGGCGATATCCGTGAAGTTGGTGTCTTCCACGCCACGGGATTCCACCAGTTGGATGTGGAAGCGGTCCCGCATGAACTCATAGCTGGTCTGGGTGCCCACGTCATCCAAGACCTTGACAGCCACGGTGTTGATGGACTCCCGGACCGCCTTGGCAATGGAAACCGTGCCCTGGTATCTGCCTGTGGCATTCACCGGCCAGCCCTTCCCGTTCTCAGTTTTATAAGGGCTATCCTCATAGGTAGAGCTGGGGGTGATATAGCCCAGTTCGATGGCCGGGGCGTAGACCGACAGGGGCTTGATGGAAGATCCCGGGGGCCGGAGACTGTCGATGGCGCGGTTCCAGCCACGGCTGGTGGTCTTCTCACCCACGCCGCCGGCCAGGGCCACCACGTCGCCGGTCTCATTATCAATAATAGTAATGGCAGACTGGATCGCCTGTCCCGAAGCCGAGGTGAAGTTCAGGTTCTCCCGGTTATTGTAGATCTCATCCACCGCCGCCTGCACATCAGGATTCATACAGGTATAGATCTCCAGGCCACCAGAGAAGAGCTTGGTCTTGGCGTATTCCTCGGACCAGTCGTAGGTCTCCATCAGATCTTCCAGAACCTGGTCGATGACAGCATCCTCGTACCAGGTGTAGATGGCGGAATTGGCCTGGGTATCCTTACCGTTGTCGAAGTTCAGCTCTTCGGCCATGGCCGCGTCATACTCCTCCTTGGTGATATAGTCCTGCTCCAGCATGGACTTGAGGATCAGTTCCTGACGCTGCTTGTTGAAGTCCCGGGAGGTGGTCACCTCGCCGGTCTCCTCATCCACGATCTCCAGATGGCCCAGAGGGTCATACTTGGAGGGGTTGTTGGTGATGCCGATCAGGCTGGCGCACTCGGCCAGACTCAGCTCGGAGACATGCTTGCCAAAATACTTGTAGGAAGCCGTGTACACACCGTTGCATCGCTGGCCCAGGTAGATGTAGTTCAGATACCACTCTAAGATATCCTCCTTGGAGTAGTTCTTCTCAAACTCCAGGGCGCGGAAAATCTCCATAACCTTTCTCTTGACGGTAACGTCGTCTTCTGTTGTGATGTTTTTGATGAGCTGCTGGGTCAGGGTAGAACCACCCTGGACGTTCGCACCAGTAAACATGCAGAGAACTGCTTTGGCCGTACGAATCCAGTCCACACCATTGTGCTTATAGAACCGCTTATCCTCAATGGCCACAGCCGCGTCCAGCAGATCCTGGGGCATTTCATCGATCTCCACCCAAACGCGGTTTTCCTCCGCATAAAGGTCCTGCATTTCCACATAATTTCCGGTATCAGGGTTCTTATAATACATGGTAGAGGTCAGGTTTGGGTTGTACTCATCCAACTTCAGATCCGCCTCAGGCAGAATGACATTTTTGATGTAGGCCGCTGCCATGCAGGCCAGCATTGCCATCGTAATGACGAAAATGAGCACAATGGTCATTATGACCTTAAATCCGCGACCGCGCTTTTTCCGCTTACGCTTTGCTCGTGTGTCTCGTCTTGCTCGATTGTGTTCCAATTTGACACCTCCGATGTCCATAGGTAGAAAAGGGAACCCGCTGATTTTTCAGGGTTTTGCTTTTCAGCAGTTACAAATATTGCTACGCCTATTTTATGTATTATACCACACCTTTCTCATTTGTCTATCCGTGATTTCGCAGGTTTTACAGAAACTTCACGGAAAGTTTTATGCCCTATTCCCTTGCATTTTTCCTTTGGACGGGGTAGAATAAGGGCAGCTAAACAAAGGAGCGGATTCCATGAGCGAAGAATACGGCGCTAACTTTATCACCGTGACCGACGAGGAAGGCAATGAATTCGAACTGGAGCATCTGGATACCATCGAGTTCAACGGCACCACCTACATGGCCTTTTTCCCCGCTGTCAGCGAGGACGAAGAAGACAACGACGAGGAAGAGCTGGGCCTGATTCTCATGAAGGTCATCCAGGAAAACGGAGAAGAAATTCTCTCTACCCTGGACAGCGAGGAAGAAACCGACGCGGTCTATACCGAATTTATGAAGACCCTCTTTGAGGACGAAGACGAGGAATGATCCTCCCGCCCAAATAAAATCATAACGGACGCCCTGCTCGGTGCGTGAATCGGACCCTTTTAAACCCACATTTTTGAAACGGGACGCTGACTCGCTGTGTGAATTGCAGGCCTCCCGACCTCCGGTTGGAAGTTGGAAGCAGAGAAGCACAGCGGAGGCAACCCACCTGCCATCTCGTGCAGGTTTTAATTGGGTCCCCACGGCCAGAGCGGGGCGTTTTGATTTTTTCTTCTAAAAAAATGATAAAGAGCACAATATTTTGTGAGAAGCCTTTCTATCTCCCACAAAAGGGGCGGGTAGAGAGGTTTTTTGTGATTCTCTCCCGTTCCCCTTTCTGTTTTGATGCAGATTGACCGGGATTATCCCATTTCCCCAAAGAAAACCACCCCTCAAATCCTGTCAAGTGTACATTATAGCCAAAAACAAACCTGTATTCTTGTTATATATTTTCAGGTAGTAAGAACTTGCCAGTCACCTTTTTCAATGTTATACTAAATGCGCGGACAGTTTATCCATGATTTGGTTAAACGGCATAGACCGCATAGTTCATTGAGTAATTTTTGGAAAGGATGCGATCCCTATGATTAAAGATTTTGGTTTCATCATTCCTCAGAACTGCCAGTTCGGTCTGGGCGCACTGAAGAAGCTGCCTGACTTCCTGAAGGCTGCTGGTTCCGACAACGTCATGCTGATCTCTGACCGTGGCCTGGAGGCTATCGGCGTCGTGGATAAGGTCCGCGAGATCATCAAGGGTGCCAACCTGAAGTACGCTGAGTACCTGGACGTTCTGCCCAACCCCACCACCGATATCGTTGACGAGTGCGCTGCTCAGTACAAGGCTGCTGGCTGCACCGCTATCATCGCTCTGGGCGGCGGCTCCCCCATGGACGTTGCTAAGGCTGTTGGCGTCGTTGCTAAGTTCGGCGGCACCATCGGCGACTACGAAGGCGTCGGCAAGGTTCCCGGCCCCATCGACACTCTGATCGCTGTTCCCACCACCGCAGGCACCGGCTCCGAAGTTACCGTTGCTGCTGTTATCACCGACGAAGCTCGTAACTACAAGCTGTCCGTCCTGGGTCCCCAGATCTCTCCCACCTACGCAGTCCTGGATCCCGAGCTGATCATGACTGCTCCCGCTTCCGTCGCTGCTGCTTGCGGCGTTGACGCTCTGATCCACGCTATGGAGTCCTACATCAACACCGATGCTAACCCCTTCGCAATGGCTATGGGCGAGAAGGCTATGGAGCTGATTGGCGCCAACATCCGTAAGTTCGTTGCTCGCCGCAACGATGTGGACGCAGCTTGCGCTATGATGCTGGGTTCCACCTTCGCTGGCATTGCTTTCGCTAACAACCGTCTGGGCGACATCCACGCTATGTCCCACCCCGTCTCCGCATTCTTCCATGTTGCACACGGCGTGGCAAACGCAGTCCTGATGCCCACCATCTTCGAGTTCAACGCTCTGGCTGCTGACGAGCGCTATGCTAAGATCTATGAGTACATCACTGGTAAGAAGGCCGGCGCTGACTTCGTTCCCCAGATGCTGTGCGACGCTCTGCGCCAGCTGAACGCTGACCTGGGCATCCCCGCTTGCCTGGCAGACGTGGGCGTCACCGAGGACAAGATTCCTCAGATGGCTATCGACGCTATGAAGTCCGGCAACGTCACCGTCAACCCCAGAATCACCACCGTGAAGGACGTCGAAGCTCTGTATCATAAGGCTATGTACAAGTAATCCTTCTCACAAAAGGTTTTCTAAAAAGAGACCGGCTTTGGCCGGTCTCTTTTTTATCCTTCTTCGCCCCTCCGGGCCTTTATCTTTCCGAAAAAGATGATATAATAGAAAGCAAGATCTTACCCAAGGAGGCATCGTTTTATGGACACCACTACCCGCGCGCAACTGGATGATTTGCTCCGGTCCTGCTGCGTGTCTCCCGACACCATGGACCTGAGAACCATGACGCAGCTTTTTCTCGCGCAGATGCGCGTTTCTCTTTACGGAGGCAAATCCTCCATCCCCATGCTTCCCACCTTCTTAAAGCCCTTTGGCCCGCTGCCTGACGGGCAGCCCGTGGCTGTGGCTGAGATCGACGACCGGGACGTCCGGGTCTCCCTGGTAACCTTTGAGGATGGAACACCCACTCTTTCTGACCGGGACAGCTTCCCTGTTCCCGGCCGGGAATATCCCGCCCCCCTGGAGGATCTGATCTTCGCCGCTGCGGAACTCCTGGAACCACTGCTGGATCGGGCCAAGGATGTGGCCCTTTGCCTCCCCTTCCCTGTTAGCTACGACGGCAAGGGAGACGGCGTCATCCGCCGTTTCCCCGGCACCATGACCGTCAGCGACTATGAGAACAAGCCTGTATTGAACATCCTGGGCGGGGAGCTGGCAGACCGGGGCTTTGAAAACCTGAACCTAGTGCTGGTCAGCGAGCCCAACGCCGTGCAGCTTGCCGCCGCCGTGGTGAATCCCGGCCAGAGCCGGTATCAGGGTATCACCTGGGGTTCCAACATCGACGGCGGCTTTGCCGCTCCCGGCAGCATCATCCTCCGCTGGCTGGGCATCCCCGGTGATCTGATGCTCATGGACTGCGGCTTTTCCAGCTTTGAGCAAGTCCCCTTCGGCATGGCCGATCTGCCTAAGGATCGCGACTGCTACGGTCCTGGCCTGGATCTGCTACTGAAAACCACCTCCACCGACTACCTGGGGGATACCTTCCGCCTGGTGATGATCAAGGCTGCCGAGCGCAAACTTCTGTCCTTCGGCTGCAGCCGGGATATCCTTTCCCTCACCACCCTGGACCTGGATTCCGTCCTGGCATTCCTGAACGACCCTGTGGAGGGCGGCACCATCGCCCACTTCTGCCGGGAGCCGGAAGACCGGGAGGTGGGCCTCATCGTGGCCAACGCCGTTCTGGACCGGGCAGCCCGTCTGGTCTGCGCCATGCTCTCCGCCATGGCCCAGTTCGGCGGCGTCGGCAAGGACGCCAATGCTCCCGCCTGCCTGGGCGCTTGGGGCACTGCCCTGGAGGTCCCTGCCCTGAAGGATCGGCTGGAAGCTCTGCTGGGCGCCTTCACCCGGGATGTCCTGGGCCACCACATCACCCTCTGCACCGCCCCCAACATGCCGGCTGTGGGTTCCGCCGCAGCCGCTCTGTACAACCGCTGACCCCCTTACAAACCTAAAGAAAAAGGAGAACTCCGCATGAAAATCATCGGCATCAACGGCAGCCCCCGCGCCAACGGCAACACCAAGGCCGCCCTGGACATCATGGGCGAGGTCTTTGCCCGGGAAGGCATCGACTTTGAAGTCCTCCACATCGGCCATCAGCTGGCTCCCTGCTCCGGCTGCTTCCGCTGCGCCAAAACTCACACATGCACCCTCCCCGACGACGGCCTCAACGACATGTACCAGCGTCTCATCCAGGCCGACGGCGTGGTCTTCGGCTCCCCCGTCTATTTTGCTTCCATCACCAGCGGCATGCGCTGCTTCATGGATCGGATGGGTTGCATCGACATGAACAACGGCCGCCAGTTCCGCTTCAAGGTTGGCGTTCCCCTGGTGGTGGCCCGCCGGGCCGGCGCAGTCAATGCCATCGACGAACTGGTTCACTACATCAATTACGCCCAAATGATCATCCCCGGCTCTCTTTACTGGCCCCTGGTCTATGGAAACAAGCCCGGGGAGGTAGCTCAGGACCCGGAAGGCGTTCAGACTGTCCAGGTGCTGGCCCAGAGCATGGCCTATGTAATGAAAGCCATGGAAGCCGGTAAGTCCCAGATCCCCCTGCCTGAACTCCCCCGGAAAGCCTACACCAACTTCGTCCGCTGAGCGAGGAACTGCTATGAACAAGAAATTGCTTCTTACTTCCCTTGTTATGGTCGTCTTCTGCGTTCTGTTGATCGCCCTTGGCATCCGCCACGAGAACACCAGCGTACCCGCCAGCGGGGACGGCGGCGACAAAACCCAGCAGGCCCAGCAGGAGTCGACGGATATTCCGGACCCTATCACCGCCACCTTGGCGGTGTGCGGCGACGTGATGAGCCATTCTCCCCAGACCAACGACGCCTATGACGCCGCCACGGATACCTACAGCTACATGAATTGCTTCCAGTATGTCCGGCCCTGGATCGAGAAAGCCGATTATGCCGTGGCCAATTTCGAAACCACCCTGAACGGACCTCCCTACTCCGGCTATCCCCAGTTCTGCGCCCCGGACGCCCTGGCCTACAACATCCAGGAGATCGGCTTTGATCTGGTGACCACCGCCAACAATCACAGTATGGACAAGGGATTCAACGGTGTAGTCCGCACCCTGGACACCCTGGACGCTGCCAACCTGAAACACATAGGCACCTACCGAACCCAGGAGGAGTTCGATGAGAACAAGGGGGTCGTGGTGGTGGATATTAACGGCATCCAGGTTGCTTTCCTGGGCTACACCTACGGCACCAATGGCATCCCTGTCAGCGAAGGGAACAACTTCTGCATCAACCGCTTCAACACCGACTACATGGCCGAGTGTTCCGTTCTGGACGAAGCCAAGCTGACCAGCGAACTGTCCTATGCGGAGAGCCTGGGCGTGGATCTGATCGCTGTGATGATCCACTGGGGCATCGAGTATCAGACCACAGAGAACGCCTACCAGGATCAGGTGGCCGACTTCCTCCTCCAGAACGGCGCCGACCTCATCCTTGGCAGCCACTCCCACGTGCCCCAGCCCATGATGGAGCGGACGGTCACCCTGGCCGACGGCTCCCAGAAGACCGGCTTTGTCTGCTATTCCCTGGGAAATTTCGTCTCCAACCAGAGTCCGGCCACCGTAAACGTGAACTACACGGACACCACCGCCATCCTGAACCTGGAGCTCACCAAGGATTTTGCCACCGGCGAAACCACCGTCACCAATGCCAGTTATGTCCCCCTCCTGGTTCTGAACCGGGGGACTGGCGCCGCCGACCAGTACATCATCCTGGATGTCCACAAGGGCATGTCCGACTATGAGTCCGGGGACACCTCCGTGGTCTCTGCCGCTGTGTACGAAAAGCTGAAGTACGCCCTGGATGGCTGCCACAACATTCTGGGCACGGAATTCGATATCGCCAGTCAGGAAACCTCCAACGCCGCATAACCACTGAAAAAAGTCCGCTGCACCCGCAGCGGACTTTTTATACTAATATCAATGAATATCCTTCCTAGTATAGTTCAGATAAGCAACCACAGCGGCAACAATGCCGATTCCTGCACCGATGGCAATCATCCTTCCATCCAGACTGCCGTTCGTTACAATATCAGCACCCTCACAATACCCGAAAGGTGTTATGTATTTCAAGAACTTTGCCACTTCTGCTATGTTAGCAACCAGATTCAAAAAATACATAAGAGCGGCGATTCCAAGACCTGCTCCAACGCTTCCTTTTCTTATGAATGCAGAGATTCCGAAGCAAATACCTGCAAGCTCAAGCTGGAGGATATAGTATGCACAATGAAGCAGATTGATCTCTTTCCACGGAATGGTCTCACCAATTGCCATCATCGAGGCTACGGAAAGGGCATAAACGATCAGGTTCATGGCTGTGATCTGGATCAAAACCGCAATCAGCTTTTCTGTGACGATACGCACCCTGCTGACCGGATGCGTCAGAAGGAACTCTGCTGTTCCGTCCTTTTCCTCTTTGCTTAAAATACTGACTGCACACAGAGCCGCATAGAAAGCTCCTCCAAGTCCCAACACATTTCCGCATTCAATCGCGTAGAATCCAGTCAGCGTACCAAAATTCAGCTGATCCATGCCAAACGCAGCGGTGAAAGACCCCATCGAGGAAAACATATCGCTGATACCATCCATCTCCCCCTTCATTTCGGGAAACAGGAAAACACAGATCGCCACCAGAAATCCAATGGATGCAGTCCAAATCAAAAACGAGGTTCTCCCTTGTTTCAGTTCATGCTTTACCATTGTCATCTTCCCTCACCGTCCTTTTCATAGTAATGCAGGAAGATCTCTTCCAGATCCGGCTCCGCCACGGAAAGGTCAAGAATATCTCCTGTCGAAAGTGCTTGAAGGAGCATGTTCATATCTCCACTGTAGAGGAAGCTAACCCCTCTGTCAGCGTCCTTTCTGTCACGGATTCCGTCAAGACCACTTAAGTCCACACTCCCATGCACCGTGATTCGTTTTGCATTGGTTTTTGACAACGCATCCACTCTGTCACAGGCAATGATCCTGCCTTCTCTGATAATCGCGGCCCGGGTACAGTTCCGCTGAATCTCAGATAACACATGGCTGGAGAGAAACACCGTCGCGCCTTCCTGGTTTCGCTCTCTGAGAATATGAAAAAACTCTCGCTGCATGAGAGGATCAAGTCCTCCAGTTGGCTCATCGAGGATCAGAAGCTCTGGATTGCTTTGCAGCGCACAGACAATGGCAACTTTTTTTCGGTTGCCAAAGGATAGCTCATCCACTTTACGGGATGTATCCAGCTGCAGGCGGTCACAGAGCTTTTTTGCTTCCTCTGCACAATTTACCTTTCGCATATCAGCGGACAGTTTCAGCACATCCTTGACCTTCATTCCAGGGTAAAACACAGCTTCGGATGGAAGGTAGCCGACATTTCGCAATATGGTTTCTCTCTCTTTTGTAATATCATATCCAAAAATCTGCGCACCGCCGGCAGTCGGTGAAATAAGGCCTAGTAAAGTACGGATCGTTGTTGATTTGCCCGCACCGTTCGGTCCGATAAAGCCAAAGAACTCTCCCTTGTCAACCGTCAGATTCAGTTCAACAATCCCTCTGGCTTTTCCGTAATTTTTTGTCAGATTACTTGTTTTAATGGCTTCCATATTCTTACTCCTTACGAAGATATATGCTTTTCCAAAACTCCATCAGTTCTGTAAAGTCTTTCTCCATCTGGTCGATATCCACCTTACCCCGCTGTACCATTTCCCATAGGTAACCCTCCGATGCCCAATACATTTCCCGATACATCATTGAGATATCCAGACCAGGTATGAACTGCTCGGGATCGAGATTCATGCGAGTCCTGTCCACTTTAAGATTGAAATACTTGTGATAGCTTTCTTGGATCGCGGCGCAAATCTCCGGGTCTCTTTCATAAAATGCCTTGATTGTAAAATTGCCCATATTCGGATAGAGGCGGATGATTTCCATCTTCGCCCGCATCCCACGCTCCATACTCTCAAACAGTTCCTTCTGTCCGTAGCACTCGTATTTGGTCAGGAATTCTATGGTCGTTTCCGCACATTTTTCCCAAAGGAACAGATACAGTTCCTTCTTGTTGTGAAAATAGTGAAACAACAAAGACTTGCTGATTCCAGCCGCATCAGCAATCTCGCTCATAGGGCTGTTTTTATAGGAATTCTGCGAAAACACCCAATACCCGGCGTTTATGATTGCCTGTTGTTTTTCCGCAGGCAACGAAAAGAACCTTTCGTTCATAATGTTACCTCCATTAACCGATTCGGTCAAATATATTTTACGTCTATTGACCGATTTGGGGAAGACCCTTACGGAAATTCAAATAAGAAAAAAAGACGCCGCTGTACTGCGACGCCTTCTATCTCCTATTGAAGTTCAGGCTCAGTCACTCCGCCGTCCCAGAGCCGCAAAATAATGATAGTAAGGCATGAGGGTTTCATACCCCGCTAAGATATCGTCCACCAGTTCCCGGCTGTACAGCAGGTCGTCGATCTTCCGGAAGCAGCCCAGGTCGATCCCCTTGCGGTTGTACCACTGGTCCAGGGGAGCCGGTGGGTTGCCCTTGGGCCGCTTGTATTCGTCTTCGTCCAGCACAAACCGCTCCTGTCTGGCAAAGGCATTGGCCAGCTTCATCATAGATTCCGGATTTTGATCAATCTCCCTGCGGAACCGCGCCATGTACGCCGGTTTCGCATCAAAGACCCCCATGCCATGGTTATACCCCGACGGATGGATGCCAAACCAGAAGGCGGGCATTTGAGCCCAGTCCTCCCCTGCCATACGCAGGGTAAACCACAGGTGACTTTTGTAAGGGCCTCGCCCGTAGAGCCGCCGGGCATCCCGATAGATTCGGCTGACCTTCACCATGATGGGCAAGTCCGGGTGGGCTGCCGTAAACCGCTCATAGACCTCGTTGGCCAGTTCCCGCAGAGGCGTCTGAACGTGGTCAATATACTCCTGCTTGTGGGCCTCGAACCAAGGCTTCTCATTGTTGAAGCGAATGCCCCAAAGAAACTCATTGGTCTTCTCCGAAAATCCCTGAAACATGTCATCCCGTCCTTTCTCTTGGGCAATTTCTGCAAAAATGCCGGGACCCAGATGGGTCCCGGCACAAATCTTGCAGGAGAAATTAGAGAGCGCCGTTCAGCTCTGCTTCTCTGACCAGTCTTGCGGTGTCCAGAGCAATCATCAGCTCTTCGTTGGTGGGCACCAGCAGGATGGCGTTGGGAGAATCGTCGGTGGAGATGATGCGCTCCTTGCCGCGAACATCGTTCTTCTCGGGATCCAGCTTCAGGCCCAGGAATTCCAGACCCTCCATGATCTTTGCACGCAGGGTAGCGGAGTTCTCGCCGACGCCTGCGGTGAAGACGACTGCGTCCACGCCGCCCATAGCAGCAGCGGAGGAGCCGATTCTCTTGGTGACCTTGTAGCAGAAGTTGTCGATGGCCAGCTGAGCACGCTCGTTGCCCTCAGCAGCAGCAGCTTCCAGATCGCGGAAGTCGGAGGAAACGCCGGAGATACCCAGAACGCCGGACTCCTTGTTCAGAACGTTCTCCACGCGCTTGCCGGAGTAGCCACGCTGGTCTGCGATGTACTCGGTAATAGCTGCGTCAATAGCGCCGGAACGGGTGCCCATGGGCAGACCGTCCTGAGGAGTGAAGCCCATGGAGGTATCCACGGAATGGCCGAACTTGACGGAGCAGGTGGAAGCGCCGTTGCCCAGGTGGCAGGTCACGATGCGCAGCTCCTCGATGGGACGGCCCAGCATCTCAGCGGCGCGCTGAGAGACATACTGGTGAGAGGTGCCGTGGAAGCCGTAGCGGCGCACCTTATTCTCGGTGTACCAACGGTAAGGAACGGCATAGATGAATGCCTTGGGGGGCATGGTCTGATGGAAAGCGGTGTCGAAAACAGCGACCATGGGCTTGCCGGGCATAACGTCCTGACATGCCTCGATACCAACCAGGTTTGCAGGGTTGTGCAGAGGAGCCAGGGGGATGCACTCCTTGATGCCCTTCATAACCTTACGGTCGATGACAACAGAGTGGGTAAACTCCTCGCCGCCGTGAACCACGCGGTGGCCCACTGCGTCGATCTCGTCCATGCTCTGGATGACGCCGTAGTGGTTGTGCTGCAGGATATTCAGCACCTCCTGGATGGCGACCTCGTGATCGGGCAGATCCACGTCAGCGTCGAAGACGTCCTTACCGGTGGGAGTGTGCTTCAGGTGGCCGTCGATGCCGATTCTCTCGCACAGACCCTTTGCCAGGACTTCCTTGGTATCGGGATCCAGCAGCTGATACTTCAGGGAAGAACTGCCTGCGTTAATAACCAGAATTTTCATGGTATTTTTACTCTCCTTACAGTCGTTTCATGTTATTCTTGCTTGTATGCCCCGTTCGGGGTATTATACTCATATACCTCTATATATTATCCCATTCTTATCAAAAGGACAACTGTTTTTTCCCCAAATTTCAAATTTTTTCTGACGGAGGGCTTTGTGTATGCGTACAATTGGAATCATTTCGGAATACAATCCCTTCCACAGCGGACACCGATACCAGCTGGAAGAGATTCGGAAGACCTTTGGCGCCGACTGCGCCATCGTCTGCACCATGAGCGGCAACTGGGTCCAGCGGGGCGACACAGGAATTGCGGACAAATGGAGCCGGACCAAAATGGCCCTCTGCGGCGGCGCCGACCTGGTACTGGACCTGCCCACCCTCTGGGCTGCCTCTTCGGCAGAGACCTTCGCTCGGGGCGGCGTCTCTCTGCTGGACGCCACCGGTCAGGTGGATACCCTGTGCTTTGGCAGCGAAGACGGCCAATTGGAGCCCTTGGAAAAAGCCGCAGAGATCCTGCAGACAGCGGACTGGCAGGAAGCTCTGCGTGGCTATCTGTCCAAGGGGCTCTCCTTCCCTACCGCCCGGCAGAAAGCCGCAGAAGCCCTTCTGGGGGATGCTGCCGCCTGTCTGCGTCACCCCAACAACAACCTGGGCATTGAGTATTTGCGGGCCATGAAGGACCTGGACAGCTACATGATGCCCTACACCATCCTGCGGGTGGGCGCCGCCCACGATGACCAGCAAGACGCCGGCGGTGAGCATGTGTCGGCCTCCTATCTCCGTGAGCAGATCCTTCACGGGGGCGACTCTTCCCTGACCCCCTATTTGACCCCGGAGGATGCGCTGGAACTGCGGGCCGATCCCGCCTCCCTGGCCTTCTGTACGAAAGGGGTCCTGGCAAGGCTGCGCTCCATGGAGGAAGCAGATTTCGATGCGCTCCCGGACAGCGGCGAAGGCCTGGGGCGGAAACTATACCTGGCTGTCCAGGAGGCGGACACACTGGAGCAGGTATACAGTCTCACCAAGAGCAAACGCTATACCCACGCCCGCATCCGCCGCATGGTTCTATGGGCCTTCCTTGGGCTGACCGAAGCGGACCGCCCGGCAGCACCACCTTACCTTCGGGTGCTGGGGTTCTCCTCTCGCGGACAGCAGCTGCTGAAGCAGATGAAGACCACCGCCAGCCTGCCGATAATCGTAAAGCCTGCTCACGCTGCCAAGCTGGAACCGGAAGCCCGCCGGGTCTTTGATCTGGAAGCCCGCTGCACCCGGATGTACGACCTGTGCAGAACGGCCTTTGGGAAGGAACCCGGAAAGAATGAGTACACCCAGAATCCCGTGCGGATCT
Source organism: Oscillospiraceae bacterium (assembly GCA_016295225.1). Lineage (GTDB taxonomy): Bacteria > Bacillota > Clostridia > Oscillospirales > Oscillospiraceae > Evtepia. The sequence continues at coordinate 2,136 of JAEDLP010000001.1, read as the reverse complement.
GATCAACCGGCAGCAAAACCGCCGCCCTGCCAAACAGGGCGGCGGTTTTCATATCGTATCAAGGGGATTAGAACAGGCCCGTAATCTTGCCGGTCTCGTCCACGTCGATCTTCTCGGCAGCGGGAACCTTGGGCAGGCCAGGCATGGTCATAATGTCGCCGGTCAGGGCTACGATAAAGCCGGCGCCGGCAGAGATCTTCAGGTTACGGACGGTAACCGTGAAGCCCTCGGGAGCGCCCAGGAGGGCTGCGTTATCAGAAAAGCTGTACTGGGTCTTTGCCATACAGATGGGATAGTTTCCGAAGCCCATTTCGGTGAGCTGCTGGGCCTGCTTCTTGGCATTGGCCGTCAGCTCCACCTTAGCGCCCCGGTAGATCTTGGTGACAATGGCCTCCAGCTTTTCCTCGATGGTGGTGTCCAGCTCATAGGACTGCCGGAAGTTGTTGGGCTGCTCGCACAGACGAACCACTTCCTCTGCCAGCGCAACGCCGCCTTCGCCGCCCTTGCCCCAAACTTCGGACAGGGCCACGTTGACGCCCAGCTCCTTGCACTTGGTCTCGATCAGAGCCAGCTCCGCTTCGGTATCCAGGGGGAACCGGTTAATGGCCACCACGCAGGGCAGGTTGAAAACAGTGGTGATATTCTCCACATGGCGCAGCAGGTTGGGCAGGCCCTTTTCCAGAGCCTCCAGATTTTCTGTACCCAGGTCTGCCTTGGCCACGCCGCCGTGATGCTTCAGGGCGCGGACGGTGGCCACCACCACCACTGCGTTGGGCTTCAGGCCGGCCATGCGGCACTTGATGTCCAGGAACTTCTCCGCACCCAGATCAGCGCCGAAGCCCGCCTCGGTGACGGCGTAATCTCCCAATTTCAGCGCCGCCTTAGTAGCCATGATGGAGTTGCAGCCATGGGCGATATTGGCAAAGGGACCACCGTGAATGAAGGCAGGGGTTCCCTCCAGGGTCTGAACCAGGTTGGGCTTCAGGGCGTCCTTCAGCAGGGCGGCCATAGCGCCGGCTGCCTTCAGGTCGTTGGCAGTGACGGGCTTGTCGTCGTAGGTATAAGCCACGACCATGCGGCCCAGGCGCTCCTTCAGGTCGGTAATGGAGGTCGCCAAGCACAGAACAGCCATGACCTCAGAGGCCACCGTGATATCAAAGCCGTCCTCACGGGGCACGCCCTGCATGCGGCCGCCCAGACCATCCACCACATTGCGCAGTTGGCGGTCATTCATGTCCACGCAACGCTTCCAAATGATCTTCTTTACGTCAATGCCCAGCTGGTTCCCCTGCTGGATGTGATTGTCCAGCATCGCGGCCAGCAGATTATTGGCTGCACCAATGGCGTGGAAGTCGCCGGTGAAGTGGAGGTTGATGTCCTCCATGGGTACCACCTGTGCATAACCGCCGCCAGCGGCGCCGCCCTTCACGCCGAAGACAGGGCCAAGGGAAGGCTCACGCAGAGCCACCACGGAGTTCTTGCCGATCTTACGCAGACCGTCTGCCAGACCAACGGTGGTGGTGGTCTTGCCCTCACCGGCAGGGGTCGGGGTAATGGCGGTCACCAGGATCAGCTTACCATCAGGACGATCCACTTCCTGGAGCATATTATAGTCGATCTTTGCCTTGTAGTTGCCGTACTGCTCCAGATACTTTTCATCCACACCTGCCGTCTTGGCAATCTCTCGAATGTTCTTTATTTCACAGGCCTGAGCAATTTCGATATCGCTTTTCATGAAGTCCTCTCCTTTACTTCCTTGTGCCTCAATGGGCAAAAGCCTCAGCCCGGCTCTCTACGAGCTGAGGCTTTTCCTTTTTTCTTATGATACTACTTTATGCGCTCTTTTATACAGCTGCGTGCCGCTCTTTACACATTGCTGCCGGTGGAGCGCAGGGTCACGTCGTGGTAGCCGCCCTCCACGATACTGGTGGCGGACACCAGGGTCAGCCGGGCGTTCTTCTGCAGGTCGGGGATGCTGATCACGCCGCAGTTGCACATGGTGGACTTGACCTTATAGAGGCTCTTCTGCACGTTGTCGTGGAGGGAACCGGCGTAGGCCACGTAGGAGTCCACGCCTTCCTCGAAGGCCAGGTCACTCTTGCCACCCAGGTCATACCGCTGCCAGTTGCGGGCACG
>JAEDLP010000117.1 GCA_016295225.1 Oscillospiraceae bacterium | reverse complement strand
GGCCCTCCAGGGTCTGGACGGCGTGGCCGTCCGCCCGGGCCGCCAGCATGGAGCAAGACAGAATGGGCTTGCCGTCCATCAGCACGGTGCACAGGCCGCAGTTGGCCGTCTCGCAGCCCCGCTTCACGCTGTAGCACTTGTGCCGGCGCAGGAAGTCGATGAGCAGCAGATCGGCGTCGATATGGTCCGAAACGGCTTGTCCGTTCAGGGTGATCGTGATTTCCATTACTCCATTCCTCCCAGTTCCAGGGCGCACCGGCGGACCAGCCCCTTGATCAGACGGGTGCGGTAGGCGGCGCTGCCCCGGGGGTTGTTCCCGGTGGGGGTCTGCTCCGCCACGGAATTGGCAAAGGCCGCCGCGCTCTCCTGGGTGATCTTTTCTGTCAGAAGGTTTTCCGTGTCCCGAATCACCATGGCCTTGGCAGGCCGGGCGCCGATGACGGCCCGGCGCTGGCCGTCCAGCTCAGAGAGGGCGCAGGTGAGCACGGGGAAGTCCGTGCGCTGGTTGCGCATGGACTGATAGACAAATTTGCCGGGGGTTTTCTTCACAATGAGCCGCACCAGCAGGTCCCGGTCGGTCTTCATGGCGGCGAACTGCTCCAGGGGCACCACGCCGCCCTGATATAACTCCACGTAGCTGTCCATGGCCAGGAAGACCGTCAGCACATCGGAAAAGCCAAACCGGCCCCAGAGACTGCCGCCCACCGTGGCCAGGTTGCGGAACTGGACCCCCACAATATCCTTCACTGCGTCTGCCGCGGCGCCATGGGTGTAGGCGTTCAGCCCCGGATGCTGCTCGATCTGGCGCAGAGAGACCATGGCCCCCAGGGAGAACTGCTCCTCGGTCTCCTCAATGGTATCCAATCCCAGCTCGCACAGGTCAATGGCCGTGTCCACGGCCCCCGCCCCCATCTTCAGCCACAGCATGCCGCCGACGATGCGGTTGCGCTTTTCCTGATTCAGCTGATAGGCGTCCTCAAGGCTTTTCGCCCGGACGTAGTTCTGTATGGTTATCATCGCAGCTGCTCCTTTGTTTGTATCCTATAGAATAGTATGTCAGAGATTCCTGGTTTTACGATGCGGACGTCCCGGCGTCCCCGGTTTTCTCCTCTTTCTTATCCCTGGGCAGCAGGACGTTCAGCAGGATAGCCACCATGGCGGCGGGGACAATGCCCGACCCGCCGAAAATCAGCTGGACTACCTGGGGCGCATGGGCGAGGATGCCGGGGTTGGCGCCCATGCCGTAGCCCACGCCCAGGGCCACCGCCACGATGGAGAGGTTGCGGCCGGTGAGGGGTTCCTTGGTGATGAGCTGGATGCCGCTGATGACGATGGAGGAGAACATCATAACGGCCGCGCCGCCCAGCACGGACTGGGGCATGATGGAGACCAGCGCCCCCAGCTTGGGGCACAGGCCGCACAGAATCAGGAAGACCGCGCCGGTGGCCAGGGCGAACCGGTTGACCACCTTGGTCATGGCCACCAGGCCCACGTTCTGGCTGAAGGAGGTGTTGGGCAGCACACCGAACAGGGCGGCCACGGTGGAGCCCACGCCGTCGCACATGACGCCGCCGGACAGCTCCCGGTCGGTGGCCTCCCGGCCCAGGCCGCCCTCCATCACGCCGGAGATGTCGCCCACGGTCTCCACCGCGGTGACCACGAACATGATCAGCACGGGCAGGACGGCCCGCAGGTCGAACACGGGTTTTACGGGCATCAGGGCGGGGATCTCAAACCAGGCGGCGTCGGCCACCTTCTGCCAGTTGAGAACCCAGGCCTTGGTGTACTCTGCGCCGTCGGCGGCGATGCCGGTGGTAGGCAGCACCAGGCCCATGATCAAGGCGGCGATGTAGCCGCAGACGATGCCCAGCAGGATGGCGGAGGAGCTGGGGAAGCCCTTCGTTCCGTGCTTGAAGAACAGGATCATCACCAGCACAAAGACGGCCAGGCACAGGTTTTCCATGGAGCCGAAGTCCTGGGCGTTGTTGCCGCCGCCAAAGGAGTTGATGCCCACGGAGATCAGGCTCAGACCGATGGACAGGACCACCGTACCGGTGACCACAGCGGGGAAGAACCTGCGCAGGGGTTTCAGGAAGAGGCCCAGCAGCGTTTCAAACAGGCCGCCGATGATCGACGCGCCCATGATGGCGCCGTAGGCCAGGACGCCGCCGCCCATGGTGGCGGCCACGCTGTTGAACACGCCGATGAAGCCGGAGGAGGTACCCATAATGATGGGGACCTTGCCGCCCACGGGGCCGATGGCAAAGAGCTGCACCAGGGTGATGAGGCCGGCCAGCAGCATGGCGTTCTGCAGCAGATGGAGCTGCAGGTCCGCAAACTCACCCCCGGCAATGCCGCAGGCGCCGGTGATGATCAGCAGGGGCGTCAGGTTGCCCACGAACATGGCCAGGACATGCTGCAGGCCCAGGGGAATGGCCTCCCGCAGGGGCAGTTTGCCGTCAAGCTGGAAGGCTGCTTCCGAAAGACTGTACTGTTTCTTCATAGAGGCTCTCTCTTTCTGTTTTTTGCGCATTCAGTATACCATTCGCCAAAATAGAAGTAAATAGCCTGACGGAGAAGTTCCTTTATAAAGAAAGGCAGCGGGCGGGGACCCAGGCCCGGATATTTTTCCTTCTGGTTCACAGCCCGTCCTTTTTTGCCCCTTTCCCGCATGAATTTCTCTCCGGCGCATAGTCTCTCTTATCAGAAAGGACGGGATTGATATGAAGCTCTTTCGCCGTAAGCGCACCCAACGCCAACCGAACCCCCGCCGGATCATCTTCCTGCGGAAGCGATACCTGGCCATCCCCGGGGCCATCCTGGTCATCTGCGCCCTGTGCCTGGTCATCAATCTTCCCACCTACGTCACCGCCTCCACCACCGACCGGCAGCTCCCCATCTACTGCGTCCAGCGGGACTACAAGGTCTGCTCTCTCACCTTCGACGCCGCCTGAGGTGATGCTATATTGCGGCATATGCTGATCACTTGGATGTATTCTAAAAAAGTGGACAAGAGACGACAAAGAAAGGAAGAAGGTTATGTCCACGAAAAACAGTCCAGCCAAGTACAGTGAGAAGTTCAAGAAAACCATCGTCACGTTGTACCAATCCGGTAAGACCTACGCAGAAATCCGAAAGGAATATGGCGTGTCATCCTCTGCCTTGTCCAACTGGGTCAGAAAATACGCTCAGGTGCAAGTCAATGATGATACCGTCCTTACTGCCCAGCAGATCAAGGCCCTCCAGCGCCGCAATGCAGAACTGGAAGAGGAGAACCTCATCCTAAAAAAAGCCATTGCAATCTTCACGCCACACTCAGACAGAGACTAGAGGCCATCCAGGCATTGTCCGGACAGCATCGCATTTCCATCCTTTGCCGGGTTCTGAACGTCAACCAGAGTACTTATTACAAGTATATCAATCGTCAGCCCTCCCGCCAGCAGCAGAAAAATGTGGAAATCAAACGAAAAATCCTGGATATCTATGCCAAGTCTGATAAACGCCTGGGGCCTGGTAAAATAAGGATCTGTCTCGCGCGTGATGATTGCATATCCATCAGTGAAGGTCGGGGGTACCGCCTGATGAAAGAGATGAATCTCCCCAAGATGAGCACTGTAAAACCCCCGAGACCCAGAAATACAGGAAAGGAAAGCGGACCCTGCACGAATTTGCTTGCCCAGCGATTTGACCAGAATGCGCCAAACCTGTGCTGGGTCTGCGACTTTACCTATGTTCGGGTCGGTGGTCGGTTCTGCTATATCTGCGCCACCTTGGACCTATACTCCCGGAAAGTAATTGCCTGCCGGGTAGGCAGAAAAATCGACCGCTTCCTGGCCATTGATACACTACGGGATGCAGTCAGACTCAGAGGCATCTCCAAGGGCGTCATGTTCCACACAGGCAGAGGCTCTCAGTTCACCTCCTCCGATTTCTGGAAGGAACTTGACCGACTCCACATGGTTCAGTCCTTCTCTGAAAAGGGGCATCCCTACGATAATGCCGTTATGGAGTGCTTTTTCAAGTATCTGAAGAAGGAGGCGTTAGATTGCCGTCATTTTCAGACGATAGGACAGCTAAAGCAGAGCTTGCTTTCTTACATTGCAGGCTTTTACAATCCCATACGTCCCCATTCTCATAATCATGGGCTTTCCCCTTTATTGACATTAGTCCAATGATCTTTACTCCTCTCCACTCACACAGCTGGCGTAGGATTTTTCCTATCTCCACGCGCTTCTCTCGATAAAATACTTTCCGACGATATTTCGGCGCAAATACAATATGGTATTTGCAATTCCACTTCGTATGAGATAAACTGTTAATGTCATTTATGCTCATAGAATGACCTCCTTGCTATTTTCTTCGTGCAGCTGCCAGACCGCACTTTGATTATAACAGGGAGCTTTTTTTATTTTCCTCATCGCCATAGGCTTTTTTGAACCACTGGCCCAGCCAGTGGTTTTCGTAGCACAAAAAGCTGCACGGCATAAAACCGTGCAGCACCGTACGAAGGCTCACAAATCAGGAGGGCTCATTTTCGATTCAGCAATAATATATTCCTGGACCGCTCGTCGGGGAATTCTCCAAATACGCCCAATTCTCATTGCTTTTAATTTTCCAGATTTCAGTACTTTATAAATTGTGTTCATCCCGCACCCAAGGAGCTCCGCCGCTTCTCCAGGGGTTATAAGCGTGTCATAATAATCCAACATCATGTAAACCTCCTCTTGGTAGTTTACTGTAATGTTGTTTACGCGGCGATCCGTTGTAATGGCTTATTCCGTCTTCGCCGGGGGATACGTATTACATAAAGTTACGATGTAAGCTGCGGTCAGAATGGCAGAGTACATGGTCTGACGATTCATACCTTATTAGGCATCTGACAAAGCTGACAAGATAAGCACAAAGCAGATTTAAACTGTGACACCGACACGATCAAAAAATCCAGGTTGAAATGCAGCGGATTCCTCGGCGGGGCGTTAAATAAAGATATTGACAACGCCGATGACTGCACCGATGACTGC
>JAEDLP010000116.1 GCA_016295225.1 Oscillospiraceae bacterium | reverse complement strand
CACTTCGCCCACATCGGCAACCTGCGCTCCTATATCATGGAGGACGTGCTGGAGAAGTACCTGCGCTACGCCGGGTATGACGTGAACCGCGTCATGAACATCACCGACGTGGGTCACCTGACCAGCGACGCCGACGAGGGCGAGGATAAGATGCTCAAGGGGGCCAAGCGGGAGAACAAGACCGTCATGGACATCGCCAAGTTCTACACCGACGCCTTTTTTGAGGACTGCAAGAAGCTGAACATCAAGACCCCCGACGTGGTCCAGCCCGCCACCGGCCTCATTGACGACTATATCCACATCGTCTCCACCCTTATTGAGAAGGAGTACGCCTACTTCGCCGGCGGCAACGTCTACTTCGACACCTCCAAGCTGGACCGCTACTATATCTTCAACGACCACAACGAGGACGACCTGGCCGTGGGAGTCCGGGAGGGCGTGGAAGAGGATGCCAACAAGCGCAACAAGAACGATTTCGTCCTGTGGTTCACCAAGTCCAAGTTCGAGGATCAGGCCCTGAAGTGGGACTCCCCCTGGGGCGTGGGCTACCCCGGCTGGCACATTGAGTGCTCCGGCATCTCCATGAAGTTCAACGGCGAGTACCTGGACCTCCACTGCGGCGGCATCGACAACGCTTTCCCCCACCACACCAATGAGATCGCTCAGTCCGAGGCCTACTTGGGCCACCCCTGGTGCCCCCAGTGGTTCCATGTCCACCACCTGAACACCAACGACGGCAAGATGTCCAAGTCCAAGGGCGAGTTCCTCACCGTCTCCCTGCTGGAGGAAAAGGGCTACGATCCCCTGGTCTACCGGATGTTCTGCCTCCAGAGCCACTACCGGAAGGGTCTGGTCTTTACCTGGGAGAACCTGGACAACGCCGTGGGCACCTTCAACAAGCTCATCGGCCGCATCGCCAACCTGAAGCCCGGCAGCGACGTGGACGAGGCCGCCGCTCAGGAGCTGAAGGCCAAGTTCCAGGCTGCTCTGGACAACGACCTGAACACCGCCCAGGCCATGACCACAGTCTACGACGTGCTGAAGGCCAAGACCACCGACGCCACCAAGCTGGCCGTCCTGGGTGACTTTGACCAGGTTCTGAGCCTGGACCTGCTGGCCAAGGCCGAGGCCAAGCGCAAGGAAAACGAGAAGGCAGCCGCTGCCAAGAACGCCGGCGGTTACACCATCATCGGCGAGGGCGACCCGGCCATCGACGCCCTGGTCATGCAGCGGTACGAGGCCAAGAAGGCCAAGAACTTCGCCGAGGCCGACCGAATCCGCGACGAGCTGAAGGCCCAGGGGATCGAGATCACCGACGTCCCCGGCGGCGCCAAGTGGAGCAGAGGATAATAAACCCAATCCCCGGGAGCGTGCTCCCGGGGATTCTTGCTGCGAGAACCTGTGACCTCCTTGGCACCCCCGGAGGGGGAGACAAGGGCGATGCACTTGTCTATCCTGGGAAACTATGATAGAATAGTTTCAAAAGAAAGAGAGAGGAGCATCGCCATGAAGGAAGAATGTCTGATCTGCAAAGCTCCGCTGGAATACCTGGAAACCAGCCAGCCCATGGAGTGCGCCATCTGCCACAAGGTAGAGGACAGCAGAACCCGGTGTGTCAACGGGCACTATGTCTGCGACGCCTGCCACACCCGGGGGCTGGACAGTATTTTCGGCGTCTGTCTGGCGGAGACCTCAAAGAATCCCTATGAGATCCTGGTGAAGCTGATGGATCTGCCCTTCTGCCACATGCACGGGCCGGAGCACCACGTGATGGTGGGGGCCAGTCTGCTGACCGCCTACAAGAACGCCGGCGGGGACATCGACTTGCCCGCCGCCCTGACCGAGATGCAGGCCCGGGGAAGGAAGGTCCCCGGCGGGGCCTGCGGGTTCTGGGGAAGCTGCGGCGCGGCGGTGAGCGCCGGAATGTATATGGCCATCGTCACCAAGTCTACCCCCCTGACCGACCGGGCATGGGGACTATCCAACTCCATGACCGGCCAGATCCTGACGGCCCTGGGCGACCTGGGCGGACCCCGCTGCTGCAAGCGGAACTCCTTCGAGGCCCTGCGCAAAGCCGTGGCCTTCACCCGGGAGCACCTGGAGGTGGACATGGAGCTGGGGTACATGCCCTGCAAATACTCCGGCCAGAACAACCAGTGCCACAAGATCGTCTGCCCCTACAACAAACGGAATCAATAAGAAAAACTGGACTCCACGGATCATGTGGAGTCCAGTTTTTTGATTATCGAATTTGTCCGTCGCCGGTGATGACGTACTTGTAGCTGGTCAGTTCCTCCAGGCCCATGGGGCCCCGGGCGTGGAGCTTCTGGGTGGAAATGCCCATCTCGCAGCCCAGGCCGAACTGGCCGCCGTCGGTGAACCGGGTGGAGGCGTTCACGTACACCGCTGCGCTGTCGATGAGCCGGGTGAAGAGGGCGGCGTGGGCCTTGTCCTCGGTGACGATGGCCTCGCTGTGGCCGGTGGAGTGGCGGTTGATGTGGTCGATGGCCTCCTGGACGTTCTCCACCACCTTCACCGCCAGGATGTAGTCCAGGAACTCCGTGTCGAAGTCGTCATAGCCGGCGGGGATGCCGGGGAGGATGGCCAGGGCCTCGGGGTCCAGGCGGAGCTCCACGGGTTGGAGGCCCTTCTCGTGGCGGGCCTTGCCCAACCGATCCCGGATCATGGGCAGGAAGTCGGCGGCCACCTGGCGGTTCACAAGACAGACCTCGGCGGCGTTGCACACGGAGGGGCGGCTGGTCTTGGCGTTCTCCAGAATGGTGATGGCCTTGTCCAGATCGGCGGCGGCGTCCACGTAGATGTGGCAGATGCCCGTGCCCGTCTGGATGCAGGGGACCTTGGCCTTGTCCACCACCGTCTGGATGAGGGACGCGCCGCCCCGGGGGATCAGCAGGTCGATGTAGCCCACCGCCTGCATGAGCTCGTTGGCGCTGGCCCGGCTGGTGTCGGACACCAGGCTCACCAGGGCCTGGGGTAGACCGTGCTTGTCCAGGGCTTTGTGGAGGGCGGCTACGATGGCGGTGTTGGAGTGGATGGATTCCTTGCCGCCCCGGAGGACGCAGACGCTCCCTGCCTGGAAGGTCAGGCTGGCGGCGTCGGAGGTGACGTTGGGTCGGGACTCATAGATGATGGCGATGACCCCCAGGGGGACGGAGACCTTGTTGACCTCCAGGCCGTTGGGCAGGGTGTGGGAGGCCAGGGTGCGGCCCACCGGGTCGGGGAGGGCGGCCACCTCCAGGATGCCCTTGGCCATGTCGGCGATGCGGCCCTCGGTGAGACGCAGCCGGTCCTGCATGACCGGGTTGATGGTCTCCCGGGCGGCTTCCAGATCCTTGGCGTTGGCGGCCAGGATGGCGGCGGTGTCGGCCAGCAGACAGTCGGCCATGGTGGCCAGGACGGCCTTTTTCTCCTCTGTGGACAGAGCGGCCAGGGCAGGCTTGGCGGCCAGGGCGGCCTCCAGGAGAGGCCGGGTGACAGTCAGCTCAGCGGGGTCCAGGTCAAACGACTGTCTGCCGGGGAACTTGTCCCCTGCGAAAGTGGGGGGCAGATAGCAGCAGGGCTCAAAGGGGGGCATATCGTTGCGGTACATAGGTCAACCTCTCTTTCCGCGGAAGCGGCTGCCCACGGGCTTGCCCTCCGCAATGTCGTAGAGCACCGAGGGGGAGGCTCCGTTGGCGATGACCATGTCGCAGCCAGCCTCGGTGCAGATGGCGGCGGCGTGGAGCTTGGTGGACATGCCGCCGGTGCCCAGGCTGGACCCGGCGCCTCCGGCCAGGGACAGGATGTCCTCGGTAAGAGCGGGAACGTCAGGGATCAGGGTGGCGTCGGGGTGGCTGTGGGGGTCGGCGGTGTAGAGCCCGTCGATGTCCGACAGGAGGATGAGCAGGTCGGCCTCCATGCTGACGGCCACGATGGCCCCCAGGGTGTCGTTGTCCCCGATGCCCAGCTCCTCGGTGGACACGGTGTCGTTCTCGTTGATGATGGGCAGGGCTTTCAGCTCCAGGAGCCGGTGCATGGTGTTCCGAAAGTTTTCAAACCGATCCGGGTGGTCCACGTCGTAGGCGGTGAGGAGGATCTGGGCCACGGTGTGGTTGTGCTCGGAGAAGAGCTTATCGTAGGTGTACATGAGCTCGCACTGGCCCACGGCGGCGGCGGCCTGTTTGGTGGGAATGTCGCTGGGCCGGGTGGCCAGGGAGAGTTTCCCTACGCCCATGCCGATGGCGCCGGAGGAGACCAGGATGATCTCATGGCCGGCGTTTTTCAGGTCGCTGAGGACCTTGCACAGCTCCTCCACCCGGCGGATGTTCAATAAGCCCGTGGGGTGGGCCAGGGTGGAGGTGCCCACTTTTACCACGATGCGTTGATGTGTCACAGTATCCCTTCCTTTCCTGGGAAGTTTTCTGGGAAGTATAAAAATCATTGTAATCCATTGAAAAAGGTCTGTCAATGTCTGGGATTTTTCCGTCCCCACATAATGGTTGACACCTCAACGGTTTTTTGCTATCATGGCCCCGAGGTGTTGACTATGGCAAATTGTGTCGGCAGAGTTCTCACCCGCCTGGCGAGAAAATGCCAGATCGCGGTGGGGAATGCGTTGCATCAATATAACCTGACGGCGGCCGAGGAACCCTTCCTCATGGCCATCCTCAACCACGAGGGGTTCAGTCAGGAGGAGCTTACCGTCTACGTGGGGGTGGACAAGGCGGCCACCGCCCGAACGGTGCGGTCCCTGGAGGAAAAGGGCTACCTGACCCGGGTTCAGGACCCCAAGGACAAGCGGCAGAACCGGGTCTACCCCACCGACAAGGCCCGGGAAGTGGGGCCGCTGGTGAAGGGGGAGCTGGCCCGCATCAACCTGGCCCTGACCCAGGGGTTAAGCCCGGAGGAGGACGACCGGATCTACGCCCTGCTGGTGCGGATCGACGAACATTTCAAGCCCTGAGGAGAGTGTCCCATGGCAGAGTTTTACACCCGATTTATCAAGGAAACCTTTGACGAGAACGGCCGCCTGACGGACTGTTCCTATGAATATGACGAGAATTTCAACTACGGCT
>JAEDLP010000115.1 GCA_016295225.1 Oscillospiraceae bacterium | reverse complement strand
CATAGACCTGGATGGAGGCGGAGTCGCCCTTCATGGTCAGGATCTCGCCGATCAGACGCTGGGGGCCAACGCGGACCACGTCGGACATATTGGCGTCCGCCAGGCCCGTGGCCACCACCAGCGGTCCGGAAACTTTAACAACTTTACCGCTCAAATCAGAATACCTTCTTCCTTGGAAAATTCTCTTCCGAGGCTGTTTGTCTCATCTGTCATGCTTAATAGCTTTACAGGATATCCGCTCCAACGGCCCGTTCGATAGCCCGTTGGATATTGTTCTTGCCGATGCCCAGAGAGCCCTCCCGGCCGGGGATCAGGATGATGGCGGGGGTCAGCTCGTCCTTGTAGCGGGACAGCACGTCCTCCATATCCTTTCCCAGCGTCTCGGTGAGATAGATCACCGCGCAGTCGCTTTTGGCCAGCTCGCGGACCTTCTCCTTTGCCTCCTCCACAGAGGTGACGGGATAGGCGTCCAGGCCCAGGGCACGGAATCCCATGACGGATTCCCAGTCGCCGATCACGGCGATCCGATACGTTGTTGCCATCGTTACACCGCCTTACACATAGCTGGCCCGGAGCCGGGCACGGATCACATCGGCGGGCAGACCCGTTCTGCGGCCAAGCAGCAAGATGCGGAGATTGGTGTACTCCGTCTCCCGGGCCGCCAGATAGGCCAGCAGAGGCGCTTCGCCGAAGGCCACCGCCTGGGCGCCGGAGAGGTAGTCTCCCACCGCGTCGTCGCAGAGCTTTTCGAACCGGGTCATGGCGCCGCCCCGCAGGATCTCGCTGCCGGCCTCGGCGGCCGCCTGGAACCGGGTGGGGCCGTACAGCTCCATCAGGCCGCTGCCGCCGTCGGCGCTGACCTTCAGGATGGCTGCCTCGTCGATGTCGCCGCCCTCAAACAGGACGCCCCGCAGGAACTCCGCGTTCTTTCCCATCCGGATGGTGCGGACCAGAGCCCGCAGGTTGGCAGCGTCGATCTGGGCTTTCACGTAACCGTGGAGGAATTGGCTGCCGGTGGCCTCGGCCACCGCATCCATGTCCCGGTAGCACCAGCTATCCAGCACGATGTCCGCCAGCTGGGGGTCCCGGGTGGTGTCCAGCACCGCCTTGGCCTCCGCCGCGGCGGCAGCCAGACAGGCGGGCAGTTCCTCCGTCTTTCCGCTCTGGATGGCCTCCTTCAGCGTCTGGACGTCCACCCTGCCCATATCCATCAGCATGTGGCCGGGGTCCGTTCCCATGGCGTCCGCCTTCAGGATGGCCTTCACGTTATGATAGTCGTATTTCAGCTTGAAAATGTCGATATACCTGGGGTCCGGCGCACTGTCGGCCAGGTCGGCCAGGGTGGCCTCCCGGGCGGCGGACAACGCCGCGTCCATGGCCTCCGGCCGGGTGGGGTCCAGCTCCGGATATCCGCACTCCTGGAGGATCTTGACAGCCTCCTCATCCGTGCGGGCATCCAGCACCTGCTCCATCCGTTCCCGGGTCAGCAGCCCGGTCTCCATGGCCCGGATGCGGGCGGAGATGGCCAGGTAATCGGTGTCTTTGATTTTTTTCGCCAAGACACTTCCTCCTTCAGTCATGCCTCCGGGAACAGCTTCTTTGCCACCGCTCCCGCGGTCTCCGCTTTCTGCAAACGCACCAGGGTATCAAAGGTGCAGTTGACCTCCACATTGCCGCTCCGCAGGATGAAACCGCCCTGGATGGGCAGAGTCTCCTGAGAGAGGACCAGCTGCTTGCCGGAGGCCTTGTTGGCCTTTTCCACGGCAGCCTTGCCCGCATGATCCCGGTCCTCCGGGGAAAAGACCGCCTCTTCGGTGCCGGTGGAGGAAGCCCGGATCAGCAGATCCGCCAGAACCTCCACATACTGCTCCTGCGGCATGGAACACAGCTTCTCCAGCGCCCGGATGTATGCCTTTTCCACCATTTCCTGCTTGGCGGCCAGGAGGACCTTGCGTGCCTCCATCTGGGCCGCGCTCACCAGACGCTCCTCCCGCTCGGCGGCAGCCTTCTCATTCTTGGCTGCCAGCTCCGCGGCCTCGGCTTCGGCCCGGACCTGGTAACGGCTGGCGACCGTGTCCGCCTCCTGGCGGGCATTGGCCAGAACGCTGTCGATCTCAGACTGTGCTTCCGTCTGGATCAGCTGCGTGATTTTTTCGATTCCCTTCATATCAGGTCTCCCCTTTCTATGGGGTCAGGCGATGTTGATGATCATCAGCATGGAAGCCAGCAGAGACAGAATGGCGTAGAACTCCACGGTGATGCACAGCACCATGCCCTTGGACCAGTCGTCGGGCTTCTTGGCCAGAATGTTGATGGAACCGGCAGCCACGCGGCCCTGAGCGATGGCGGAGAACAGGCCGCCCAGTGCCATAGGCAGGCAGGCTGCGAAGTACTGCAGACCCTGCTGCACAGACAGGTTGGGCACGCCGCCCAGCAGGCCCATGGAGAAGATGGCGAAGAACCACACCACCAGGCCGTACAGGCCCTGGGTGCCGGGGATGACCTGCAGGATCATGACCTTACCGAACTTAGAGGGGTCCTGGCACAGCAGGCCGGTGCCTGCCTCGCCGGCGATGCCGGTGCCCTTTGCGGAGCCGATGCCGGGGAGAACTGCTGCCAGACCGGCGCCCAGCAGCGCCAGTGCCAAACCGCCAAATGCTTCAAAGAATCCCATAGTGAATTTCCTCCTTAAAGTTATTCGATATCCACGTATTTTGTCTGCATTGCCAGGGGACGGAAGGGCTTGCCGCCGTCCTCATAGAATTTGCCGAAATACTCCAGGCACTGGAGCCGCAGGTCATGGACGTAGCAGCCCAGCAGGTTCAGGGCAAAGTTCAGTGCGTTGCCCGCCATGGAGATGATGATGAAAATGACGATGTTGCCGGGGATGGCACCCAAAGTGTTGAACACCTGGGCAATGACGCTGCCTGCCAGCATCAGGGCCATCAGACGGGCATAGGACAGAATATCGCCGAAATAGCCCGTGACGTGGTTGTACAGGGAACCAAAGATGCCCATGATCTTGCCGAAGCCCTTTCCGGTGATGATGGGGCCAGCCAGGATCAGCACGATGCCTGCGTACAGCACCAGGTTGGTGACGCCCAGGGCCATACAGCCGATGCCCGCGAAGACCACCCACCAGGTGACCTCTTCAAACAGAGCATCCAGGTACTGGCCCCGCTTGATCTTTCGGACAAAGCTGATGGCCATGCCGGTGACGATCTGCACCACGCCCAGGGCCATGGCGCCCACCAGGATCATCAGCGTGTCGTTCAGCGGTGTGAACAGCGACGGCAGAGCAAAATCGCCGCCGGTGGTCAGCTTCACCACCTGGGTCAGGAAGTCGCCGAAGAAGCCGCCGGTGATGGCACCCATGATAAAGGTGCTGATGCCGCACAGGGTCATCAGGCCAAACATGTGCCCCATGGTCCCCTTGGGCCGGTACTTCTTTCCCACGATCAGACCCGCCAGGATCATCAGCAGGCCGTAGCCCATATCCGCCATCATGATGCCGTAAAACAGGATGAAGAACGGCGCCATCAGGGGGTTGGGGTCCACATTGTCATAGGCAGGCAGAGAGTACATCTCCGTCACCATGTTCAACGGCTTAGTCAGCCAGTTGTTCTTCAGCTGTACCGGCACATCGGGGATCTCGTCCTCCGTGGGGTCTGCGGCATCCCAGGCACAGCCCAGCTTTTCCAGCAGCGTCTCCGTCTGCCGGAGCTTTTCCGCCGGGACCCAACCCTCGAAAAAGACGATGGTCCCGTCCGTCAGCATCCGCTCCGCACCGGTCTCCTTGGAGGCCTCGGAATTCAGACGGTCCACATACATCCGCAGGGCATCCCGGTCCTCCGCGCTCTGCACGATGGCGGCGGTGGCCTCCTCCTGCCGGCGGCGGTTCTCCGCCAACAGCTTGTCCAGCTGTTCCACATTCTCCGCCGCGGTTCCGGTCACGTTCTGGAATGCCGTGGCGCTGAAGTTGAAGGGCCGCAGGATCTCCTGCACCTTCTCCTCCTCTTCGCGGTGAAGGATCAGCAAATAGTACTTCTGTTGTTTGTCCGCGTTGATCTCATAGAGTTCCGCCGCCGCATCTGCCGCCGCCAGTTCTGTCCGAATGGCGCCGGTGTCCGTGGTTCCAGGGCAAACACCCATGCGGAACACCGTGTGGGCGGTGCCCTCCTGCTCCAGCGGCAGGTCCATGGGGACCCAGGGCTGCAGCGCCGCCTGTCTGGACAGCAGCCGCGCCTCCTCGGACTGCAGTCTGGAAAGCTCCTGCAGCAGTCCGCCGACTTTCTGGCTGGCCGCCTTGGCCCTTTCCGCACTTTCGGAACCGAGGAACTCCTGCTCCGAGACCGCCTTCCGCTGGATGAACAGGCCGTCCTTGACCTGCCCGTATCGCTTGATGGCAGCCAGAGCCGTATTGACGTCAGCCAGCTCGGTCCTGGTCTCCGCCAAGGCAGAGGTTCCGCGCTTCAGCAGCGCGGCCCAGGCCGGGTCGGCCAGCTTGTCATCCGGCTCGCTGACCTCCACACATCCCAGCTTCAGGAGGCCCTTCAGCAGTTCTTCCCGATGGTCGGCCATGGCAATCACGCGGAGTTTCTTCATTTTTACAATGGCCATTTCAGTGTTTCACAACCCTTCCGACAATAAACTCCGCAGCTTCCTCCAGGTTCCTGCCGGCCGCTTCCCGCAGGGCGGCGCTTTCCGCTTCCGCCGTGCTCCGGATCTCATCCGCCTGCCTGGCGGCCCGCTCTTCGGCCTGTTTCAGCAACTTCCGGCCACGCTCCACTGCATCCGCGCGTGTTTTTTCAAGCAGTGCGATACCCTCACGCTCGGCGTCAGCGGCTATCTGGCGGGCTTCCGCCTCCGCGGCAGCTTTCCGCTCCCGCATCTGCGACTCCAATGCCGTGACCTTCTCAATTGCTTCCAGGGACATATCTGTTCACCTCTTTCCCTTTTGACCCTGTTATTTGATCCAGTTCTACCTCCGCGTCAAAAGAAAAATTCTCCATTTTCGCCTTGGTATTTTAGAACAGTATAGGCGCCTAATTCTGGTAATGCAAGGAAATCTTCATATTACGGAAGCGCTTTCTTCCTTTTGCACAATCATCCATCTCT
>JAEDLP010000114.1 GCA_016295225.1 Oscillospiraceae bacterium | reverse complement strand
GGCAAGCACATGGAGTTCGGTATGCTCCAGGTCAATTATCTGGACTGGACCTTCCAGGAGGCCAAGGAGAAGATCGCGCTGCTGAGCGAATACAACATCCCTGTCTGGGTTATGGAACCTCTGCGCGGCGGCCGGTTGGCCAACCTGCCCAGGGAGCAGGAGGAGAGGCTGAGGAATTTGCGGCCTGAGGAATCCGTCCCCGCTTGGGCGTTCCGGTTCCTGCAGTCCATCCCACAAGTGAAGATGACCCTTTCCGGCATGTCTAATTTCCAGCAGCTCCGGGAGAATATTGCCACTTACCAGACCCATAAGCCGCTGAATGACCGGGAAATGGAGACCCTTTTGGGCGTCGCCCAGGACATGCTGAAAAACAAGATCCTACCCTGTACCGGCTGTAAGTACTGCCTGAACTACTGTAGCCGGGACTTGGATATCCCTATGCTGCTGGGCCTGTATAATGAGCACATCTTCACCGAGGGAGGCTGGCTGGCGGGCATGGTGTTGGAGTCTGTTCCCAAGGACAAGCACCCAAGCGCCTGCATCGGCTGCAAGCGCTGCGAGGAAGTATGTCCCCAGCAGATCAAGATTTCCGAAGCTCTGGCAGACTTTACTGAAAAACTGAAATAAGGAGGATATCACGATGGTTTTCACGGAACGAAAAAGTTTGGGGACGGCCCAGGTTTCGATAAGAATCCAGGCCCTGGCCGCAGCGGTATCTGTTGTGGCTGCGGTGGCGCTGCCGCAGATCCTTCACGTTGTTGGCGCCGGCTTTGGCCTTGGTTCCACGCTGGGTGAGATGCTGCTGCCCATGCACCTGCCCGTTATTCTGGTTGGTCTGTTGGCGGGTCCTTGGGCTGGCGCTGCGGCTGGGTTTCTGGCGCCTCTGGTAAGTTTCGGGCTGACTGCCATGCCGGGCCGGGCAATGCTTCCTTTTATTGTCATCGAACTCTGTGTGTACGGCCTTGCTGCCGGCCTGCTGAGAACCTCTTCCACGCCCAATCTGGGTAAGGTTGTGATTGTGCAGATATCCGGCCGTGCCATTCGCGCTGCCGCTATCCTCTTGGCCGTGATGGTTCTTGGTGTTTCTTCCATCCCTGTTTCCATCATTTGGACCAGTATTTCCGTGGGCGTCTTTGGTTTGGCGCTCCAGTGGGTTTTGATTCCCGCGATCCTTCGTTGGGTGGTGAAGCAGGATGTCCGCTGATCTGGAACAGGCCAAGGCCCTTCTGGACAAGGGGAATGACACCTGTGTTTTGTGTCAAGCGGGAAATCGCCATACCAGCTGGGAACGGGGTGTGAAGCCGCTGCTGACCTGGCTGGAGCATGGCGTGGATCTGCGGGGATATTCCGCTGCGGATAAAGTGGTAGGAAAAGCTGCCGCCTTTCTTTACGTTCTATTGGGAGTGCGCGCTGTTTATGCCCCCGTTATGAGCAGGCAGGCAAAAGCGGTCTTGGAACGCCATGGCATTTCGGCCTCGTGGGATGTCCTGACGGAAGCGATCCGCAATCGAACCGACACCGGGTTCTGTCCCATGGAGACCGCTGTTTGGGACATGGACGACCCCGCCGAAGCCCTTGCGGCCATCAAGAAGAAAGTCATAGAACTGAATGGATAAAAAATCTCCCAAGTCACGTTGCCCGTTGACTTGGGAGGTTTTCTGTCTGTTATGCTTTGATGGCCCAGCGCATTTTGGTGGAGCGGGCCCGGGGATTCTGGAAACATTCCTCGGCGGAGGGACGAATGACATCCTTGGCTGCGTCGCTGTAAACACCCTCCCGCTGAAGCTGACGGAAGGCCTTCTTTACCAGCCGGTCTTCACCGGAATGGAAGGTGAGCACAGCCACCTTTCCGCCGGGTTTCAGGACGGTTGGCAGCTTTTCCAGGAAGGAATAGAGGACTTCAAACTCGCTGTTCACGTCGATGCGCAGCGCCTGGAAGGTTCGCTGACAGGATTTCTTCACCGCTTCCTTCCGCTCCTTTTGGGGGAGGAAGGAAAGGGCCTGATCCACGGCGTCGGCCAGCTGTCGGGTGGTCTCGATCCGGCCGCCTTTCTTGAAAATAGCCATAATGGTCTTGGAGATCTGGTCGGCGTAGGGTTCGTCGGAGTTTTCCACCAGCATGGCGGCCATCTCTTCCCGGTCCAGCTCCCGCAGACGCTGGGCAGCAGGGACGCCGGAGGTAGGGTCCAGCCGCAGATCCAGAGGGCCGTCGTGTTTGAAGGTGAACCCACGCTCGGGGTTGTCGATCTGCATGGAGGACACGCCCAGGTCGGCCAGAATAAAATCAAACTGTACTCCGGGGGCCACCTGATCCAGGTCGGCGAAGTTCATCCGTCGGATGGTCAGGATCTCGGGGCCGTACCCCAGGGCTTCCAGTCGGGCTTTGGTCTTCTCGGATTCAATGGGGTCCACATCGGTGGCGTACATGTGGCCCTGTCCCTGGAGCTTTTCCAGCATCCGCCGGGTGACCGCCGTAACCCAGGGTGGCGTCCAAACCGATCTGCCCCGGCTGGATATCAAGAAAGGCCAAAATCTCATTCACCATGATGGAGAGGTGCATCCCGGCGGGAGTCTTGCCGCTTTTGATGATCTTTTCCACGTCGTCCCGGTACTTTTCGGGGTTCAGCTCTTTATATTTCTCCCGGTAGTTCCTGGGGTGCGTGCCTTTGTAGCGAACACGGCGCTTGTGCTCCAGTTCCATGGTGATCAGCTCCTTTATCCTATATCCTGCCTTATTGTACCGTGAATTGCACTGGGATGCAAGAGGGATGGGTTACATGCGCCGCTCATAGTCATATCCATTGCCAGGAATTCTGGCCAGATAGAAGAAAACGCAGCTGTCAACAGGCAGGTTGAAAAAAGTTGACAAACCTACGGGATGGTGCTAAAGTGACTTCGAATTAATAAGGAATCCATTCATCAACCGGCCGCAGATTAAGAAAGGTCTGCCGCCGGTTTTCTTAAAAAGTTCAGAAAACCTATGAAAAGAAGGGACTCTGTGAAACTGGATAATCAATTCCTTGGGACGGAACCTGTGGGTAAGCTTCTGCCGAAACTTGCCATCCCCACGGTGACAGCCCAGCTTATCAATATGCTTTACAACATTGTCGACCGGGTTTTCATCGGGCATATGGCGGGAGACGGTGACCTTGCCTTGACCGGTATCGGTATCTGCTTTCCGCTGATCATGCTGATCTCTGCCTTTTCAGTGCTGGTCAGCGGCGGCGGTGCGCCGCGGGCGTCCATCGCCATGGGCCGCGGCGACCCAGAGGAGGCCGAGCGGATCATGGGCAGCTGCCTGACCTTGCAGACCTGTATTTCGGCCCTTTTGACGGCTGCTCTGCTCCTATGGAACCATGACTTCCTCCTGGCGTTTGGCGGCAGCGAAAACACCATCGAGTACGCGGTTTCCTACATGAACGTGTATGCTGTGGGTACGCTGTTCGTGCAGCTGACCATCAGCATGAACTTTTATATCACCGCCCAAGGGTTTGCCAAGACCAGCATGCTGACCGTCCTGATCGGTGCGGTTTGCAACATTATCCTGGACCCTATCTTGATCTTTGTACTGAATATGGGGGTTCGCGGCGCTGCCGTTGCCACCGTTGTCTCTCAGGGGATTTCCTGCACCTGGGTCATGGCCTTCCTTTGCGGACCAAAAACCATCCTGCGAGTCAAACCGAACAATTTGCGGATGAGGAAAGACATTCTTTTCCCCTGTCTGGCGCTGGGCCTGTCCCCCTTTGTGATGCAGGCCAGCGAGAGCGTGATTTTCGTCTGCTTCAACGCATCCCTGCTGCGGTATGGCGGCGATCTGGCCGTTGGCGCCATGACCATCCTGACCAGCGTCATGCAGTTTGCCCTGCTTCCGATCCAGGGAGTGGCACAGGGTGCGCAGCCCATCACCAGCTATAACTACGGCGCGCAAAACCCGGCGCGGGTAAAAGCGGTGGTCTTTCTGCTCATCAAAGTCTGCTTGACCTATTCCCTGATTCTCTGGGGGCTGATCATGGTGTTTCCCAGAGCTTTTGCCGGGATGTTTACGCCGGATCCAACGCTGTTGGATTTTACTGCCAAGGCCTTGCGAATCTATTGCGGCGGCTTGGGGATTTTCGGCCTTCAGTTGGCGTGTCAGATGACCTTTGTAGCCATTGGCTACGCCAAATCGTCCATCCTTGTTGCCATCGTCCGAAAATTTATTCTGCTGCTTCCGCTCATCTACCTGATGCCCTGCTTGCTGGCCGACAAGACCATGGCCGTGTATACCGCAGAACCGGTGGCCGATCTCATCGCAGTGACCTTCACGGCGATCCTCTTCGGCGTTCAGTTCAGAAAAACCATTCGGAAGCTGGAAGACATTCCGGAAACACAGTGAGAAAGGGGAGAGGAGCATGCTGTACATCTATCCAGACTACTACCCGGCGTTTTCCTGCATTGCCTCCCGCTGTCAGCACAATTGCTGCATTGGGTGGGAGATTGATATTGACCCGGAATCTCTGGCCCGTTATCAGGCTGTCCACGGGCCCATGGGGCAGCGGCTGAAGGCCTGTATTTCGGATGGGGAAGCCCCTCATTTCATCCTGGGCAAAGACGAGCGCTGTCCCTTCTTAAATAAAGAGAACCTTTGCGATTTAATCCTTTACGGCGGCGAGGATTTCATCTGTCAGATCTGCACCGACCACCCCCGCTTTCGGAATTTCCTGCCCGGACGGACAGAGCTCGGCGTGGGCCTGTGCTGTGAGGCTGCTGCCCACCTGATCCTGACCCGCAAAGACCCCGTCCAACTCATCCTTTCTGGAGAAGAAGAGGAAGCGGAGGAAGAAGGGAAGGAACTCCTCACTTTGCGACGGCATGCGCTGGAAATCGCGCAGGACAGGACGAAATCCCTCTCCCAGAGAGAGGAGGAGCTGTTGGAACAGTTTCAAGGCTGGGTCCCTGCGCTGCCGCCCACACAATGGGCAGCGTTTTATCTGGGGCTGGAGCGGATGGACGAAACCTGGACTGAACACCTGGAAAACCTCCGAACCTATGGAACGGCCCTGGACCTGGCTGCCTTTGAGATCTATATGGCGGACCGGCAGACAGAGTATGAGCAGCTTTTGGTCTACTTCCTCTACCGCCATTTCCTGACGGCCTGGGAGGACGGTGACCCGGGCAGCAAGGTGTCCTTCGCGGTGCTCAGTGTTCGTGTCCTTCGCCTGTTGGGGGCCCTCCACTGGCAGATGCACGGGGATTTCACCCAGGAAGATCAGGAGGCATACGCCCGGCTGTACTCGGCGGAGGTGGAGTATTCCCAGGA
>JAEDLP010000113.1 GCA_016295225.1 Oscillospiraceae bacterium | reverse complement strand
TGTCAGCAGCCCGTTTCACGGTCTGCGTGTAGTTCCTTGTAAACTGACCTAATCCTATGACGAAGGCAATGGTTGGAGTGTGCTGTATTGCAAGGAAGACCTGTTCCTGGAGTTTGGCTATCGGCAGGAACCCCCTGAGAATATGAATGTGGATTTGTACTTTACAACGGACGGCATGAGCAAGACGCTGTTGTCTGTGCATGATATGCCAGCGGAATACTATCAGGATGACACGGGAGAAATTTCCAACCTGATCGTGTGGGTCGATTCTGAGACCAATACGCTATTCTATATTTCTGGCTACTTGGATAAGGACCAATTGGTGGAACTGGCAGAAAGTGTTGTTCCAGAAGAAAAATAAAAATTTTTGAAACAATCATATTTTTAGTGTCACAAAACACCTCCCTATTTCGTTACAGAGAGTAAACGGAAGAAGGGAGGTGTTTTTATGCGAAAGCGGGTATTCGCGTTGTTTTTGATTTTGGCGTTGGTGCTGGGAATTACAGCCCAGGCAGCGGAGACCTGGGTGTTACGTACAGAGCCGTCTATTTCTTTTAGCGGAACAACGGCAACATGCAAAGTAACAGTTCGGGGAGACAAGGCCAGCGATGCGATTTCGCTGACAGCAAAGCTGTGGCAAGGGAATACATGTCTGAAAACCTGGACAGCAAGCGGGACTGGACTCGTAACGCTGAGCAAGCCTGCAACGGTGGAAAAAGGAAAGACCTATAAGCTGACGGCTGATGTAACCCTCAACGGCGTAAAGCAGACGATGAGGTACACAACGGAAACTTGTCCGTAAGGTTTTGCGGCCCGAATGAAAGGTGGTGACACCTGACAAAAAATGAAGAACGGATAGGACCTAACGAGAAAAATTTTAAGGAGGAAAACTCATGAAAAAGCGATTTGGAACCTTGATTCTGGCCCTGATTTTGGCCTGCTCGCTGGCGATCCCTGCGGGAGCTGCTGATACAACCATATCTACCAATCCGGTGAAAATTCATGCGTAGAAGAAAGTTGTTATGTTTTATCTTGGGGACAGTGCTGGTCTTCTCGTTGGGAGCGTTCAGCGGATATTTCTATGGGATCCACTCCATGCAAGTGGCGGCCAATGCTGCTGCGGAACAGCGAATGCAGTTAGAGATAAAAGGCGATAGATTTTGCGACCAGATTGGCTATGCGGTGGAATCCCATGACCTTGCGTGGCTGACCGGGCATTATGCGGCGGAAGTCTCCGAGGAGCAGTTTTCTGTCTATGATGATTTGGGATTGATCTACCAGGGAAATATTCGGGGTGACACACGGGCGTGGGATACTACCACCTTGAGCCGAGATTATACGCTGCTGTTCGCTTGTTCGTCACCGGTCCCGCAGACCCTTCGAGACAGTCTTCCCACCTATAAAGTGATGGAGATCGAGGAGACGGAGCAGTTTTCGATCGTGGTCTATGTAGAGAAAAGTGCGGCTTCTTCCTGGTCCTATGTCATCCAGTCGCTCCCGTGAGAAAAGGATAGCATCTATTTGTAGGTAATGCGTAAAAATGTATTTGACTTGGAGTTCGGTCAAATGACGAAAAAAGAGAGCCATCCCTACGGATGACTCTCTTTCGATGGTGGAGATAAGCGGGATCGAACGGCCGACGGGGCGGCGCTTTGCGCGCCCCGTGGCCGGGGCCGCTGACAGATTGTAAAGCAAGAGGTCAGCGTCTCTCTCCCAGCTCCACCAGAAAAAAGACAGCCATCCTGACGGATGACTGTCTTTTTTGGTGGAGATAAGCGGGATCGAACCGCTGACCTCTTGAATGCCATTCAAGCGCTCTCCCAGCTGAGCTATACCCCCATCTGTTGGATTGTGTTGCCTCTTGCTCGAAGCGAGTATTATACTAACAGATGGGGGTATATTTGTCAAGAGGATTTTAAAAATTTTTCAAAAAAAGATGGCAGGCCCCGTCAGCGGCTCATGGAGTCGAAGGCGTGTTCCACATTGCGGGCGGTGCGGTTGATGACCCGGCGGATCTTGCGCTCGTTGGTCTTGGCGCGGATGCCCACGCAGGTACCCACGGCCACCCCCACGGCCATGCCGGTCCAGAAATTACAGCAGCACATCGGGCAGCCCTCCTTTCGGTGAATTTGTCTCATGCAGACGGATTTAGTGTGTCCCTCTTTGATGGAAAATTCGTTGCTAAAAAATGTGATTCAAGATATAATATACTGTTACTATGACATCATTTTCACGAATTCGGAGGAGACGGCATGACCAAACTTTACCTCATTCGACACGCCGAGGCGGAGGGGAATCTCTACCGCCGCATCCACGGCCAATATAACAGCCTCATCACCAACAACGGCTACCGCCAGATCAAAGCCCTGGAGGAGCGGTTCCGGGATATCCCCGTTGACGCGGTCTATTCCAGTGATCTCTTCCGCACCATGACCACCGCCCGGGCCATCACCAAACCCAAGGGCCTGGAGCTCCACACCCGGGCCGACCTGCGGGAGATCAACATGGGCGACTGGGAGGACCACACCTTTGCCTACATCGCCCGCCGGGACAAGGAGCAGATGGACCTCTTCACCCAGACCTCCCCGCTCTTTCGGGCCCCCAACGGGGAGTCCTTCCCGGAGGTCCGCCGGAGAGGGCTGGCCGCCATCCTGGACATCGCCGCCAAGCACGACGGGCAGACTGTGGCGGTCTTCGCCCACGGTACTCTCATCCGCAACACCCTGGCGGAGATCATGGGCCTGGGGGTGAAGGATTCCGCCAAGGTGGGCCACAGCGACAACACCGCCGTCACCCTCCTGGAAATCGAAAACGGAAAGGTCCGCATCGTCTTTGCCGACGACAACTCCCACCTGACCCCGGAGATCTCCACCCTGGCCCGGCAGCACTGGTGGAACAAGGACAGCAAGCAGGTGGACATCAACCTGTGGTTCCGCTCCGCCGACCTGGACACGGAGGAGGACCGGAATTTTTACTTAGACGCCCGGGAGGAGGCCTGGGTGAACCTCTACGGCAAGACCGACGACCGGTACAACGGCCAGGCATTCCTGGACGACGCTGCGTCCGCCTGGCGGGAGAATCCCCGGAGCCTGACCCTGGCCATGCAGGGCGGCCGCCCGGTGGGCCTTCTCCAGCTGGACCCGGACCGGGCCGCCGAGGAGAAAAAGGGTTATATCGCGTTCTTTTACCTGGGGCCTGAGAGCCGGGGACTGGGCCTGGGAATCCAGGTCCTGGGCGAGGCCGTGAGCATCTACCGCCCCATGGGACGGAACGCCCTCCAGCTGGCCTGCTCCCAGCGGAACGAGGCCGCCCTGCACTTTTACGAGCATTACGGCTTCCGGGTCACCGGCGACGTTCCGGGGGCCTACGGCAGCCTGTATCAGATGGAAAAGCCCATTGGCTATGACAACCAAGGAGAGTTACTGCTTTGAATCAGTTGAATGATTTTCTGCCCATTTCCCTGGAAGATATGCGGGCGCGGGAGTGGTATTACTACGATTTCCTGCTCATCACCGGGGACGCCTACGTGGACCACCCCTCCTTCGGCACGGCCATCATCGGCCGGGTGCTGGAGGACGAGGGCTACCGGGTGGCCATTTTAGCCCAGCCCGATTGGCGGAAGAACGAGTCCTTCACCGCCCTGGGCAGGCCCCGGTACGGGGTCCTCATCAACGGCGGCAACATCGACTCCATGGTGGCCCACTACACCGCCGCCCGGAAGCGCCGCCACGACGACGCCTACTCCCCCGGCAACAAGGCCGGGTACCGCCCCGACCGGGCCACCATCGTCTACGCCAACAAGATCCGGGAGGTCTATGGCGACATTCCCATCGTCATCGGTGGCCTGGAGGCCTCCCTTCGCCGCTTTGCTCACTACGACTACTGGGAGGACAAGGTCCGTCGGTCCATCCTCTTCGACGCCCAGGCCGACCTGCTGGTCTACGGCATGGGCGAGCGGGCCACCCGGGAGATCGCCAAGCGTCTGGCCGCCGGGGAGCCGGTGGATCAGATCACCGACGTGAAGGGGACCTGCTTCGCCGCCAAATCCCCCGAGGCCTGCCAATACCCCGCCGTCCGGGTGGCCTCCTACGAGGAAGTCAGCCGGGACAAGAAGGCCTACGCCGCCGCCAACCTGGTGGAGTACGACGAGCACGACCCCATCCGGGGCAAGGCGGTCATCCAGCCCCACGGGAACGAGTACCTCATCTACAATCCCCCGGCCATGCCCCTGAACACCCAGGAGCTGGATCAGGTGGCCGAGCTGCCCTACATGCGGGAGCCCCACCCGGTCTACGACGCCATGGGCGGCGTGCCGGCCATTGAGGAGGTGCGGTTCTCGGTGATCCACAACCGGGGGTGCTTCGGTGCCTGCAAGTTCTGCTCCCTGGCCTTCCACCAGGGGCGGATGGTGACCTCCCGCAGCCACGAGAGCGTCATCCGGGAGGTTACCGCCCTCACCCGGCATCCCGGCTTCAAGGGCTATATCCACGACGTGGGCGGCCCCACTGCCAACTTCCGCCGGCCCTCCTGCCAGAAGCAGCTGAAGCACGGCCTGTGCAAGAAGCGGGACTGCCTGGCCCCGGAACCCTGCCCCAACCTGGACGCCGATCACACGGACTACCTCAAACTCCTGCGGAAATTGCGGGAGATTCCGGGGGTGAAGAAGATCTTCATCCGCTCCGGCATCCGGTTCGATTACCTGCTGGAGGACAAGAACGGGGAATTCTTCGCCGACCTGGTGAAGCACCACATCAGCGGCCAGCTGAAGGTGGCCCCGGAGCACTGCGTGGGCCACGTGCTGGACCACATGGGCAAGCCTCACATCGGGGCCTATGAGAAGTTTAAAGAGAAATACCAGCGGCTGAACCAGAAGTACGGCAAGAACCAGTTCCTGGTGCCCTACCTGATGTCCTCCCACCCGGGGTGCACCCTGAAGGACGCCATCTCCCTGGCCCAGTGGCTGAACAAGACCGGCCGCCAGCCGGAGCAGGTTCAGGACTTCTACCCCACCCCCGGCACCATCTCCACCTGCATGTACTACACCGGCCTGGACCCCAGAACCATGGAGCCGGTCTACGTGCCCAAGTCCCCCCACGAGAAGGAGCTCCAGCGGGCCCTTCTCCAGTGGAAGCGGCCGGAGAAGCGGCGATTGGTCATGGAGGCCCTCCACAAAGCGGGGAGGGAAGACCTTATTGGCTACGGCCCCAACTGCCTCCTGCGGCCGGTCCGTCCCACCAGGGACGAGCCTGCCAAGGGCGGCAAGGCCGACCGGAAGGGCGGAAAACCCGCCAAGGGCAGGGGAGACCGAAAGACTCCCACCCGGCAGGGAAAGGCCCCCGGGAAAAAGAGACGATAAGCACAGAACACCCCTGCGGCATAGCCGCAGGGGTGTT
>JAEDLP010000112.1 GCA_016295225.1 Oscillospiraceae bacterium | reverse complement strand
GAGGAATGACGAAAACAGGCCCGTCACAGTTCCGATGCGACTGTGACGGGCCTTTGTTTCGCTATTCTTTGACCAGCCGGGTGACGGCGGCGGACTCCAGCTTGTGGCTGCGGATGGACTCCACCTGGATGCGGAGGGCATCGGTGGTGAGGGAGATGGTCTGCCCGTCCCGGGGGATGGCCCCGTAGAGCCCGAAGACGTAGCCGCCAAAGGTCTCGTATTCCTCCAGGGGCAGATCCACCCCCAGGGCGTGGGCCACGTCGTCCATCCGGGCCGAGCCGCGGACCCGCCAGGTGCGGTCGTCCAGCTCTTCTATGTCAGGCAGCTCCCCCTCGGGGGCGATGTCCCCTACTAACTGCTCCAGCAGGTCCCGGATGGTGACCACCCCAAGGAAGCCGCCGTACTCGTCCAGGACCACGGCGTAATAGCTCCGGCGGGTCTTCATCTGCTTGAAGAGCACGTCGGCCTTGACGGTCTCCGGCACGAAAAAGGCGGGCTTCACCAGGGCCTCCAGGATCTCCGGCACGGCGGCGGTCTGCATGGAGAAGAAGTCCCGGGCGTC
Source organism: Oscillospiraceae bacterium (assembly GCA_016295225.1). Lineage (GTDB taxonomy): Bacteria > Bacillota > Clostridia > Oscillospirales > Oscillospiraceae > Evtepia. Next base: position 4,888 of record JAEDLP010000112.1, on the reverse strand, counting down.
CAGGATGCCCACCACCTGGTCCACGGTCTCGCGGCAGACCGGGTAGCGGGTGTGCCGGGTGGAGAGAATGATCCGGGTCCACTCCTGGGTGGTCTGGTGGGTCCACAGCAGGTCGAGGTCGGTGCGGTGGGTGGCGAATTCCCCCACGGTGGTGTCGTCAAACTCGAAGACGTTGGTGATGAACGCCTTGGTGTCCCGGTCGAAGACCCCCTTCTCGCTGCCCCGGTCCACCATCATCTTGATCTCCTCCTCACTGACCTCCTCCTGGTGGGCGTTGGGGTCGATGCCCAGGAGGCGGAGAATCCCGTTGGTGGCGCCGGTGAGGACGGCCACGATGGGGGCGAAGACCCGGGAGATGCCGGCGATGAGCCCGGAAAGGGCCAGGGCCAGGGGTTCGGCCCTCTGCATGCCGATGCGCTTGGGGACCAGCTCGCCGAAGACCAGGGTGAAGAAGGACAGCAGCAGGGTGATGAGGATGACCACCAGGGTGTCCAGGGTCTTTTCCGGCAGGGGGACCCCCAGGCCCAGCAGGAGGCCCACCAGGGGGTCGGAGAAGTGATCGGCGGCGAAAGCGCTGCCCAGGAAGCCGGAGAGGGTGATGGCGATCTGTATGGTGGCCAGAAAGCGGGCGGGACGGCTGGTGAGCTGGGACAGGCGGATGGCCCGCTTGTCGCCCTGGGACACCAGCAGAGCCAGCCGGGTGTCATTCATGGAGACAATGGCGATCTCCGCGCAGGCAAAGACCGCGTTGAGAAAGATCAGGACGACCTGCAGCAGGATACAGAATGCGATAACGCTCATGGTTGGCTCCCTCCTCGTTATGTTCAGTGTATCATACCCACGGAATCCGGTCAATGAGAAGGAGGGCGAAGAAGTTGGAGACAGAAACGGGGCGGGGCGAAACATGGGACCTTTGGGCGGAATTCTTTTGAGAAAACATGAAAAAATCCCTTTACTTTTTTCCCATTGGCTGATATAATCATTTGGTAAGTTACGTGGTACGCGCCAGTAGCGTAATGGATAGCGCATCAGATTCCGGTTCTGAGGGTTGGGGGTTCGAGTCCCTTCTGGCGTGCCAAGGAAAGCCCAAAATCCTGCCAGAGGATTTTGGGCTTTTTCTTGTTTACCAAAGATTTTTTCTGTCGAAAGGAGACATTCATCGTGAGCTTTTCTTTCCATGTCCCCACCAATTTTGTGTTCGGCCAGGGCTCCATCCAGAAGCTGCACAAGCAGCGCCTGCCCGGCAAGAAGGCAATGATCGTCATTTCCAGCGGTAAGTCCACCCGGGCCAACGGCTACCTGGATACCGTCCAGGACCAGCTGACCCAGGCCGGCGTGGAGTACGCCGTTTTTGACAAGATCCTGGCCAACCCCGTCATCGCCAACGTCATGGACGGCGCGGTCTTCGGCCGGGAGAACGGCTGTGACTTCGTCATCGGTCTGGGCGGCGGCAGCTCCATCGACGCGGCCAAGGCCATCGCCATGATGATCCCCAACGAGGGCAACTATTGGGATTACATCTACGGCGGCACCGGCGGGGGCCAGAGAATGAAGAATAAGCCCCTGCCCATCGTGGCCATTCCCACCACCGCCGGCACCGGCACCGAGCTGGACGCCTGGACCATCATCACCAACGAGGAGACCAACGAGAAGATGAGCGGCGGCAACAAGAACACCTTCCCCGTTCTGGCCATCGTGGACCCGGACTTCATGCTGTCCGTGCCCCCCAAGTTCACCGCCTACCAGGGCTTCGACGCCCTCTTCCACTCCGCCGAGTCCTACATCAACAAGACCAACAACCTGATGCGCGACATGATTGCCCTGAAGGCCATCGAGTGCGTGGGCCGGAACCTGGCCACCGCCTGCACCGACGGCGGCAACGTGAAGGCCCGGGAGCAGGTGGCCTTCGGCAGCAGCCTGGGCGGCCTGGTGATGAGCGTGGACAACCTGTGCTCCGAGCACTCCATGGAGCACCCCCTGTCCGCCTACCACCCCGAGATTGCCCACGGCGCCGGCCTCATTATGATCAGCCGGGCTTACTACACCCACATGGTGGAGAACTGCCCCGAGCTGAAGGACCGCTTCGTGGACATGGCCAAGGCTCTGGGCAAGACCGACGCCTCCGAGGCCATGGACTTCGTCACTGCTCTGGTGGATCTGCAGAAGGCCTGCGGCGTGGACGAGCTGAAAATGTCCGACTACGGCATCACCCCCGACGAGTTCCCCAAGTTTGCCGCCAACGCCCGCAGCACCATGGGCATCCTCTTCAAGATGGACCGCATCCAGCTGTCCGACGAGGATCTGGTGAAGATCTATACCGAGTCCTACAAGTAAAGACAACAAAAAAACCGGTTCCCGTGAGGGAACCGGTTTTTTGTTTCCGGGTTATTCCGCAGATTCTTCCGGGGCGGGCCCGGTTTCCACCTTGGCGCCGCACTGGGTGCAGAACTTGGACTCGGGCTCCAGCTCCGCGCCGCAGTTGGCGCAGGTGGAGGGGACCACTTCGGCTTCGACTACCTGGGGGGAGGGCTCTTCCACCTTGGCGCCGCAGTTGGCACAGAACTTTGCGTGCTCGGCCAGTTCCGCGCCGCAGACGGGACAGGAGGGAACCTCTTCAGCCGCCGGACGGTTGGCGTTGATCTCGTCCCTGGCGGCGGCGATGACCTCCCGGGCGGCCTGGATGGAGGCGTAGAGAGCCATGATCTCATCGTCAAAGGTCTCGCCGGCGTCCAGCTTATCCACCATCAGGTCGCCGATGTTCAGGGTGAACTCGGTGATTTTTCGCTCCTCGGTGGAGATCTTCAGGTTCAGCTTACCGGTTTCGATGGCGCTGTTTGCCCTGGTGGTGGCAGCAGCGGCCAGATCGTTGAGTCTATCCAGCAGTGCCATAGGTCATTTCTCCTTTATGTGGGCAGTCGGAATAGGGGCGGATTAGAAGTATGCCTTCAGGGCCTCGGTAGCCAGGGCGATGTCAGCGCTGATGGTGATGGTGAACTTCACCTGGTTCTGCTCGGAGAAGCGGTCCAGCCAAGCCAGGAACTCTTCCACCTCGGCGGAATCGGGCTCGGAGGGGATGATCTTGCACAGGCTGTCCACGAACACGTGAGTCAGGTCGTAGTTGGAAGCGTACATACCGCTGATGAAGCCCTTGAAGAATGTAAAGTTGTCTGCTGCGAAGTCGCTGGACTCCACCAGACGGACGGCGGGGCTGACGTCGAAGACTAACTTCTTGCCCATCTCCACGCAGACGACGTTGCCGCTCTCGTTCTCGGCGGCGTAATTGATCATATCAATGAGCTGCTTGGTCTTACCAGTGCCCTTTGCGCCCATAATGACTCTAACCATAGTAATCACTCCTTCTTGATCCAGAAAAGATTATTTTTCTGTTGGAAATATGTTACCATCCAACCGGAAAAAAAGCAATGGGCTTGCGAGAATTTCACGAAAAATTAACAGCGGGATTCCAGCTTTTTTCGCTTTTCCTCGTACCCCGGCTTGCCCAGCAGGGCAAACATGTTCTCCTTATAGGCCTCCACCCCGGGCTGATCAAAGGGGTTGACCCCTAGCAGGTAGCCCGACAGGCCGCAGGAGTATTCAAAGAAATAGATGAGCTGCCCCACCCAATAGGCCGTCCGCTCGTCCACGGACAGCAGCAGGTTGGGCACGCCGCCGTCCACGTGGGCCAGGACGGTGCCCCGGCGGGCCTGCTCGTTCACATACCGCAGGTCCTTCCCCCGGAGGAAGTCCAAGTGATCCCCGGGGGTGGGGGTCAGGGTGCAGGTGGAGGCGGGGAGGGTGAAGCGCACCACCGTCTCGAAGAGATCCCGCTCTCCCTCCTGGATATACTGGCCCATGGAGTGGAGGTCGGCGGTGAACTCCACGCTGGCGGGGAAGATGCCCCGGCCGTCCTTGCCCTCGCTCTCCCCGAAGAGCTGCTTCCACCACTCCCCGAAGAACCGGAAGGAGGGCTCGTAGCAGGCCAGCAGCTCGATGTTTTTCCCCTCGGTGTAGAGGGCGTGGCGGGCGGCGGCATACTGCCAGGCGGGGTTGTCCTGGCCGGGCTGGCGCAGGCGGACCATGGCGTCGGCCGCCCCGGCGAGAAGCTCCTCCACGTCGATCCCCGCCACCGCCAGGGGCAGCAGGCCCGCAGCGGTGAGGACGGAGTACCGGCCCCCGATGGAGCCGGGGACGGAGAAGGTGGCGTAGCCCTCCTGGTTGGCCAGGGCCCGGAGGGTCCCCTTGTGCCAGTCGGTGGTGGCGAAGATCCGGTCCCGGGCCCCCGCCTTGCCGTACTTCTCCTCCAGCAGCTGCCGGAAGAGGAGGAAGGCGATGGAGGACTCGGTGGTGGAGCCGGACTTGGAGATGACGTTCACGGAGAAATCCTTGTCCCGGACATAGTCCAGCAGTTCGTTGAGGGCGTCGGAGGACAGGGTGTTGCCCGTGAAAAAGACCTGGGGGCCTTTGCAGAAGAGGTTGTAGTTGGGGGAGGTCACCAGCTCCAGCACGGCCCGGGCGCCCAGATAGGAACCGCCGATGCCCACCACGATGAGGACCTGAGACTGGTCCCGGATGATTCTGGCGGTCTGGAGGACGCGGGCGAGCTCCTTCCTGTCGTAGTTCTCCGGCAGGCGAACCCAGCCGGTGAACTCGCCTCCCACTCCGTTGCCCTTTTCCAGAAGGGCTCTGGAGTCGGTGAGGCCGTCCAGGCGGGAGGAGAGCCAGTTTTTGGGCAGAAAGGGGAGGGCGTGGGAAACGTCAAATTGAAGCATGAGAAACACCTCCTGATAGAAGGGTCTGCCCCCCTGGCTCCCCCTTTGGGGGAGCTGGCACGGCGAAGCCGTGACTGAGAGGGCAGCGGCGTAATTCTTTGAAGGAGCTTAATTCTTCA
>JAEDLP010000111.1 GCA_016295225.1 Oscillospiraceae bacterium | reverse complement strand
AGGTTTCGGAATATTCCATCATCCAGCATCAGGGCCAGCTTGGCCCCTGCACCAGAACCGGCCAGAGCACTGACCACATAAAAAAACGACTTTTTCCACGGGATATACCCTCGACAGGAAAATCTTTTTACAGCCATAACCGTACCCATGGCAGAACTCAGCTTGTTGGTCCCGATGGCAGTATGCACCGGCAGACCAGCAATCAGATAGGCAGGCAAGGAGATCAGTCCTCCGCCTCCTGCCACCGCATCCGTAAATCCTGCCAAAAGGGCCAGCGGGCAAACAATTAAAAACTGGGCCACGTCGATCATCCTGCTGCCATACCCTCCATACCCATGGTCCCTTCCTCCTTTCTCTCCGGGATTGACTTCCTCTGCTGCGGATATTATAATTTTAGCTAACATGAGACAGAAAACAAGTACGCACATAAAAGTGTGGTACTTACCAAAAGGAGAGCATACCATGATTGAACGCTGCATTTCCCAAGAGAGCCTGGAAACTACAGGCTTCAACTACACCCTATCTCTCATCAGCGGAAAGTACAAAATGACCATTCTCTACACCCTTATGGAGTTCGGTGTAGTGCGTTTTAACGAAATAAAGCGGTACATCGGCGGCATCTCCTACAAGACCCTTAGCACCACCCTGAAGGAATTGGAGGCTGACCAGTTGGTCCACCGGGAGGAATATCCTCAGATCCCGCCCAAAGTAGAATACAGTCTTACAGAGCGGGGTCAGTCCCTGATCCCCATTCTGGACGGGATGTGCGAATGGGGAGATAACCACCGACTGTGACGATTCTTCTTGTCTAGCTCATCAAAATCATCTCATCGTTCCTATATTCTTTTGTGCTTTTTCCACACTTTTCAAAAAATCAGTCGAAACCCCTTGACAAGACTCCTGGGAAAGAGTAGGGTAATAAACGAAAATTGAACACGATCTTCAGGGCAGGGTGAAAGTCCCTACCGGCGGTAAAGCCCGCGAGCCGAAAGGCATGATCCCGGTGAAATTCCGGAGCCGACAGTTACAGTCTGGATGGGAGAAGATTGACAGGATCGATTCGCAGGTATGTCTGCGTCTGTTTTTGCTGTACTTTGCTCTGGAATTTTTGCAATTCCAGAGTTTTTTGTTGGCAGGCAGATGCTGCCCCTGTGCTGTTGAAGTGCGCTCTGAAGACCGATTCAGAGCGCTTTTTTGTTTTCCCCGGAGGTGTTCCTAATGACTGATACGACCTACATGCAGACAGCCTTAGACCTGGCCCAAAAAGGCCGGGGCTGGACCAGCCCCAACCCCATGGTGGGGGCCGTCGTGGTGAAGGACGGCCGGATCATCGCCCAGGGGTACCACGCCAAATGCGGCGATCTCCACGCGGAGCGGGCCGCCCTGGCCGCCTGCACCGAAGATCCCAGGGGCGCCACCATGTACGTGACCCTGGAGCCCTGCTGTCACCACGGCCGCCAGCCCCCCTGCACCGACGCCATCCTGGAGGCGGGCATTGCCCGGGTGGTGGTGGGCTCCGGCGACCCCAATCCCCAGGTGGCGGGCAAGGGCCTGGACATCCTCCGGGCCGCCGGGGTGGACGTCACGGAACACGTGCTGGAAGAAGCCTGCACCGCCCTCAACGACGTGTTCTTCCACTACATCAGGACCAAGACCCCCTATGTGGTCCTGAAGTACGCCATGACCCTGGACGGAAAGCTGGCCGCCTACACAGGGCAGTCCCAGTGGATCACCGGCGAGGAAGCCCGCCGCCATGTCCACACCCAACGAGGCCGCTACCGGGCCATTATGGTAGGGGTCGGTACCGTCCTGGCCGACGACCCGCAGCTCACCTGCCGCATTGAGGGCGGACGGAATCCCCTCCGCATCGTCTGCGACACCCACCTGCGTACCCCCCTCACTGCCCAGGTGGTCCAGACCGCCCAGGAGATCCCCACCCTCATCGCCACCTGCGAGAGCGACCCGGCCAAGCGGAAGCCCTACGAGAATCTGGGCGTCCAGGTCTGGACCCTCCCGGCAAAGAACGGCCGGGTGGATCTGGCCGCCCTCATGGAGCGGCTAGGAAAGGAAGAGGTGGACAGCGTCCTCATCGAAGGCGGCGCTCAGCTCCACTGGGCCGCGTTGGAGAGCGGCGTGGTCAACAAAGTCCAGGCCTACGTGGCCCCCAAGCTGCTGGGCGGCGAGACCGCCAAGTCCCCCATCGGCGGACAGGGCTTCCCCCACCCGGATCAGGCAGTTCGGCTGAAAAAAACCAAGCTCACCCGGCTGGGTGAAGATTTTCTCATGGAAAGCGAGGTGGACGGCTGATGTTTACAGGCATCGTGGAAGAGATGGGCGTCATCAAGAGCATCCGCAAGGGAGCCAGCAGCGCGGTCCTGGAGATCCAGGCCCAGGTGGTTCTGGAGGACGTCCACATCGGCGACAGCATCGCCGTCAACGGGGTGTGCCTGACGGCCACCTCCTTCACCCCCACCACCTTCACCGCCGACGTGATGCACGAGACCCTGAACCGCTCCTCCCTGGCCAATCTCCGGCCGGGCAGCCGGGTCAACCTGGAGCGGGCCATGGCGGCCAACGGCCGCTTCGGCGGACACATCGTAGCCGGCCACGTGGACGGGGTAGGTACCGTCCTCCAGACCCGGAAGGACGACAACGCCATCTGGTACACCATCGGGGCCTCCCCCGAGGTCCTGCGCTATGTGGTGGAGAAGGGTTCCATCACCATCGACGGCATCAGCCTGACGGTGGCCAAAGTCACCGACGCCGACTTCTCCATCTCCGCCATCCCCCACACGGTGGCGGTCACCGTCCTCCAGGACCGAAAGCCCGGAGACACGGTGAACCTGGAGACCGACATCATCGGCAAATACGTGGAAAAGCTCCTGACCCCCCAGGCGCAGCCCACCCAACGACCCACATCCAACATCACCCGGGAGTTTTTATCCCGGTACGGCTATTGAGATACAGAAAGGAGACTTCCCATCATGTTCCAGTTCAACACGGTAGAAGAGGCCCTGGAGGACCTGAGAAACGGCAAAATCATCCTCTGCACCGACGACCCAGATCGGGAAAACGAGGGCGACTTCATCTGCGCCGCAGAGTTCGCCACCACCGCCAACATCAACTTCATGGCCACCCACGGCAAGGGCCTCATCTGCATGCCCATGTCCGAGGAGTACGTTCGGAAGCTCCAGTTCCCCCAGATGGTCACCCGGAACACCGACAACCATGAGACCGCCTTCACCGTGTCCATCGACCACGTGGACACCACCACCGGTATCTCCGCCGCCGAGCGCTCCATCACCGCCATGAAGTGCGTGGAGGAGGGGGCCAAGCCCGAGGACTTCCGCCGCCCCGGCCACATGTTCCCCCTGCTGGCCAAGGAGAACGGCGTCCTGGAGCGCAACGGCCACACCGAGGCCACCGTGGATCTGCTCCGTCTGGCCGGCCTGAAGCAGTGCGGCCTGTGCTGCGAGATCATGCGGGAGGACGGCACCATGATGCGCACCCCCGAGCTCATCGAGCTGGCCAAGAAGTGGGGCCTGACCTTCATCACCATCAAGGACCTCCAGGCCTATCGGAAGCGCCACGAAGTCCTGGTGGAGCGGGTCACCGTCACCAAGATGCCCACCAAGTACGGCGACTTCACCGCCTACGGCTATGTGAACAAGATCAACGGCCAGCACCACGTGGCTCTGGTGAAGGGGGACATCGGCAACGGTCAGGACATCCTCTGCCGGGTCCACTCCGAGTGCCTCACCGGCGACACCTTCGGCTCCCTGCGCTGCGACTGCGGCCAGCAGTTCGCCGCCGCCATGGCCCAGATTGAGAAGGAAGGGCGGGGTATCATGCTCTACATGCGCCAGGAGGGCCGGGGCATCGGCCTCATCAACAAGCTGCGGGCCTACGAGCTCCAGGACACCGGCATGGACACCCTGGAGGCCAACCTGGCCCTGGGCTTCGCCGGTGACCTGCGGGAATACTACATCGGCGCTCAGATCCTCCGGGATCTGGGAGCCAAGACCCTGCGCCTGCTGACCAACAACCCCGACAAGGTCTATCAGCTCTCTGACTTCGGCATGTCCATCCAGGAGCGGGTGCCCATCCAGATGGCCGCCACCGCCCACGACCTCTTCTACCTGCAGACCAAGCAGAAGAAGATGGGCCACATTCTCGACTATTAATCCAACACAGAACCATAGATTTAAGGAGGAACATTTCCATGAAAACCTTTGAAGGCAGCCTGGTAGCAAAAAATAACATGAAGGTGGGCATCGTCGCCGCCCGTTTCAACGAGTTCATCACCTCCAAGCTCCTGGGTGGGGCTATGGACGGCCTGCTCCGCCACGGGGTCAGCGAGGATGACATCAAGGTGGCCTGGGTCCCCGGCGCCTTTGAAATCCCCCTCATCGCCGGCAAGATGGCCAAGAGCGGCAAGTACGACGCCGTCATCTGCCTGGGCGCCGTCATCCGGGGCAGCACCAGCCACTATGACCTGGTGTGCAACGAGGTGGCCAAGGGCATCGCCCAGGTCTCCCTGGCCAGCGACGTGCCTGTGATGTTCGGCGTGGTCACCACCGACACCATCGAGCAGGCCATTGAGCGGGCCGGCACCAAGGCAGGCAACAAGGGCTATGACTGCGCCCTGGGCGCTGTGGAGATGGTCAACCTGATCCACGACATCGACGCATAACCACACAGGATAGAACAGCCGCCGCATCCAAAAAAACGGATGCGGCGGCTGATTGTTTATTCCTGGGCGGCGATGCGCTCGGCCAGATCGGTGAGGTAGACCCACCGGTCCATCTTTTCCTCCAGCTGGGCCGTCAGGGCGGTCTGCTGCTCGGTCAGCTCCTGGAGCTTCACATAGTCGCTGCCGGCGGCGGACATGGCCTCCTCCACCTGGGTAATCTTCCCCTCCAGGGCAGCGATGTCGTCCTCGATGGTGTCGAACTCGTGTTGCTCCTTGAAGGTGAATTTCAGCTTTTTCTGGCGGGTGGGCTTCTCCTGCCGGGCCGTCTTTTCCTTTTTCTCGGCCTTTTCCTGGTTCCGCTCCTCCTGGCGGCGTTTCTCCAGGTAGTCGGAATAGTTGCCCACGAAGCGGCGGATGGTTCCCCCCTCCCCCACCTCGAAGATCTGGTCGGCCATCTTATCCAGGAAGTACCGGTCGTGGGACACAGCGATGACCGCCCCGGGGAAGGTCTCCAGATACTCCTCCAGGATGGCCAGGGTGGTCACGTCCAGATCGTTGGTGGGCTCGTCCAGCAGGAGGATGTTGGGGGCCTCCATGAGAACGGACAGCAGGTAGAGCCGCCGCCGCTCGCCGCCGGAGAGCTTTCCGATGGGCTGTCCCTGGAGCTGGGTGGGGAACAGAAACCGCTCCATCATCTGGGAGGCGGAAAAGTTGCCCTCCCGGGTCTTGACCTCCCCGGCGATCTCGTGGATGAAGTCATAGACCCGCTGGTTCAGATCCAGCTCCCGGCCCTCCT
>JAEDLP010000110.1 GCA_016295225.1 Oscillospiraceae bacterium | reverse complement strand
TGAGGAAAGTCCGGGCTCCATAGGGCAAGGATAACGGGTAACGCCCGCCGAAGGCGACTTCAGGACAAGTGCAACAGAGAGATACCGCCTGGCTCTGCCAGGTAAGGGTGGAAAGGTGAGGTAAGAGCTCACCCGCCGGCTCGGAAGTGTCCGGTGATGTAAACTCTATCCGGAGCAACACCGTGGAGGGGAATGTGACCGGCCCGGTCTCCCCGGGGAGGTGGCTGGAGCGCACCGGCAACGGTGCGCCTAGATAGATGGCTGTCGAGAACAGAACCCGGCTTACAGGCTCGCTTGTATTGACGTTTGAAAAGGCCCACGCAGCTTTTCTTTCCGGAAAGCTAGGTGGGCCTTTCCAAACAGGCTCCATATGCTGATTTTTGCTTCTTACTTGAAAAGGAGGAGGTATCCTATGAACAAGCTTCCTGTCATTACCATTTCCAGAGAATACGGGTCCGGCGGCCGCGCCATCGGCGAGCGGGTGGCCAAGGAGCTGGGCATTCCCTTCTATGACAAGCAGCTCATTCTCATGGCCGCCAAGGAGAGCGGTCTGTCCGAGGAGTACATCAAGAAAACCGAGCAGATGAAGTCCACCAGCTTCCTGTACGGCCTGTACATGGGCGCCCAGCAGCTGCCCATGAACGACCAGATCTTCCTGGTCCAGAGCAAGATCATCCGCAAGCTGGCCGACGAAGGCCCCTGCGTCATCGTGGGCCGCTGCGCCGACTACATCCTGCGGGAGCGGGAGGACCTGCTGAGCGTCTTCGTCCACGCCCCGGTGGAGTTCCGCGCCCAGCGGGCCCATAAGGTCTATGAGAAGGAAGCCGGCAACATGGTGGACTTCGTGAAGAAAAAGGACAAGAAGCGGGCCTCCTTCTATAACTACTTCTCCCAGAATAAGTGGGGCGACGCCCGGCACTATCACCTGGCCATCAGCAGCGTCTACGGCGTGGATTTTGCCGCGACGGTTCTCAAGCAGGCGGCAGAGGCTTTCCCGGGAGGTGCCCGTTAAATGAGTTCCCAGCCCCAACCGGCCAAGGAAAATATCATGGGCACCATGCCCATCCCCAGGCTTCTCATTACCATGTCCGGCCCCATGATGATCTCCATGCTGGTCCAGGCCCTGTACAACGTGGTGGACAGCATGTTTGTCTCCCGGATCAGTGAGGCGGCTCTGACAGCCGTCTCACTGGCCTACCCGGTCCAGAACCTGATGATCGCCGTGGCCACCGGCACCGGCGTGGGCATCAACGCCCTGCTCTCCCGAAACCTGGGGGAGAAGAACTTCGCCCAGGCCAACCGGGTGGCCAGCAACACGATCTTTTTGGGGGTCGTCAGCAGTCTGGCGGTGGCCCTGCTGGGGATCGTGGGGACCCGGTTCTACTTTACTGTCCAGGTCAGCGACCCGGAGATCATTCAGCTGGGCTGCGACTACCTCTCCTGGATCATGGTCCTGTCCATCGGCGGCTTTGGGCAGGTCCTCCTGTCCCGGCTTCTCCAGTCCACGGGCAAGACCGTCTACAGCATGGTCATCCAGCTGGTGGGCGCGGTGCTGAACATCATCCTGGACCCCATCCTCATCTTCGGTCTCCTGGGCTGTCCCGCCCTGGGCGTGGCCGGCGCGGCCATCGCCACGGTCATCAGCCAGTTCGTGGGCCTGGGCCTGGGGATTTACTACAACTGGAGAAAGAACCCGGAGATCCGAATCACCCTGTCCGGGATGCGGCCCAACCTGCCGGTCATCAGCCGCATTTACAGCGTGGGCCTGCCCTCCATTCTCATGCAGGCGGTGCCCTCGGTGCTGATCTTCGGCCTGAACCAGATCCTGGTCTCCTTCTCCGAAACCGCCGCCGCTGTCTACGGCGTGTGGTTCAAGCTCCAGGGCTTTGCCTTCCTGCCCATCATCGGCATGAACAACGGCGTGGTCCCCATCGTGGCCTACAACTACGGCGCCCGGAAGCCCGACCGCATCGTGAAGACCGTGAAGCTGGCCGTCCAGGTGGCCCTGTGCATCATGGTGGTGGCCATCGCCCTCTTCCAGTTGGCGCCGGACAAGCTCCTGGGCTTCTTCCGGGCCTCCCCCGACATGCTGACCATCGGCGTGCCCGCCCTGCGCACCATGAGCCTGTGCTTTATCGTGGGCGGCTTCACCATCGTGGCCTCCTCGGTTCTCCAGGCCCTGGGCAAGGGTCTGCTGAGCATGAGCATCGCCGTCTTCCGCCAGCTGCTGCTGGTTCTCCCCCTGGCCTGGCTCTTCTCCCTCTCCGGCAGCCTGAACCTGGTTTGGTTCGCCTTCCCGGTGGCGGAGGTTCTGGCGGGCCTTCTGACGGCCTACTACATTTACCGGATCTATCACCGGGTCATCCGGCCTCTGGCCGACGTGGATTTCAAATTCTGAGCCGGAGAGCGGAAAGATTGGGGTGTACTAGTAAAACGTAGTACAAAAAATTAGAATTTAGTTAATTAGTCCGATTTAATTTGTTGAAATTAGGAAGTATCATGAATGTGTAGATTAGTGGGACTTTGGTAGTGCAAAAGGTTTAAAACTGCACGACAAAATGTTTTTCTCTTTGTTAAAAATCCCTCGAATCCCTATATTCCTGAGAACAATTGCCCGATGCGGGTTTCCGGCAGAGGGCAGTGTTTTAGTCTGTCTGATAGAACGATCGGCAGGCGAATATATGTCTTATGACATAATTTATTATGGAGGTAGATTACCATGCGTTTACTGAACGAAGAACAGAAGAAGTGGGTCGACATTATCGGCGAGTTCGCTAAGAAGGAAATCGAGCCCATCATGCTGGATTGGGACAAGGTCGTGGATCCTTCCAAGGCTATCCCCTTCGATGCTTATGCTAAGGCATTCAAGCTGGGCCTGAACTCCTTCGAGATCCCCAAGGAATTCGGCGGCAACAAGGTTCCCCTGGACGTTGCTGAAGTTATGTACGAAGAGATGGGCTACTATGACGGCAACTTCGCTTCCGTCATGCAGACCACCAACCTGGCTCTGAAGCCCATCCTGATCGGTGGCACCCCCGAGCAGGTTCAGTACTTTGCTAAGCACATCCTGGAAGGCAAGGGCTATGCAGCATTCGCTCTGACCGAGCCTCAGTCCGGTTCCGACGCTTCCAACGTTAAGACCACCGCAGTCAAGGACGGCGACGAGTGGGTCATCAACGGTGAGAAGTGCTTCATCACCAACGGCGGCGAAGCTGACATCGTCTGCGTCTTCGCTTCCACCGATCCCACCGCTGGCACCAAGGGCATCTCCGCTTTCATGGTTCCCACCAGCACCCCCGGCTTCTCCGTCACCAAGTATGAGGACAAGTCCGGCTTCCGTACCATCTCCACCTGCTCCCTGAAGTTCGACAACGTCCGCGTTCCCGCTTGGAACCTGGTCGGTGGCGAGGCTGGTCTGGGCAAGGGCTTCGGCTTCGCTATGAAGACCCTGGACAAGTCCCGTGCATGCGTCGGCGCTCTGGCAGTCGGTATCGCTCGCCGCGCTCTGGACGAAGCTATCGCTTTCGTTAAGGAGCGTGTCACCTTCGGTGCTCCCGTTTCCAAGCGTCAGGGCATCCAGTGGATGATCGCTGAGATGGCTACCAAGATCGAGGCTTCCCGCCTGCTGGTCTCCCACGCTAACTACCTGCAGGCAAACGGCCTGCCCTTCTCCAAGGAAGCTGCTATGGCTAAGATGTTCGCTACCGAGTCCGCAATGTCCGTCTGCACCGACGCTATCCAGCTGATGGGTGGTAAGGGCTACATGAAGGAAGACTGCGTTGAGAAGATCTGGAGAGACATCAAGGCATACTGCATCTTCGAGGGCACCAACCAGATCCAGAAGATCGTTATCTCCGGCGCTGTCCTGTCCGGCAAGGGCCACTAATTCTGTTCTTACCTGCGGTTTCCGCAGACAACAGCAATTACGTAACGAAAAAGAGGTCACCCAATCGGGTGGCCTCTTTTTTCGTGACTTTGAGAGGGGCGAACGCCCTGGCTCCCCTATGAGGGGAGCTGGCAGCCGAAGGCTGACTGAGGGGTGCTATCTGTTGGGATATTGCGTCGTACCGGTGAGACGAACAAACGGCAGGATAGCACCTCTCCACCGCTTCGCGGTCCCCCTCCCCTCACAGGGGAGGCATTGGGGCGGGAGAAGGCCCCCGTCCTACAGATAGGCTCACTCGTCCCGGATGTTGCCCTTTTTGACATTCTCCGCCACCATATCCTCCATGTAGGCCCAGAGGGTTTGGGAGCCGGCGGCGGTTTTGGCGTTGCGCTGGTAGATCTGGGATTTCTTTACCTGATGGGCCCGCCAGTCGCCGCCGTTGTTGGAATGGTTGAGCATCAGGGGCTGGAGGTTGTCCAGCACGTGGGCGAACCGGGCTTCCGGGGTCTCGTAGTCCTCGAACTCCTGGAAGAGGGCCAGCATCTCGTCCCGCTGGTCCTGGGGCAGCAGGCCGAAGATCCGCCGGGCGGCCTTGGCCTCCCGCTCCTGCTGGGTGGCCAGGCCGGCGTCGTCGTAGGCGTAGGTGTCCCCGGCGTCGATCTCCACCACGTCGTGGATGAGGGCCATGACGATGGCCTTCAGGGGATCGAAGTCCTGGTTGGCGTACTCCCGCAGCAGGTAGATCATCAGGGCCATGTGCCAGGCGTGTTCGGCGTCGTTCTCCGCCCGGCCGCCGCCGCTGAGGTGGGTCTGGCGGAAGATGTTTTTTTCTTTGTCGACCTCCAGCAGGAAGTCCATCTGTTGTTTCAGACGCTGGTCTGTCATAGGGATTCCTCCTTTGGGATAGAAAAACGGGAAACGCCCAAAGGGTTGCTGAGGGCGTTTCCCGGGAAAAAACAGTTGTGCCAATTCAGGGGGTCAGCTGCTGGATGCCGGCCCGGATGCGGCGGAGGGTTTCCTCCTTGCCCAGAATGTGGCAGATCTCCACCGCGCCGCCGGGGGTGGTGGGCTTGCCGGAGGCAGCCACTCGGACGGGCCACATGATGCGGCCGTTTTTCAGCTCCTTCTCGGCGGCCAGGTTGATGAGGGCGCTGTGAATGGACTCGAAGGTCCACTCGGTCATGGCCTCGAAGACGGGAACCACCATCTGGAGGGCCTCCAGGGAGTTCTCCGGGTTGGTCTTCATCTTCTTGTGGCTGTAGAGATCGTTGGAGTAGGCGGGCAGGGCGTCGAAGAAGTCCACCATGGCGGGGATCTCGGTCAGGACGTCCAGACGGGTCTGGATCAGGGGAGCCACCAGCTTGAGGTCGATGGCGGGGTTCCGGATGCCCTCCTTGAGATAGGGCTCAGCCACAGCGTAGAAGTCCTCGGGGGAGAGGTTCTTGATATAGGTGCTGTTGAAGTACTTGAGCTTCTCCAGATCGAAGATGGCGGGGGACTTGGAGATGCCGGTGATGTCGAAGGCCTGTACCAGCTCCTCCAGGGTGAAGAACTCCTGCTCGGCCAGCTCGCCCCGGGGGGACCAGCCCAGCAGGGCCACATAGTTGAGGATGGCGTCGGTGAGGTAGCCCAGGTTCTTCAGATCCTCGTAGGAGGGGTCCCCGTGGCGCTTGGACATCTTGTGCTGGGCGTCCCGCATGACGGGGGAGCAGTGGATGTAGGTGGGGATCTCCCAGCCGAAGGCCTCGTA
>JAEDLP010000109.1 GCA_016295225.1 Oscillospiraceae bacterium | reverse complement strand
TATTCGCGGAAAGAGGTAGAGGTGCCGCAGAAAAATTCATAGGTGCCCAGAACCGTGCCATTCTGGGCCATAAGGTCCAGGGAAGCGGTGCCGTAACGGTGCAGGGCCGGGTCCGGGATGTTTTCGTCCCAGAGCCAGAAGTAGCGCTGGCCGTTTGGGGCGGTGTCAATCTTGCCGGTGAGGGGTTCGTCCTGGGAATCGCTGGGGATGCGGGCAGAGACGGAGACCGCCTCCGGCACATCTACCAGCCCGGCCACCTGGGTGTGGGCCCAGCCGTCTTTGTTGTTGGTGTAGGCGTGGGCGGCGGCCTGGACGGGCCCAGGTTCCGTGGTCAGGTCCAGGAGGAGTTCAGGATAGCCCTGGTTCCATTCTCTCGCCGGCCATAGGCTGAACCGGAAGGGGGTGACCAGCAGGGTGTTTTCGTTGCAGGAGAGGGTGTAGGTGATTCCGTGGACAGTCTGCTGGGCCAGAATCTGGGTTTCCCGGGTGCCATGCTCGGTTTCTGCCGAGCGGACAGCGCCTTCTGCCGTGAACACAGGGTGACTTTGCCAAAGGAGGCAAGCCCAGAACAGGACCAGCAGAAGCAGCGTGACAGCAGCCCGGCGGAGGGTGCGCTGTTTTTGGGTGCGATGGGGTTTCTTCATTCCATTACCTCCTTCCAGGGCAGGGGAACGGTGAACTGAAATGTGGTGCCGTAGTGGTCATAGAGGGCGGTGGGAGAAGTGCCTGGGAAGACGTTCAAAAGCTTGTAGGTGCAGTAGTATATGCCTCCCTCGGTTCCCGAAAGAGGGGAGTAGGCAAGGGGGGAGTTGAATAGATTGTCCGGCGTGTCCCAGGAGAAATCCAAACAGCGGGTCCCAATTTGGGAGCGGGTAAAAAAGGTTTTGGGGTAGATGACCGTGGCAATATAGGCATCATACCCTTCCCCTGATTTCGACGGCTCCACGCCCGACCCAAAGACCCGGAGGGTAGCGCCGCCGGGCAGGTCCTGCTGGATGTCCAGGGGATCCAGCCCCGGAAAGTCGTCCAGTATGTAGCCGCTGTGCATGGGGTCGGTGCGGGCCTGGCAGTAAGCAGCCAGATTTGACAAAACGGGCCAGAGGGTCTGGGCCGCAAAAAGCGCTGCCAGAACCAGGGCCAGCAGGGACACTTTGGAGAGCACATACCACAGCCTGGGAAATTCCCGGTCCAGGGCCTTACCGACCTCTTCCGGGTCCCCCATGGCGGTGAGGGCTGCGTTTCGGGCGTGGTCCTCGTCGTAGCCTGCGTCCATCAGGGCCTGGGCGTGGTCCTCCATGTGGGCGGTCAGCTCCGCCCGGATGGAGTCTTTCTCCCTGCCCGTGGCGTGGTTTATGTACTTGCAGACGGCGTTGCCGTAGTTCTGAAAACGGTCATCCATCGACAGACCTCCTTTCCAAACAATACCTCGATCATCTAAGTATAGTATACATAGAGTGTCGAGGTATATCAAGAAAATATATCCTTCTTTTCTCTCAAAGGAGATCAGGTCACAGTTTTCCGCCCTGGGTTTCCCTACAATAGGGGCAAAGAAAGCCAGGACGATCCCCATAGAAAGGAGTGTCAGTATGGGAATTTTGGATCATTTTGTTTGCACCAACATCAACGTGGGTCTGCATCACTACCGGGAGACGCCCGGTGCAGTCCTCCTGGATGTCCGTTCCCCTGAGGAGTACCAGCACCGACGGGTCCCGGAGAGCCGGAATCTTCCGATGGAGGAGCTGAACCGGGTGGTTGAGCTGGTTCCCGACCGGAATACCCCGCTCTATGTCTACGCCTACAGCTCGGAAACCAGCGGCAAGGCTGTCCGCCGCCTGAAGGCCATGGGGTATGCCAAGGCCCATAACATCGGCGGCATCAAGAACTGCTGCGGCAACCAGGGGTACAAGGGACCCGTGGAGGGATATGGCCGGGATTCCTGCCCCCTGCGGTGAGGCCCACCCGGGGTGCGTATCTCCTGCCGATGGGAAAGAACCTGCCGCAGCGCACAATCGAAGAAGTCAGACAGCACAAGGCCTCCCAGGTAAAGGGAGGCCTTGTTGTTGTGATGCAGTTGGCTCAGCGCTTGCCCTTAAACAGCAGGGTCACGAAGAACCACAGGGCCAGCAGGACGGTGATGGACGCGCCGGTGGAGGCCCCCAGGTGGTAGGACACCATCAGGCCGGCCAAGCCGCAGACCAGCCCCCCAAGGACGGAGATCAGGTGGTACTGGGGCAGGTTCCGGGCGATGTTCCGGGCGGCGGCGCCGGGGAGGACGATGAGGGCGTTGATGACCAGCAGGCCCACCCAGGTCATGGTGATGGTCACCACCACGGCGATGGCGGCGGTGAAGAGGAAGTTCTTCCAAAAGACCTTGACGCCGCGGCTGTCGGCTAGGGCCTGGTGGACGGCGGTCAGCATCATCTGGTTGAAGGAGGTCACCCACAGGAGGACCAGCAGCAGCAGGATGACGGCCAGCAGGCCGATCTCGCCGGGGGAGACGCTGAGGATATCGCCGATGAGGAGGTTGTTGAACTTGGTGAAGCTCTGGCCCCCCAGGGTGCTGATGAAGATGCCCAGGGCCACGGCGGCGGAGGAGAAGACACTGATGGCCGTGTCGCTGGCCATGGTGGTCCTCTGACGGACGATGGTGAAGAGGAAGGCGATGATCACCGCGAAGAGAACCGCCCCGGCCACGGGCTCTGCCAGACCGCAGATGGCCCCGATGGCCATGCCGGTGAAGGCCGAGTGGCCCAGAGCGTCGGAGAAGAAGGCCATGCGGCTCTCCACCACCATGGTGGAGAGGAGGCCGAAGAGGGGGGTGACCACGAAGATGGCCAGCAGGGCGTTCTTCATAAAGTACATGGAGTCTGCCGCCGCCCACTCAAAGGGCAGCCAGGAGACCAGCCAATACCAAACTTCCATTATGCGTCCCCTCCTTCCTGGCCTAAGTTCAGGTGGAAGACCGACTGGAACTCCGGCGACCGGAGGACCTCGTTGGGGGTCCCCACCTTCAAAATGGCCTGCTGGAGCAGGATGACCTTGTCGGCATACAGCCGCAGGGTGGAGAAATCATGGGTGGAGAAGAGGATGGACAGGTCGTACTTCTGGCGGATCTCGTCCAGCATCTCCATGAGCAGGTGCTCGCCCCCCACGTCCACGCCGGACAGGGGTTCGTCCAGGATGAGGATCTGGGGGATGGGCTCCAGGGCCAGGGCCAGCAGGACCCGCTGGAGCTCACCGCCGGAGAGGGTTCCGATGCGCTTGTCGATGAGGGCCTCCCCGTGGACCCGGGAGAGACATTCCTCCACCTTGGCCCGGAGGGACCGGGGGACGGGCAGGAAGACCGGCCACCGGCTGATGGCGGCGGCGAAGAAGTCCAGAACGCTGATGGGATAGCCCCGGTCAAAGCTGGGGCTCTGGGGGACATAACCGATCTTGGGCTGGCTGGGATAGCCCCCGGCCAGCTCGAACTTGATGGCGCCGGTGTAGGGGATCTGGCCCAGGATGCTCCGAAAGAGGGAGGACTTGCCCGCACCGTTGGGGCCGATGAGGGCCACGATCTCCCGGCAGTTGAGCTGGAAGTTGATGTCCCGCAGGATGACGTCGTTTTCCAGAGTGACCCCCAGATTTTTTACGTCCAGGCGGCAGGTCCCCGGCTTGGCGGGCATGGGGATGCGGGTGTGATGTTGTTTGGCGAACCTCATGAGCAGGCCTCCTGAATGGTCTTGACGTTGGCGGTGATGCCGGCGAGATAGGTGTCGATCCCCACGGACTCCGTTTCCCCGCTCATAAGCATGTCCAGAGAGAAGAGGGGGACGCCGTTCTCCCGGTGGATGACCTGGGCGGTGGCGGTGGAGCCGTTGGTCTCGGTGAAGATGGCGGGGATGTGGTGGATCTCCATTTCCTCCAGGATCTCAATAACGTCCCGGGCGGAGGCCTCGCTGCCGGCCTCCTCCTCGATGGACCGGAGGATGGTCAGGTCAAAGGCCTCCGCAAAGTAGGTGAAGCCATCGTGGAAGGTGATCAGATCCCGGCAGGAGAGGTCGGCCAGCAGGGGCTGCAATTCCCGGTAGGCGGCGGCAACCTTCTCCCCGGCGGCGTGGGCGTTGGTCTCGTAGAGGTCGGCGTGGGCCGGGTCCAGTTCCCCCAGCCCGTGGGCCAGGTTCTCCAGCATCTGGCAGGCCCGCGTGGGGTCCATCCAGATGTGGGGGTCGGCTTCCCCCTCCGGCTCTCCGGCGTGCTCGTCCCCGGTGTGGTCGTGGTCCTCTTCGGGGTGGTCCTCCTGGTGGACGGCGGCCTCCTCCAGGTCGTCGTGGGCGTCCTCGTGGTCGTGATCCGCAGTCTCGCCGTGATCGTGGTCGTGGTCATGGCTGGCGGCCAGCAGATCGATCCCCGCCGAGCAGTCGATCTGCCGGGTGTGGGCGGCTTCCAGGGCGTCGGCCATGGAGTCCTCCAGGCCCGCGCCGTTGAGGATGACCACGTCCGCGCCGTCCAGGATCTTCATGTCCCGGACCGAGAGGGTGTAGTTGTGCAGGCAGCTCACCGACTGGTTGATCATCAGGGTCACGTGGATGTTCTCCGCGCCTTTGGTGACTTCCCGGGTGAAGAGGTAGACCGGATAGGTGGTGGCGGCCAAGGTCAGGCTGTCCTCCGTCCTACCGGCCCTCTCCCGGGGGCCGCAGGCCGTCAGGGAAAGGGCCAGAGCCAGACACAACAGGAAGGGAAGAATTTTTTTCAGCATGGGCGTTCTTCCTTTTTACGATAAAAATTGTTTACGGTAATATTTTATTATACAGGAAAGAGCGGGAGGCGACAAGGGCCTTTGCAGAAAAAAAGAGGACGACCCGGATGGGTCGTCCTCGAAAAGAGTCGTAAAACTTACAGGATGGAGAATGCCAGGATCAGGCCGGAGAACACGATGGAAACGGTGGAGCACAGCTTGATCAGGATGTTCAGAGCGGGGCCGGAAGTATCCTTGAAGGGGTCGCCGACGGTGTCGCCCACGACAGCAGCCTTGTGCTGGTCGGAGCCCTTACCACCGTGGTTGCCTCTTTCGATGTACTTCTTGGCGTTATCCCATGCGCCGCCGGCGTTGGACATAAAGACTGCCATGGCGAAGCCGGTGACGGAAACGCCGCCCAGCAGACCCACCACGCCGGTGGGGCCAAGGATCAGGCCGGTGACAATGGGAACGATGATAGCCAGCAGAGCGGGAGCGACCATCTCATGCAGAGCGCCCTTGGTGCACAGGGCCACGCAGCTTGCATAGTCGGGGTCAGCTTCGCCTTCCATGATGCCGGCGATCTCCTTGAACTGACGGCGGACTTCCACCACGATGGACTGAGCGGCGGTCTGAACGGAGCTCATGGTCATAGCGGAGAAGACGAAGGTCAGCATAGCGCCGATGAAGATACCGACCAGAACGGTGGGGCTGGTCAGGGTGAAGTTCAGGGTCTCGGTGGTTCTGGTCTGCACGATGTTGACGTAGGAGACCAGCAGGGACAGAGCGGTCAGGGATGCGGAGCCGATGGCGAAGCCCTTGCCGGTGGCAGCGGTGGTGTTGCCCAGGGAGTCCAGAGCGTCGGTGCGGTTCCGGACCTCTTCGGGCAGGCCGCTCATCTCGGCGATACCGCCGGCGTTGTCGGCCA
>JAEDLP010000007.1 GCA_016295225.1 Oscillospiraceae bacterium | reverse complement strand
GTGAAGAAGGCCTGGTGGAAGAAGTTCGTCCAGGAGAACCCCTACAACGTGGGTCTGGACGCAGCCATCCTGATGAACCCCCAGGTCTGGGTGGCCTCCGGCCACGTGGGCGGCTTCTCCGACCCCCTCATGGACTGCAAGGAGTGCAAGGAGCGCTTCCGTGCCGACAAGGTCATCGAGGGCTGGTGCGAGGAGAACAACTTCGACCTGGGCAAGTCCGTGGACGCTCTGAGCCAGGCTGAGATGAAGGCCTTCGTGGAGGAGCACAACATCGGTTGCCCCACCTGCGGCAAGCACAACTGGACCGACATCCGTCAGTTCAACCTGATGTTCAAGACCTTCCAGGGTGTCACCGAGGACGCCAAGAACACGGTCTACCTGCGTCCCGAGACCGCCCAGGGCATCTTTGTCAACTTCAACAACGTCCAGCGCACCACCCGCCGGAAGCTGCCCTTCGGCGTCTGCCAGATCGGCAAGTCCTTCCGCAACGAGATCACCCCGGGCAACTTCACCTTCCGCACCCGTGAGTTCGAGCAGATGGAGCTGGAGTTCTTCTGCAAGCCCGGCACCGAGCTGGAGTGGTTCGGCTACTGGAAGGAGTACTGCCACAACTGGCTGAAGAACCTGGGTATGCAGGACGAGAACCTGCGCCTGCGGGATCACGACCCCGAGGAACTGAGCCACTACTCCAACGCCACCACCGACTTCGAGTTCCTCTTCCCCTTCGGCTGGGGCGAGCTGTGGGGCGTTGCCTCCCGCACCAACTACGACCTGACCGCCCACCAGACCACCTCCGGCAAGGATCAGACCTACTTCGATCAGGAGGCCAACGAGCATTACATCCCCTACGTCATCGAGCCCTCCCTGGGCGCAGACCGCGTGACCCTGGCCTTCCTGGTGGACGCCTACGACGAAGAGGTGGTGGGTCAGGACAAGAAGGGCAACGACGATATCCGCACCGTCCTGCACCTGCACCCCGCTCTGGCTCCCTTCAAGTGCGCCGTCCTGCCTCTGTCCAAGAAGCTGGCTGAGCCCGCCCTGGAGATCCAGCAGCAGCTGAGCAAGTACTTCATGGTGGACTACGACGAGGCCGGCTCCATCGGCAAGCGTTACCGCCGCCAGGACGAGATCGGCACTCCCTACTGCATCACCGTGGACTTCGAGACCGTGGGCGACGGCGAGTCCGCCGGCGACGGCTGCGTCACCGTCCGTGACCGCGACACCATGGAGCAGGTCCGTATGCCCATCACCGAGCTGAAGGACTACCTGATGGGTAAGATGGATTTTTAACGTCCGTTTTCCAGGGAAATCATCTTGACAAATGCGGGTCTTTTATTATAGACTCAATGACGAAATAGTCATTCTGAGACCCGAGATAACTATATGATTGATTCATCCAAAAAATTGGAGAAGCAGCGGGAAGGAAAGGCCATTGGCCTTTCCTTCGCTGCTTGTGTCCTTCGGGGCCGGGTGTACAGCCGGGAGGGGGGCCTTCTGTCCCATCTGTACCTGGTTCCTCTGGTTCTGGCCTACCTGTGCCTGGATCTGACCCTGCGATTCACCTACCGGGGCATAGGCGTCGTGGAGGTGAAATATCTGCCTGCCTCCCTCTTCACCCTGGGCTGGGTGCTGGCGCTGGCGGGGTTTGTGATCCTGCTGCCCCGAAAGGTCAAGTGGCTGGGGCGGGGCCTCCCCATCGGGATCTTCGTGGCCCTGTGCCTGACCCACAGCGCTTTCATGGCGGTCTTCCGCCGGTTTTTCTCTTTCTCTGCCCTGACCTACTCCGGGGTGGAGAGCTTCGTGGAGACCGACTACATCCGGTTCCACCCCGCCATCCTGGCGGCAGCGGTGATCTCCGTCCTGCTGGTGATCCTGTCGGGACGGTTGAGCAGGGCGGCCCCTGCCGTGACCTCCCGGAAGTCCGTCCTTCTTGGCCTTTTGATTCTGGCGGCCGGCGGAGTGGTCATTGCTGCCGTCCACTTCCTGTGCTTCCCCAAGATGGACACCGTCATCTGGGAGAACACCGGTGAGGACGCGGCGGCCTCCGCCTATCAGGACTACACCAACTCCACCAACGCTCTCATGGTCTCCGGCCTGTTCCAGTACACCGCCCGGGACCTGTATATCCAGCTGGCCCCCGCCGGGTCCATGACCCAGGAGGAGCGGCAGCAGGTGGAGGACTATGTGGCTGAGTATGAAGCCGCCCAGACCCAAAACGACTACACCGGCCTGCTGGCAGGGAAGAACGTGATCCTGGTCCAGCTGGAGGCCATCGACACCTGGATGCTCTCCGAGGCCTACATGCCCAACCTGTGGAACTTGAAACAGGAATCCCTGTCCTTCTCCAACCACTACACCCCGGCCTATATCACCGCCGGCACCTTCAACACGGAGTTCATCACCAACACAGGCCTGCTGCCGGCCACCGGGGGCCTGCCCACCTCGGTGTATACCCGGGACGAGTATCCCTACTCCCTGGCCAGCCTCTTCACCCAGGCGGGCTACACCGCCCGGTCCTTCCATAACAGCGAGGGCACGGTCTACGACCGGGAGGCCATCCACCGGAATCTGGGGTACGAGAGCTACACCGGCGGCTCCGCCATGGCCATGGAGAACTACCAGTTGGACCGTTACCTCATCAACGGCTTTGATTCCATGACTGAGGGGGATCCCTTCTTCAGCTTTATCATCACCTACTCCGGTCACGGCCCCTACGGGGACGACAATCCCATCTACCAAGCCAACGCCGAGGCCGCCCAGGGGGCTGCGGAGCGCACCGACGGCAACTTCGTCTACGCGGTGGCCGGCGCCATGGAGACCGACCGCTTCGTGGGCGAGCTGGTGGACAAGATGGAGGAGAGCGGCCACGCCGACGACACGGTCCTCATCTTCTACGCCGACCACTACAACTACTACATGATGAACGACGACCTGAATATGGACATCAAGGGCGTGGACAACATGAATCTGCTCCAGCACACCGACTTCTTCCTCTGGTCCCGGGACCTGCCTGCGGGCCAGGTGGAGAAGGTGACCTCCACCGTGGACGTGCTGCCTACCCTGGCCAACCTCTTCGGGCTGGACACTGCCGGGGCCTTCCTGGCAGGCCACGACGCACTGGGGGATCAGGGGGGCTATGTCTTCTTCAACGACGGCAGCTGGTTCGATGGAGAGACCTATTGGGCCAGCAGCGGCGGGAAGGGAGACCCGGAGCGGTCTGCGGAGATCTCCCGGGTCACCACCCTGAGCAACTGGGTGCTGGCGGGAGATTACTACGGAGACTAAGACGATATACCCTAAGGGCACGGGACCTCCGTGCCCTTTTCCCAAGGAGGAACGACCCATGCAAGCCTTCCTGAAACCAAAAAAATCTGCCTGGCTGACCCTGGCCCTGCTGCTGGTCACCGGACTGGTCTACAGTACCCTGTCCCTGTGTCTGTCTGACTTAAATGGCGTCAGTTGGGGGGGAGCCCCCCTTCTGTTCTGCCTGAATACCCTGCCGGTGCTGCTGATCCTGGGGTTCCTGTGGCTGGCCACCGGCCAGGCCTGGCTGGCCAGTCTGGTCACTGGTGTTCTTATTTTTCTGCTCAGCGGCGGCAACTATTTCAAGATCCTCTTCCGGGGGGACCCTTTGATGTGGGAAGACCTGCATCTTCTGCAGGAGGCCTCCCAGATGGCCGGGGAGTACCGGATCGAGTTCATCCCTCTGATGTATGTCTTTCTGTCGGCCATTTTTGTCCTGTCGGCCCTTCTGTTCCGCTTCGGCAAAGGCCGCCCCGGGCCGGAAGTCCGTCTGCTGTCCCTGACGGCGGTGGGCCTGGCTGGTCTGATCTGCTTCTACGACGTCTATCCTGACGACAACCTGTACAACCATCTGGCCGGGGAGCACGCCATGAATGAGACCAACGCCTACATCTCCTGCGGCATGGTCTATCCCTTTTTCCACAGCTATGGGGACTATTTGGGCTACCGGAATGGTTACAGCGAGCAGAACGCGATGGAGATCCTGGGTCAATACACCGACGGGGATATTCCTGAGGACAAAAAGGTCTCCATCGTGACCATCCAGCTGGAGGCCTTTACGGACTTCTCCCTCTTTGACATCCAGGGCATCAGCCCCGACGTGTACAGTAATTTCCATCAGCTTCTGGCCGAGAGCTACTCCGGTACCCTGGTTACCGACGTGTTCGCCGGCGGCACCACCGAGAGTGAGTGGGCCGTCCTTACCGGGGGGAACTACCACGACGACTTCTCCCACAAGACTGACTCCGTGGCCTGGTACCTGAAGGACCAGGGCTACGTCACCGGCGGCGGTCACCCCAGCCACGAATGGTTCTACGACCGGGTGACGGTGAACCCCAACCTGGGCCTGGACAACTACCTCTTCATGGAGAACTACTACAGCTCTAACCCGGATTCCGACAAGGATGTAGCCTATGACAACGTCTTCTTCTCCGATCTGGAGCAGCGCATCGGGGAGCACTTTGCCTCCAGTGAGGCCCCTCTGTTTTCTTTCAATGTGACCTACCAGGGCCACGGACCCTACCAAACAGAGTTCACCTACTGGGGGAACTCCTACTGCACCGGGGACTATCCGGACCACATCAGCAACGCTTTGAACAACTATCTGTATGTGATGCAGGACACCGGCGGCTATCTGGCCCACCTGACCGACTACCTGGATACCCTGGAGGAGCCGGTGGTCCTGGTTCTCTACGGGGACCACAAGCCCTGGATGGGCAATGGAGGCTCCATCTATGAGGAGCTGGGCATCAACATGGATCTCTTCACCCAGGAGGGTTTTTTGAACTATTATGCCACCTGGTATGCCATCTGGGGCAACCAGGCCGCCAAAGAGACCCTGGACTGTGACTTCGTGGGGGAGGGGCCGGACCTGTCTCCCTGCTTTCTGATGAACGAGGTCTTTACCCTGTGCGGCTGGGAGGGCTCCGCCTACATGCAGGCCCAGCGGGAAGTGGCCGAGACCCTGCCCGTCATGCACACCACCGGCTGGGTGAAGGAGAACGGGGTGTACACCACCGAGCCTTCCCAGAGAGCCAAGGACCTGATCCGCCGGTTCCAGGATGTGTCCATTTACGACAGAAGCAGGGTTTGGAATCAGGAATGAGCCTTCCCTCACAGGGGAGCCTTTCTCTATCCTGCGTGGGGAACGGGCATGCCCGTTCCGTCCCCGACACGAAAATTTTTAAAAACCGTCCGAATCTCTTGAGATACGGACGGTTTTATGCTATTCTATAAGTTGTATATCTGTTTGTATTTTTCCTTCCGCCCCAACGGGGAGCGTGAAGGTTTTCGATGGCAGAAATTTTCTCGAACTGAGGCCAAACCATGAAATATCAGCAGTGGAACATTGCAAACAGGCCCGAAGGACCTTATAAAGCCATGCGGGAGAGAGGGGTCCCTGCCCTGGTGGCGGCTACCCTCTGCGCCCGGGGACTGGACAGCGTGGAAGAGGCCAACAATCTCCTCTCCAGCAGTGAGCGCCAGCTCCAGGACCCCTTCCTGATGAAGGATATGGACCGGGCGGTGGCCCGCATCCAAAGGGCTTTGGATCAGGGAGAGACCATCGCGGTCTATGGTGACTACGACGTGGACGGCATCACCTCCACCTGCCTGCTGACCCATTACCTCCGCAGCCGGGGAGGCAGCGTGACCTACTACATCCCCAACCGTCTGGATGAGGGGTACGGCGTCAACCGTCAGGCAGTGGAGCATCTGGCCCGGGAAGGGGTCAAGCTGATCATCACCGTGGACTGCGGCATCACCGCCGTGGAGGAAGTGAAATACGCCCGGGACTTAGGCCTGGACATGATCGTTACCGACCACCACGAGTGCAAGGAGGAGATCCCCGACGCTGTCGCCGTGGTGGACCCCCACCGGAAGGACTGCGGTTATCCCTTCAAGGATCTGGCCGGGGTCGGCGTGGCCCTGAAGGTGGTCATGGCCCTGGGCGGCCGGGAGAATTACCGGACCATCTTCCATGAGTACGCCGACCTGGCCGCCGTGGGCACCGTGGCCGACGTGATGAAGCTGCTGGGAGAAAACCGCACCATCGTCCGGGTGGGCCTCAGCCACCTGAAAAAGACCCGCCGGAGGGGGTTATACTCCCTTATGATAGAGGCAGGGACCCTGAATCGGTGCATCAACTCCACCACCGTGGGCTACTGTCTGTCCCCCCGCATCAACGCCGCCGGCCGCATGGGCCGGGCCGCCATGGCCGCCGAGCTCATCCTCACGGAGGATGCGGCCCGGGCCGATCTACTGGCCCACGAGCTGTGCGAGCTCAACCGCCAGAGACAGGCGGTGGAGTTGGATATCTTCAACCAGTGCATCAAGCGGGTGGGGGAGAAAAAGCAGTACGACTGCCTGGTTCTGGCCGACAAGACCTGGCACCAGGGGGTGGTGGGCATCGTGGCCTCCCGCCTCAGCGAGCAGTTTGCCTGCCCCGTATTTATGATCTGCCTCCAGGAGGACGGCAAGGGCAAGGGCTCCTGCCGGTCCTACGGCGGCTTTAATCTCTTCTGCGCCCTGGAGCAGTGCGCGGATCTCCTGGAGGGCTACGGCGGCCACGCCCTGGCTGCGGGCTTTACCATCCGGGAGGAAAACATCGACCGGTTCCGGGCCCGGATGGAAGAGATCGTCCGGGTGGGTACCGGCGGCCAGAAGATGGTCTCCACCCTGCAAATCGATGGGGAGATCGAGGACACCAGCATCCTCACCGTGGACCAGGTGGAAGCCCTGTCCATGCTGGAGCCCTACGGCGCCGGCAATCCCAAGCCTGTCTTCTCCCTGTCCGGAGTGACGGTGACCTGTATGTCCGACGTGGGCGGAGGCCGCCACCTGAAGATGCGGGCCAGCCGGGACGGCCGGACTGTGGACATGATCTTCTTCTCGGTGACCCGGAATAAGTCGGGGCTGGCGGTGGGAGACAAGGCCGATGTGGCCTTCTACCCCCAGATCAACGAGTATCGCGGCTCCCGGACGGTTCAGCTCCACCTGGTGGATCTGCGGCCGGCTTACTCCCTCAAGCAGCAGGGAGAGCGGGCCCTCTATGAAAAATTCCGCCGGGGGGAACCCATTACCCCCAGAGAGGCCCGGTCCATGATCCCCCAGCGGGATGAATTCGCCGGCATCTGGCGTTACCTGGCCTGCCGCAACGGCGAGATTGTGGACACCCCTGCCCGCCTGGCCCGAAAGGTGGCCCACGAGGCCGACCTGTGGGAGTCCGCCCTGCGGACCATGATCTGCCTGGACGTGATGGAGCAGCTGGACCTGCTGAAAATCACCCGGGAGGAGGACGGTTCCCTGCGGGTGAAGCTCCGGAAGCGCCGGGGCAAAGGGAAGGTCAACCTCTATGGAGCTCCCATCATCCAAAAGCTGCAGGCTATTGCCTGGGCCAACCAAAAGGGTGCTCAGGCTTAAGACGTCACCGCACCGCTGCGTCGGCGGCGCTTTGCGGGAATTTTTTGAAATACATCCATAACGAGAGAACAACCCACCGTGTGAAAGGAAGCCGGTATATGGAGGACAAATTGGACGCTCGATTCCAAGAGCTGGAAGACAAACTGAAAAACATGAGCGAGGAGGACCTTACCCGGGTCCGGGACGCCTATCAGTATGCCAAGACCTACCACGAGGGACAACTGCGCAAGGATGGCTCTCCCTACATCACCCACCCCCTGGAGGTGGCCCATCTGGTGGCCGAGCTGGGTCTGGATGCAGACTCCATCATGGCCGCCCTGCTCCACGACACCATCGAGGATACCGACGCCACCTATGAAGAGGTGGCCAAGCGATTCACCCCGTCGGTGGCCGACCTGGTGGAGGGCGTCACCAAGCTGGACAAGGTGAAGTACACCTCCATCGAGGAAAAGCAGATGGAGAATTTGCGCAAGATGCTCATGGCCATGGCCAAGGACGTCCGCGTCATGCTCATCAAGATCTGCGACCGTGTCCACAACATCCGCACCATGGAGTTCCAGTCCGAGCGGAAGCGGCGGGAGAAATCCCTGGAAACCCTGGAGGTCTACGCCCCCATTGCCCACCGCCTGGGTATGCAGCGCATGAAGTGGGAGATGGAAGACCTCTCCCTGAAGTACCTGGATCCCATCGCCTACAAGGAGATCGACGATGAGCTGGACCACCAGGCCCAGGCCCACGCCGCCTTCATGGAGAAGATCCAGACCGAGATCACCGCCCGCCTGGAAAAGGAGGGCATCAAGGCCACTGTCTACGGCCGGGTGAAGCATATTTATTCTATCTACCGCAAGATGTACGCCCAGAACAAGACTTTCAGCGAGATCTTCGACCTCTACGCTTTCCGGGTCATCGTGGACGATATCCCCACCTGCTACTCCGTCCTGGGCTGCATCCACGACATGTATAAGGCCGTCCTGGGCCGGTTCAAGGACTATATCGGCACCCCCAAGCCCAATATGTACCAGTCTCTCCACACCACGGTCATCGGCACCGAGGGCATCCCCTTCGAGGTCCAGATCCGCACCTGGGACATGCACCACATGGCGGAATACGGCATTGCCGCCCACTGGAAGTACAAGCAGGGCATGAGCAACAAGCAGCTGGGCACCGAGGAGACCTTCGCCTGGGTCCGCCGCCTGCTGGAGAACCAGCAGGACACCGACGCGGAGGAATACATCCGCACCCTGAAGGTGGACCTCTTTGCCGACGAGGTCTTCGTCTTCACCCCCAACGCCGACGTCATCAACCTGCCCGCCGGGGCTACCCCCATCGACTTCGCCTACGCCATCCACTCCGGGGTGGGCAACTCCATGACCGGGGCCAAGGTCAACGGCCGCATCGTGGGCTTTGACTACCAGCTGAAATCCGGCGAGATCGTGGAGGTCATTACCTCCAAGAACGCCAAGGGCCCCAGCCGGGACTGGATGAAGCTGGCCAAGAGCAACCAGGCCCGCACCAAGATCCGCCAGTGGTTCAAGCGGGAGAAGCGGGAGGAAAACGTGGCCACCGGCCGGGCTATGTTCGAGGGCGAACTCAAGCGACTGGGCATCACCATCGGCATGCTCACCGCTGAGGAGATGCTCCCCCATATCCTGGAAAAAGTCCGCTTTAACTCCCTGGAGGAGATGTACGCCGCCATCGGCTACGGAGGGGCCTCCGCCCAGAAGTGCGCCAACCGCGCCCGGGAGGAGCTGGTCCACCAGGACCGCCAGCAGGCCGAGCGTCTGGCCGCCGAGAAGGCCGCCCAGGAGCAGGCCGCCCAGGCTGCCCGGGCTACTGTGGACTCCGGCGTGGCCAAGTCGGGCAACAGCAAAAAGTCGGTCTCCGGCGTGATTGTCTCCGGCATGACCGAGTGTATGGTGAAGTTTGCCAAGTGCTGCACCCCCGTCCCCGGCGACGAGATCGTGGGCTTCATCACCCGGGGCTTTGGCGTGTCCGTCCACCGGTGCGACTGCCCCAACGCCATGAACGGCATGAGCCGGGAGAACGAGAAGGACCGCTGGATCAAGGTCAGCTGGGACCCCGGCAGCCTGAACACCTACAAGTCTACCATTGAGCTCATCGGTAAGGACCGGAACGGTCTGGCTTTGGACGTGGCTACGGTTCTGGCCACCGGAAAGATCAACACCCTGTCCTTCAACGCCCAGGCCCTGCCCGACGGCTATGCCAAGTTCAGCCTGGTGGTGGAGGTCCGCACCCAGAGCGAAGTGACCACTATTATGAACAAGCTCCAGCAGATCCACGGCATCTATCAGGTGGCCCGGGTCAGCGGATAAACAGAAATCTTAGACCCGCTTCGCTGGGCGGCTTGCATAACCGTACAGAATTCGGGAAAACAAAAAGGAGCCGAATCCGGCTCCTTGTCTTTCCAGGAAAAAATACAGAAACAAGGAAGCGCATCAACTATGGAACATACCTTCCAGCCCCTGCTTTTCGGTGGGGATATCAACGTGTACAGCGTGGCCCGGGCCTTTCACGAGGCCTACGGCGTGAAGTCGGTCTGTTTTGGCAAGTTCGCCTCCGGCCCCGCTTATGGCTCGAATATCATCGACTACCGGGTCTGCGCCCAGAACGAGGACGCGGAGACCTTTCGCAACAACGTGGCCGAGGTGGCCCGGGAGTTTGCCGACAAGACCGTCCTGGTCATCGGCTGCGGCGACAGCTACGTGAAGCTGGCCGCTGAGAACAAGGATTCCTTCCCCGCCAACTGCGTGGCCGCCTACATCGACGGCGACCTCATCAACACCCTCATCAACAAGGAAAAGTTTTACGAGCTGTGCGACAAGCACGGCATCGACCACCCCGGCACCTTCGTCTACCGGAAGGAGATGGGCCACGACTTCGACCTGCCCTTCCAGCCCCCCTACATCTGCAAGCCCTCCAACGGCGTGGCCTACTGGGAGCACCCCTTCCCCGGCAACGAGAAGGTCTTTACCTGCCCCGATCGGAAGAATCTGGAGGAAGTTCTGGACAAGGTCTACGCCGCCGGCTATCCCGACACCATGATCATCCAGGACTTCGTCCCCGGCGACGACAGCAACATGCGGGTACTCACCTGCTACTCCGACCGGAACGCCCAGGTGAAGCTCATGTGCCTGGGCCACGTGCTCCTGGAGGAGCACACCCCCCACGGCATAGGCAACCACGCGGTCATTCTCACCGAGGTCAACGAGGAGCTGTGCCGAAAGTTCAAGGCTTTCCTGGAGGATTTGAACTACGTGGGCTTCTCCAACTTCGATATCAAGTACGACCCCCGAGACGGAAAATTCAAGGCCTTTGAGATCAACTGCCGCCAGGGCCGCAGCAACTACTATGTCACCGGCGCGGGCTACAACATCGCCAGACTGCTGGTAGAGGACCGGGTGGAGGGCAAAGACCTGCCTTTCGTCTTGGCGGATAATCCCAGCCTGTGGCGGGTGGTCCCCCGGAAGGTGGCCTTTGACTACATCGTCTCCGACTACCACAAGGAGATGAAGGCCCGGATGGACGAGGGCAGAGAGGTCACCCCCCTGTTCTATGAAAAGGACAAGGCCTTCGCCCGGACCCTGCGTATGAAGAAGAACCTGCTGGGTCACTTTAAAAAGTTCAAGCAGTATTACGAGAAGAAGAACTGAGACGGCCCCCTCTCAGTCACCGCCTTCGTCGGCGCCAGCTCTCCCCAAGGGGCGAGCCGAGTTTTGTGGAGCGCCCAACATATCCCCCCTTGAGGGGGAGCTGTCTGCGGAGCAGACTGAGAGGGTGTCCCATCCAGAGACCATTCAATAGAGGAAAAATCTATGTCAAACAAAGAAGGCATCCTGGGCGTCCTGGGGGGCATGGGTCCCCAGGCCACCAACACGTTTTATCAGCGGATCATCGACCGCACCCAGGCAGAGACCGATCAGGAGCACCTGCGGGTCCTCATCTGGAGCGACGCCAAGATCCCCGACCGCACCGCCGGCATTCTGGGCGGCCGGGAGGAGGAGGTCTTTCAGCATCTCCTGGCTGATGCCAAGCTTTTGGAACGGGCCGGCTGCACCCACCTGGCCATCCCCTGCAACACCAGCCACTTTTTCGCTGACCGAATCCAGGCTGAGCTGTCCATCCCCCTCATCCACATGCCCCGGGAGACCGTGAAGGCCATCCAAGCCGCCGGGAAGAAGACCGTGGGCATCCTGGCCACCGACGGTACTATTCAGACGGGCATCTATCAGAAGGAGTTGGAGAAGGCCGGCCTCACGGCGGTGACCCCGCCGGAGGACATCCAGAAGACCGTCATGTCCATCATTTACGACGAGATCAAGCGGGGGGAGACCGGCTCCCGGGAGAAGTTCGCCGAGATCGACGCTTTCCTGCGGGAGGCAGGCTGCGACTGCGCCATCCTTGGCTGCACCGAGCTGTCGGTCTACCGGGTTCTTCACAGTCTGCCCCCTTACTATATCGACGCCATGGAGGTCCTGGCCGAGGAGGCCATCCTCCGCTGCGGCAAACAGCTGCGGAATATTTGATCGAAACCCTTACGACAGAAAGGACTATGATCCATGAACCTGACCCTTTATCCCCTGGGGGATTACATCCAGCTGCTTCAGAAGCACAGCCTGCTGACCAACTTCTCCGGTGCGCCTCTCACCCGTGAGGTCTCCCTGGTGAGCTGCGACTCCCGCCAGGTCGTCCCCGGCACCCTGTTCATCTGCAAGGGCGCCCACTTTAAAGTCGAGTTTCTCCAGTCCGCCATGGAACAGGGGGCCTTCGCCTACATTGCCGAAAAGCCCTACGAGGGCGTGGATCTGCCCTGCCTGCAGGTCACCAACGTCCGCCTGACCATGGCCCTGCTGGCTGACTTCTACTATAACCACCCCTCCGGCAAGCTCAGCGTGGTGGGTATCACCGGCACCAAGGGCAAGTCCTCCACCACCTACTACTTAAAGTATATCTTCGATGAGTATCTGGCTGCCAAGAAGCAGAAGCCCAGCGGAGTCGTCGGCGGCATCGAGACTTACGACGGCGTGGAGCGGTTCGAGGCCCACCTGACCACCCCCGAGCCCCTGGATCTGGAGCGGCACTTTGCCAACGGCGTGTCCACCGACATGCGCTACCTGACCATGGAGGTCTCCAGTCAGGCCCTGAAGTACGACCGGGTGCTCAACGTGGAGTTCGCCGCCGCCGTCTTCCTGAACATCGGTACCGACCACATCTCTCCCATTGAGCACCCCGACTTTGAGGACTATTTCTCCTCCAAGCTGCGGATCTTCGCCCAGGCGGCCGCCGCCTGCGTGAACCTGGACTCCGACCACGCCGACCGGGTGCTGGAAGCTGCCCGGAAGAGCTGCTCCCGGATGATTACCTTCTCCACCAAGGACCCCTCCGCCACCATCTACGGCTCTCAGATCCGCAAGATGGGGGGCGATATCCTCTTTAAGGTCAAGACCCCCCGGTACAGCCGGGAGTTCCGCCTGACCATGCCCGGTCTCTTCAACGTCCAGAACGCCCTGGCCGCCCTGGCGGTCTGCGAGGCCCTGGGCATCCCCGAGCAGTACGCCTTCGCCGGACTGATGAAGGCCCGGGTCCCCGGCCGGATGGAGATCTACTCCAACGCCGATGAGAAGGTCTCGGTCATCGTGGACTACGCCCACAACAAGCTGTCCTTTGAGACCCTGTTCCAGTCTGTCAAGGAGGAGTACCCCGGCCGCCGGGTGGTGACTATCTTCGGCTGCCCCGGCTACAAGGCCTATGACCGCCGGAAGGATTTGGGCGAAATTTCGGGCAAATACTCGGACCTTGTCATCCTCACCGAGGAAGACCCCGGCGAGGAGCCCGTGGAGAATATTTGCAAGGATATTGCACAGTATGTGGAAAAAGAGGGCTGTGACTACACCATCGTCCCTGACCGGGGCGAGGCCATCCGTCAGGCCGTCCTGGGCAGCCAGGAACCCACCATCATTCTGCTCACCGGCAAGGGAGCTGAGACCCGTCAGAAGCGGGGTATCGAATACATCGATTGCCCCTCCGATGTGGAGTACGCGAAGCAGTTCCTCCACGAGTACGATGTCCTCCACGGCATGGACGGCATGAGCAAGGTCCGGGCTCTGCTGGACGTACTGCCCCTCCTCCGCCGCTACGAGGGCCGCACCATGGTCATTAAGTACGGCGGCTCCGCCCTGGACGCCTCCTCCACCGACACCATCCTGGAGGACGCTGCCGCCCTCCAGTCCGTGGGCGTGCGGGTGATCCTGGTCCACGGCGGCGGCAAGGAGATCTCCGCCCTGCTGGACCGCATGGGGGTGGAGACCAAGTTTGAGAACGGCTACCGGGTCACCGACCAGGCCGTCCTGGATGGTGCTGAGATGGCCCTGTCCGCCCGGGTGAACAAGTCCATCGTGGGGGCTCTGGACCGCATCGGCGCCAAGGCCTGCGGCGTCTCCGGCCGGGACGGCGGCCTCATCACCGCCCGGCAGAAGGATGAGAAGCTGGGCCTGGTGGGAGCCATCACTAAGGTGGACCCCCGCCTTCTGACCACCCTACTGGACGCCGGCTACCTGCCGGTGGTCTCTCCCATTGCCCGGAGCGAGGACGGCGCGGCCCTCAACTGCAACGCCGACGATGCCGCCCGGGCCGTGGCCGAAGCTGTGGGGGCGGACAAGCTGGTCTTCCTCACCGACACCGACGGCATCTTGGTGGACAGCCACAACCAGTCCACCCGCATCGCCAAGATGGACGTGGCCCGGGCCAAGGAACTCATCGACAGTGGACTCATCGCCGGAGGCATGATCCCCAAGACCATGAACTGCATCCATGCCGTGGAGCACGGTGTGGGCTCTGTCACCGTCCTGGACGGCCGCATGGAGCACGCGGTGCTGCTGGAGTCCATCTCTGAGAAGTCCCTGGGCACCACCATGGAGAAAAAACGGTAATTCTTTTTCTTGAAAGAAAAAGAATCAAAAAGAACTTTAATTCGCCACTATCGTATGTAAAAACCTCTCAGTATCCAGCCCGGTGACGAAAGCTATACTACGCTCGAAAAGGAGAAACACCCAATGGTCCACATGGAAACCCTCCCCAACGGGGTGCGCATTGTCACGGAAAAAATCGACACGGTTCGGTCCGCCGCCCTGGGCGTCTGGGTGGGGGGCGGCTCCCGGGAGGAAAGCCCCCAGGAGTCTGGCGCGGCCCATTTCATTGAGCACATGCTCTTCAAGGGAACCGAGAACCGCTCCGCCGCCGACATCGCCCGGGAGACCGACGCCATCGGCGGCCAGATGAACGCCTTCACCACCAAGGAGTGCACCTGCTTCTACGGCCGGGTCCTGGACGACCACCTGCCCCAGGCTCTGGATATTCTCTGGGACATGGTCTACCGCTCTTCCTTCACCCAGGAGGCGGTGGAGACCGAGCGGGGGGTCATCCTGGAGGAGATCGACATGTACGAGGACACCCCCGACGACCTCTGCGCGGAAAAACTCTTCGCCGAGGTCTTTCAGGGCAGTTCTCTGGCCCGTCCCATTCTGGGCAGCAAGGAATCTCTGACCCAGATGACCGGGGCCTCCCTGAAGGACTACCACCGCCGCCACTACCGGGCGGACAACACGGTGGTGGCCCTCACCGGCAGCTTTACGGAGGAGGTTCTGGAGGACATCCGCCGGCGGTTCTCTGCCCTGGAAGCCGGGGAGACCCCCGAGGTGGACCAGGCGGTGTACACCCCTGCCTTTGTGGCCACCAAAAAGCCCATCGAGCAGAACCACCTGATTCTGGCCTTCCCCGGCCTGACCTACACCTCGCCCAAGCGCTTCGCCCTCCAGCTGCTATCCTCCATCCTGGGCGGCGGCGTGTCCTCCCGGCTGTTCCAGCAGGTCCGGGAGCAGCAGGGCCTGTGCTACTCCATCTACTCCTACGGCGCCGGCCACCAGGACGCCGGGGTTTTCTGCGTCTACACCGCCCTGAACCGGGAGACCGAGGCCAAGGCCCTGGAGACCATCCGCCGGGTCATCACCCAGTTCAAGGAGGAGGGGCCCACCGACGAGGAGCTGGAACGGGCCCGGGAGCAGTCCAAGGCCAACGTGGTCATGGGCCTGGAATCCACCCAGTCCCTGATGAGCCACGCGGGGCGGTCCCTGCTGTTTATGGACAAGATCCTGTCTGCCGAGGAGATCATCGCCGCCTACGACGCCGTTACCCGGGAGGATGTCATGGAGCTGGCCCGGGAGATCTTCCGGTGGGACCAGGTCTCCCTCTCCGCCGTGGGCCAGGTCCGGTCCGTGGAGGAGTACAAGAAGATTGTGTTAGGATAACAGAATAGAAAATGACCCGCTCACTCACGAGCGGGTCATTTTCTATCTTGGCTCCCCCTTTGGGGGAGCTGTCAGCGAAGCTGACTGAGAGGGCAAATCTCGACCGATACAGAGCAGCCCTCTCCGTCACCGCCTTTGGCGGTGCCACCTCCCCCAGAGGGGGAGGTTATTTTCACCCTCTCTGCTTCTTCAACTGCCGGATATCCTGGCCGAAGAAGGGGAGGGAGAGGTATTCTCCCTCCAGCCGGGAGGCCACCTGGGGGGTGTACCGCTGGCGGATGGCCCCCAGATTCAGGTTGGAGGAGATGACGGTGTGCTTGCCCTCCACCAGCCGGGTGTTGATGAGCTCATAGAGGGCGGCCTGGACGAAGGGAGTGGTGAACTCGCTGCCCAGGTCGTCCAGGATCAACAGGTCGCAGCGGAGATACCGCCGGGTGTCCTGGTCGGCCTGGCGGGCCTCCTCGCCGTCCTTGGCGAACTTTTTGGTCTCGAACCGGGAGAAGATGTTGGAGGCGGTGTCATACACCACCGAGTACCCCTTCTCGGACACCACCCGGGCGATACAGGCCGACAGGAAGGTCTTGCCCAGGCCGGGGGTTCCGTTCAGAAAGAGGTTCTTGGGGGAGGAGGTCCCGAAAAACTCCGCGTAGCTGCGGCAGGCGGAGAGGACGAACTCCATGTTCTCCCGGGGCGACCGGCGGAACTCCTGCCACACGGTCCGGTCGTAGTAGTCCAGCCGGAAGGTCTCAAAGGACTGTCCGCCCAGGTCCAGCAGGGAGGAGAGACTTTTGATCTGCTCCTGCCGGCACAGGTCTTTCAGGCACTGGCACATGACCGGGCCCTGCCAGCCCCGGTCATTGCAGAGGGGACAGTAAGGGGTCTCGTCCAGGGCGTCGGGCTCGTAGCCGGCCTGGGCCAGAAGAGCGGCCTCCTCGTCCTGGAGGGCCAGGTTTTCCCGGCGAAGGGCGGCCAGAGCCTCCTGCTGGTTCAGCCCCTTCCGCAGGGAGGCGGCCAGGACCCGGGGTGCGGTCTGCCGCAGGAGCCGGTCGATCTCCCCGGTCCGGGGGATTTTTTGATAGATCTCCCGGCGGAGGGCGGCCTGCTTGTCCCGGTGGGCCTGCTGGGCCAGCTTCAGGCGGAGCTCTGCCCGGGAAATGATTTCTTCACTGTATGCCAAGATTTATCCCTCCTTTCCGGGGGTGGGCGGATTGGCCCGACGGGCTTCTTCGATCATGCGGCCGATGTCGTCCGAGGGCATGACGTTGGTCTCCTGGGCCTTGGGCCGGTGGAAGCTGGGTTTCCGCCGGGGCTCTCCGGCCTCGATGGCGGCCACGGTCTTGAGCCCCTGCTGGTCCCAGCTCTTCAGGATGCTGTTCATGTAGGCCCAGCGGAACTCGCCGGTCTGGAAGACCGTGCGTTCGTAGGCCAGGCGGAGGACGTCGTCGGGGAAGTCCATGGGAATCCAGGCGCTGAGGTACTCCTCCTCCCGGGGGACGGGACCCCGGTCCCGGATACCCAAGATGGCCAAAATCTCCATGCCCCGGACGCCCAGCTGCTGCTGCCGGCGGAGGTAGGCGTCGGCGGCGTCCAGAGAGGTTACCCCGGCCTTGTACCACTTCTGCCCCTCCCGCTTGATCTGGGGCATGGTGGGCTTCCGGCCGGTGCCGTATTTTTTCGCGGTCTTTTCCGCGCACCAGCCCACCAGGATCAGGATGACCTCCGGGGGCAGGGCATAATAGTCGGTGAGAAGATAGAGAGTCTTCAGGTCGGCGGGGGAGAGGACCTTGCCCAGAAGCTTTTCCACCTCGGGGACCAGTCCTGCGAAGCCGCCGCCGTTTTGCAGGGCGGCCGCAATGTCCTGGGTGGTGTACTCGGGGGGACGGTCATCCTCCAGCTTTTGAGCCGGTTCGGGGGTCACCGGCTGGTTCGGGTCGGCCAGCTTCATGGTGATGAGGGCCTTGTGGGCCGCTTCCAGCCGGGGGGCGTCCCACTTGAGGGAGGAGCCGTCCTTGCCCGCCAGCAGGCACAGGTAGAGAAGGGCGGCGTCTCCGTTGTCCGCCGCCAGGAGCCGGTCCGCCGCCTTGCGGTGGAGGGAGAGAATATTGCCGGGTAAAAACAGGCCGGTGGCCATGCCGCCGCCTCCTTTCTTTTTTGGAAATCGAACTCTATTTTACAGGAAAACCGGCGTTTCGTAAAGATGTTCTTGGATTTACCTCCCCCTCTGGGGGAGGTGTCTTTGGGCCTACGGCCCAAAGACGGAGAGGGCAATCTGTATCGGCAGAGATTTGCCCTCTCAGTCTTCGGCCTGCGGCCGAATCCAGCTCTCCCAAAGGGAGAGCCAAGGGTCTACCCAACCCTGTCGAAATGTGGTATAATATCCTGTCAAAGCACAAATTACCCTCAAAGGAGGAACCATATATGGCAAACCGGGTGACCATCCGCATCCACAACCAGAACTACAACATCCTGGCCGAGGAGGACGAGAGCTATATCCAGCAGTGCGCGGAGATCGTCAAAAGCGAGCTGGACCAGGCCATGGCCGGCACCGCTCTCTCCATCACCGACGGCGCGGTCCTCACCGCCCTGAACGTTGCCGACAAATACAGCAAGGAGCGGCAGGTCTCCGACAATCTGCGCGCCCAGCTGAAGCTGGCCCTGGACGAGAATGCCCGCCTGGCCAGGGAGTTGGCCGACCTGAAGAAGGAGGCCAAGAAGGCCGCCAAGGCCGCCGCTCCCAAGGAAGAAAAGAAGTAAGGAGAACCCACTATGGAACTTCTCGCGCCGGCCGGTTCCCCCGAGTCTCTGACCGCTGCGGTCCAGGCCGGGGCGGACGCGGTCTACCTGGGCTACGGCCCCCTGAACGCCCGCCGCAACGCGAAAAACTTCACCCGGGAGGAGCTGGCCCAGGCGGTGGCCTACTGCCACCTGCGGGGGACCAAGGTCTACCTCACCCTGAACACCCTGCTCTCCCAACGGGAGCTTCCCCTGGCGGCGGAGACCGCCGCCTTTGCGTCGGAGATCGGTGTGGACGCCATCCTGGTTCAGGACCTGGGGGTGGCCAAGCTCCTGCGGGACACCGTCCCCGACGTGGACATCCACGCCTCCACCCAGATGACCGTCCATAATCTGGACGGGGTCAAGGCCTGCGCGGATTTGGGCATGACCCGGGTGGTTCTCTCCCGGGAACTGTCCAAGTCCGCCATTGAGAACCTGTGCGCCAAATCCCCCGTGGAGCTGGAGATCTTTGTCCACGGGGCTTTGTGTATGTGCTACAGCGGCCAATGCTTTCTGTCCGCCGTCCTGGGGGGCCGCAGCGGTAACCGGGGCCTGTGCGCCCAGCCCTGCCGCCTGGCCTTCCGCTGGCCGGGGGAGAAGCAGACCGGTCACCCCCTGTCCCTGAAGGACATGTCCTTGGCCGGGGAACTCCAGGACCTGCGGGACATGGGCGTAGCCTGCCTGAAAATCGAGGGCCGCATGAAGCGGGCGGAGTATGTCTCCATCGTCACGGGGATCTACGCCGCCGCTTTACGGGAAAACCGGGAGCCCACCGGGGAGGAGCTGCGCCGGCTGGAGGCCGCATTCTCCCGCCAGGGATTCACCCAGGGCTATTACAACGACCAGAAGGGTCCTGCCATGTTCGGCACCCGGCCCGAGGGGATCAAGGACCCCACGGAGCTCTTTGAAGAGGCCCGCCGCCAGTATGGCCGGGGGGAGCACAAGCTCACCCCTGTGTGGTTTGCCGCCCAGGTGAGGGAGGGAGAACCCCTCACCGTCACTGCCTGGGACGGGGAGGGCCACGAGGCTGCCGCCCGGGGGGAGATCCCCGAGGCTGCCCGCAGCCGGGACGTGACGGCGGAGCAGATCGAGAAACAGCTGGCTAAGACCGGCGGCACAGTCTATCAGGCCCAGGAGGTCACGGCCGAGGTGACCCCCGGCCTGTCCGTCCCCATGTCCGCCCTGAACGGCCTCCGCCGGGAGGTGCTGGCCGGATTGGACGCCGCCCGCACCGCAATTCCCGAGAGGAGGGTTCTTCCCTTCCAGCCCCCCAAAAAGGTGAAATCAAAGGTCGCCGTGCCCGCCTGGTCCCTGTCCCTCCGAAGCTGGGGGCAGATGTCCCGGGAAATTCTGGATCAGGGTCCCGCCCTGGTGTACCTGCCCAGCCATGAGATTGCCGCCCACGCCCGGGAGATGGCGGAGCTGGGAAAGGATTACCCCCACGTGAAGTTCGGGGTGGTTCTGCCCCGGGTCATGTGGGACCGGGAAAGAGACCGGCTGAAACAGGAGCTGGCCGCCGCCCGGGAGGCCGGAGTCACCGAGGCCCTTCTCAGCCACATCGGCCAGCTGGCCCTGGCCAGGGAATATGGGTTCACCCCCCGGGGAGACTTTGGATTGGGACTGGTCAACGATCTGACCGCCGGGGAACTGGCCCGGCTGGGGTTCCGGTCGGCCACCGTGTCCTTTGAGAGCAAGCTGGCCCAGATCCGGGATCTCAGCAAGCCCCTGGACACCGAGCTGCTGGTCTACGGCCGCCTGCCCCTGATGCTCACCGAGAACTGCATCATGAAGAACCGGGGCAAGGGCTGTCACTGTCACGAGAAGCCCCAGTCCCTCCGGGACCGAAAAGGGGAGGACTTCCCTGTGAAGCAGGCCTGGGGCTGCCGGAACGAGCTGTTCAATGCCAAGATCCTGTGGTTAGCAGATAAGCGGGCCGACTGGCAGCGGACCGGGGTGACCTATGGCCGGCTGTCCTTCCTGCGGGAGTCCAGCCGGGAATGCGCCCGGATCTTCCGGGCCTACCGCACCGGCGAGGGTCAGGCCCCCGAGGGCTTCACCCGGGGATTGTACTACCGGGGCGTGGAGTGACAACACCCCCTTACCCCCGAAAAAACTTTACTTCCTCACCCAAATTCGATGGAAAAAACGGAGGCAAACCATGAAAATAGTCTTAGCGTCCCAATCCCCCCGCCGCCGGGAGCTGCTGGGGAAGATGGGACTGGAGTTTACAACCAAATCGCCGGAAATCGACGAGGAAGCCATTCACGATCTGCCCGCTCAGGAGCTGGTAAAAACCCTCTCCCGGGAGAAGGCCCTCCACATCGCCCAGGGGGAGGACCCCGATACCATCGTTATCGGGTCGGACACCGTGGTGGTCCTGGACGGGGAGATTTTAGGAAAACCCGCCTCTGTTGGGCAGGCGGAGGAGATGATCACCGCCCTCTCCGGCCGCAGCCATGAGGTGTGCACCGGCGTCACCGTATGCCAGGGGGAGAAGGTGGTCTCCCAGGTGGAGGTGACCCAGGTGACCTTCCGGAGCCTGACCCCGGAGGAAGTCCGCCGGTATGTTCAGACCGGGGAGCCCATGGACAAGGCCGGGG
This sequence comes from Oscillospiraceae bacterium, assembly GCA_016295225.1. GTDB lineage: Bacteria > Bacillota > Clostridia > Oscillospirales > Oscillospiraceae > Evtepia. Next base: position 5,883 of record JAEDLP010000007.1, on the reverse strand, counting down.
CTTATGGCATCCAGGGCTACGGCGCCCTCCTGGTGGAGGGCATCCAGGGGGACTACAGCAGCGTGGTGGGCCTGCCCGTGTGCCGTCTGGGCCGGATGTTGCTCGATTTCGGCGTGGACTGTTTGGCCCTGGCCGGAAAGGACGCCCTTTGAAAAAACCATTCCGCCACAAGTGGATAGTGATTATCGCCGCGGCTCTGTCTCTGAGCCTGCTGGCGGCGGCTCTGGCGCTGGTCCTGAACGGGACCGCCGGACCGCTGCGCAGTGGATGGGAGACGGCGTCGCGGCCTTTTCTTCGCCTGTTTTCGCCCCTTTCAGAGAAAGTTCAGCAGGCGGAGACCTGGTTTCGGGGGATGGATGCCCTCCGGGCGGAGAACGAAGCCTTGAAGGAGGACCTGGCCGCCCTGGAGCGGGAGGCCATGACCGGCAAGCTGGCCCAGCAGGAGAACCGGCGTCTGCGATCCCTGCTGGATCTGACGGCTTCCGGCCAGGAGCTCACCCTGGAATCCGCCTGGGTGGTGGCCCGGACCCCGGACAACTGGCAGAAATCCGTTACCCTGGACAAGGGGACAGGCTCCGGGATTCAGGCGGGTCAGTGCGTGGTGAATGAGCACGGGGCCTTGGTGGGCCGGGTCAGCCAGACCGGGAAGACCTGGTGCCAGGTATCCCTCCTCACCGACCCCGCCTTCCAACTGGCGGGGATGGGGACCCACTCGGGGGTTCTGGGCTCCGTGGAAGGGGATCTGGGCCTGATGGCCGCGGGGGAGGTAAAGTTCTCCGGTCTGACCCAGGCCGACCCCGTCCAACTGGGGGAGGGGGTGGTGACCTTCGCCGCCCGGGAGAGCTATCCCTCCGGTCTGGTGGTGGGGACGGTGACCTCCCTGACGGACGATCCCGGCGGTCTGACCCAGTCCGGCGTTCTCACCCCGGCGGCCGACCTGGACCGGCTCGGTGAGGTCTTTATCGTCACCGACTTCTGGGAGGACAAGTGATGGAGCGGGTGCGGTGCTGTCTGGCGGTGCTTCTGGCCTTCCTGATCCAGCGGTGCCTGCTGGTCCAGGTGGAGGTTTTGGGGGCGATCCCCCTGCTTCTGCCCTCGCTGCTCTGCCTGCTGGGGATGGCCCAAGGCCCGGACCGGGGGGCGGTATGTGGATTGTTTGGGGGTTTTTTGTGCCTGCTGGCTGGGTGTTCCCCCTGGGTTCTGGCCCTGTATCCCCTGGTTGGGGGTGTTTCCGGGGCGGTTTTCCACAATTCCCGGGGATTTTGGGGAAAGTGGCTTCGGACCGTCCCGGTGCTGGCGGGGATGGAAGTCCTGCTGGTTGTGGACCACTGGATGGCGGGGAATCGGTTCGCCGCCGCCCTGGCCGTGGCCTGGCCGGAGCTTCTGCTGGCCCTGGCCTGTTACCCCCTGGCGGCGGTGATTGGGAAGGCGGCCTCTCTGGGGAGGACCCGCCGCGTTTGAATGGAAAGGAGTTGCCATGTCTGCTCGTCTCACCTCTGCCGCCCTCTTTTTCGGGGGCCTTCTGGTTGTTTTCGCAGGGCTGCTCTGGAACCTCCAGGTGGTCTCCGGGGCGGCCTACTATGAGAGATCCCAGCGGAGCATCGCCCAGGTGGAAACCGTTCCCGCTGCCCGGGGCAAGCTCCTGGATCGGAACGGCAAGATTCTGGCCCAGGACCAGGTCGCCTGGCAGGCCGCCCTGGCCGAAGGCTGCGATGAGACCGTCCTCCGGCGGCTCAAAGTTCTCTGTCAGGAGGAAGAGGTGGTCTGGACCGGAGAGGGGTCCATTGACCGGGTCACCAGCCGCCTGATGGCCCGCATCCGGGAGGAGGGACTGACGGGGGTGACCTTCACCCCCCAGGTTACCCGGACGGGCAGCGGCAGCCTGGCTCCCCATCTCCTGGGCCGGGTGGGGGCCATGAGCCCCGAGGAGTGGGAGGTCTATCAGGAGGCGGGCTACGCCATGGATGCCCAGGTGGGGAAGGACGGGGCCGAGGCCGCCTTTGAGTCCCTCCTCCACGGAACCCCCGGCACCAAAGTCCTGGAGACCGACAGGAACGGACAGATCACCGGGGAGAGCTACTCTGTGACGCCCCAGCCGGGGAAGGACGTGACCCTCACTCTGGATAAAGACCTCCAGGCGGCGGCCCGGGCGGCCCTTCAGGCCTTTCTGGACAGCCATCCCCAGGCCACCGGGGGCGCGGTGGCGGCCCTGGATGTGTCCGACGGCGGGGTGCTGGCCATGGTCAGCCTGCCGGACTACGACACGGCCACCTTCTCGGCGGATTACCCCAGCCTGTCCCAGGACCCGGACACCCCCCTGATGAACCGGGCGGTTCAGGGCCTGTACGCCCCTGGCTCCACCTTCAAGCTGGTCACTGCCGCGGCTGCTCTGGAGGAGGGATACCTGACCCCGGTGACCCAGATCCTGGACACCGGGCGGTACACGTATTATAAGAGCCCCCAGCCCCAGTGCTGGCTCTACCGCCAGGAGGGGAGAACCCACGGCCTGGAGACCCTGTCGGAGGCCATCGCCGACTCCTGCAACATCTTCTTCTACGACGCTGGCCGCCGGGTGGGCATCGAGACCCTGGACGAGTACGCCAACGCCCTGGGCCTGGGGGAGAAGACCGGCATCGAGCTGGCCGGGGAGAAAGCCGGGGTGGTGGCCGGGCCGGACTACACCGCCTCGGTGGGGGGGACCTGGTATGAGGGCAGCGTCCTCTCCGCCGCCATCGGCCAGGAGAACAACCGCTTCACCCCCCTCCAGCTTGCCCACATGACCGCCACCCTGGTCAGCGGTGGGGAGCGGCGGCAGGTCCACATTCTGAAGAAGGCGGAAGGGGAGGGGCTCTATGAGACGGTCTCCCTGGGGAAGCTGGAGATATCCCCCCAAAATCTGGCCGCCATCAAGGAGGGAATGGGGGTGGTGACCCAGACCGGGTCCCTGTCCAGGGCCTTCCGGGATCTGCCGGTAAAGGCCGGGGCCAAGACGGGCTCTGCCCAGGTGGACGGGGCCGACCTGGCCAACGCGGTGCTGGTGTGCTTCGCCCCCTACGACGACCCCCAGATCGCCCTGGCCATCGTGGTGGAGCAGGGGGGCAGCGGCTCGGCCCTGGGAGAGGTAGCCGCCGCCATTTTGAAAGAATATCTCTCCTGACTTGCATTTTTTTCAAAACTGTGGTAGAATAGCTCCAAATCGACCTGACACAAAGACCCAAAACTCTGCGTGAAAGGTGCGGGCAATATTCCATTCTTTGCGGGGAAAGGTCCCCGCTGGTTTTGCTATACGTGTTTGCCCCGCCTTTCCAGAAAAGGCGGGGTTTTGTTTATGCAAAGGAGGTATTTCATGGAAACCAGAGTGGCTGTCATGTCCATCATCGTGGAAAACAGCGAGAGCGTGGAGACCATCAACGCCATCCTCCACGACTACGGCCAGTACATCATCGGCCGCATGGGCATCCCCTACCGCCAGCGGAGCATCCACATCATCAGCATCGCCATCGACGCCCCCCAGGACGTGATCTCTGCCCTGTCCGGGAAGATCGGCAAGCTCCCCGGGGTCAGCGTCAAAACCGCCTTCTCCCATGTGATCAGCCATGAATAAGAACATCCAGACTCTCATTAACACCCTGGCGGAGAGCCACAGCCTTACCCTGGACCAGTACGAGGCCCTCATCACGGCCCGGGATCAGGAGGCCGCCGATTTGCTGGCCCAGCTGGCCCGGACGGCCCGGGAGGCCGTATACGGAACCGCCGTCTACACCCGGGGCCTCATCGAGATCAGCAACATCTGCAAAAACGACTGTCTCTACTGCGGCATCCGGGGGAGCAACGCAAACTGCGACCGCTACCGCCTGACCCCCGAGGGCATCCTGGCCTGCTGCGAGGAGGGCTACGCCTTGGGCTTTCGTACCTTTGTCCTCCAAGGGGGTGAGGACGGCTATTTCACCGACCAGGTCCTCTGCCCCCTGATCCGGGAGATCAAAAGCCGCTACCCCGACTGTGCCGTGACCCTCTCCCTAGGGGAGCGGTCCCGGGAGAGCTATCAGCGTCTCTTTGACGCCGGGGCGGACCGCTACCTCCTCCGCCACGAGACCGCCGACGAGGCCCATTACCGGAGCCTCCACCCCCCGGCCATGTCCTTCGCCCGCCGGATGGAATGTCTGCGGGACCTGAAGGAGATCGGCTACCAGGTGGGCTGCGGCTTCATGGTGGGCTCCCCGGGCCAGACCCCGGCCATGCTGGCCAAGGATCTGAAATTCATCGAGGAATTCCAGCCGGATATGTGCGGCATCGGCCCCTTCATCCCCCACCGGGATACCCCCTTCCGGGCCAGCCCTCCGGGGAATGTGGCCCTGACCTGCTATCTGCTGTCCATCATCCGGCTCATCTCACCGGCCATCCTCCTCCCGGCCACCACGGCCCTGGGGACCATTCACCCCTCGGGGCGGGAGATGGGCGTCCTGGCCGGGGCCAACGTGGTCATGCCCAATCTGTCTCCGATGGCCGTGCGGAAAAAATACGCCCTGTACGACAACAAGATCTGTACCGGCGAGGAATCCGCCCAGTGCAGAGGGTGTCTGTCGGCCCGCATGGAGTCGGTGGGCTATTCCCTGGTGACCCACCGGGGAGATATTATCAAAAACTCTAATGGGGAAGGAAGACCCTGACCCAAAAGAAAGGAAGAAATACTATGGCAATCTATGATCCCAAATCTCTGAAAGCAGAGGAATTCATCAACCACCAGGAGATCCTGGACACCCTGGCCTGGGCCGAGGAAAACAAGAACAACGTAGCCCTCATCGACGAAATTCTGGAAAAGGCCCGGCCCAAGCCCAACGGCAATGGCGTCACCTGCCAGGGCCTGACCCACCGGGAGGCCTCCCTGCTGCTGGCCTGTGAGATCCCCGAGAAGATCGAGAAAATGTACCAGATCGCCGAGGAGATCAAGCTGGCCTTTTATGGCAACCGCATCGTCATCTTCGCCCCCCTGTACCTGTCCAACTACTGCGTCAACGGCTGTCTCTACTGTCCCTACCACCTGAAGAACAAGACCATCCCCCGGAAAAAGCTCACCCAGGAGGAGGTCCGTCAGGAGGTCATCGCCCTCCAGGACATGGGCCACAAGCGTCTGGCCATCGAGGCCGGCGAGGATCCCAAGAACAACCCCATCGAGTACATCCTGGAGTGTATCAAAACCATCTACAGCGTCCACCACAAGAACGGCGACATCCGCCGGGTGAACGTGAACATCGCCGCCACCACCGTGGAGAACTACCGGAAGCTGAAGGAGGCTGGCATCGGCACCTACATCCTCTTCCAGGAGACCTACAACAAGGAGAGCTACGAGTATCTCCACCCCACCGGCCCCAAGCACGACTACGCCTACCACACCGAGGCCATGGACCGGGCCATGGAGGGCGGCATCGACGACGTGGGCCTGGGCGTTCTCTTCGGCCTGGAGGGCTATAAGTACGAGTTTGCTGGCCTCATCATGCACGCCGAGCACCTGGAGGCCGTCCACGGGGTAGGCCCCCACACCATCAGCGTCCCCCGGGTGAAGAAAGCCGATGACATCGACCCCGACGAGTTCGACAACTCCATCGATGACGACACCTTCGCCAAGATCACCGCCTGCATCCGTCTGGCAGTGCCCTACACCGGCATGATCATCTCCACCCGGGAGTCCGAGGAGGTTCGCTCCAAGCTGCTGCGGCTGGGCATCTCCCAGGTCAGCGGCGGCTCCCGGACCTCCGTGGGCGGCTACACCGAGGCCGAGCGGCCCCACGACACCGAGCAGTTCGACGTGTCCGACCAGCGTTCCCTGGACGAGGTGGTCAAGTGGCTCATGGACAGCGGCCACATCCCCTCCTTCTGCACCGC
>JAEDLP010000108.1 GCA_016295225.1 Oscillospiraceae bacterium | reverse complement strand
GACTGTAAACCGTACCACCCTGAGATCCACGTTTCAGAACCAAGGTCTTCCCTTCCTGGACCAAGCCCGGAATGGCGCTGTCGCCGCCCAGGACAGCCAGCTCCGTCTCGTTGGGGGTCAGAATATCACTGACGGTCAGCACGCGCCGGAGGATCTCCCGAGGGATATCTCCGGCCAGAGGACTGGGGTCGAACAGGATTCTGGTCCCCGCCTCGTGGAGACGCTCCAGACAGTCCATGACCCGGGCGCCGTCGGAGCCCAGAAGGAAATACCCGGTGATCCCCGCCCAGGCAGGAACAATCTGAAGGGCTTTCTCTGCCAACCCATCGGGGAACCTGTCTTCCACACCCACCCGGGTCAGGAAGGTTCTCTCCCCGTCGGGTTCGGAAAAAACCAGACAGCTTCCGGTGACGCCTTCCGCCGGATGTAGGAGTTCGACTGACAGCCCGTGCTTTTCCAGATAGTCCCGGATCAGAGCGCCCGTCTCATCTTGACCAACGCAGGAAACCACATACGCCGCGCCCCCCAGATTATGGATGGTTGCCGCCATGTTAATCGCACAGCCGCCGACAAAGGTTTCTTCCCGGTCAAAGTAGCCATCCTGGCCCCGGGCGGGCCAGCGGTCAACTTCAAAGTATCGGTCCAGCAACAGACTTCCGAAAATGACAATGTCGCTGCCCATGTGTTAATCCTCCAAAGGAATCGCTGCGTCAGCAGGCCAATGAAGCACCACGGAATCCCCGCGGGCAAAGGCACTCTGACCTGCGGCGGAGCGCTCCTCGGTCAGAACCTCCATGCCGCCGCAACGAACCCGGAAGGAAGTGGTACTGCCAGAGTAGACCACAGATGTCACGATCCCCCGGACGCCGTCTCCCTGGATGGACATCTCAATCTTCTCCGGCCGGACAGCGTAGGACACGGTTTCTCCCACCTGCGCGCTTGGAGCGGAAATGGTAAAGGTTCCGCCCGGGGTTTCCATGGTTACACGGTTTCCATCGACTGCCAGAACCTTGCCACCAAAGAAGTTTGCTTTGCCCAAAAAGCTCGCAACGAAGCGATTTCTGGGCCGCTCATAGACTTCATAAGGGGAGCCGGTCTGCTCGATGATACCGTGGTTCATAACCACGATGGAATCAGACAGGGTCATAGCCTCCTCCTGGTCGTGGGTGACGAAGAAGGTGGTCACCCCGCACTCTTCCAGGATACGGCGCAGCTCGGACTGCATCTCCACGCGGAGCTTCTTGTCCAGGGCGCTCAGGCACTCATCCAGAAGCAGAACACGGGGCGGATGACCAGGGCGCGGGCCAGAGCCACCCGCTGCTGTTGGCCGCCGGAGAGCCGCCGGGGCTTACGGGAAGCAAACTCCTCCATGTGTACCATTTTTAGTGCGTCCATGACACGGGTCTTGAGTTCCTCCCCCTTCACCTTCTGCTGCTCCAAGCCGTAAGCAACGTTCTGGTAAACCGTCATGTGAGGAAACAGCGCATAGCTCTGGAACACCATACCGATACCCCGCTTGTTCACCGGGGTCTTTGCCACGGAAACGTCATCAAAGAGGATATCGCCGTCCTGGGGCACTTCAAAGCCGGCAATCATGCGCAGAGTGGTCGTTTTGCCGCAGCCAGAGGGACCAAGGATCGAGGTCAGGGTGCCGTCCGACACAGTCAGATTGATGTGATCAACAACGGTATTGCTGCCGTAGACCTTAGTCAGATTTTTCAGAGTAACTTCAGACATTCTTTTTCGTTCCTCCAATCATGTTCATGAGCGTTCTGCCCATGATCAGGCCGACCACCGCCAGACACAGCAGCGAGACACCGATGATTACGGTGGAAATCGCGTTGATCTCAGGGGTAAAGCCAAACTTGATCGAACTTTGGATCTCAATAGGCAGCGTTGAGATACCCGAGGGCATCAAGAAGTAACTGATGGGGAAATTGTCAAAACTGATCATAAAGGAGAGGAACCCGCCAGCCACCACTGCGGGGACAATGGCCGGGAAGGTCACACGCCAGAAGGTGGTCCAGGGGTTGGCGCCCAGAGAAGCGCTCATATCCTCCAGGCTCTGATCCATGGATTGGACGCGGGCCTCCAAAACCAACAGGGTGTATGGCAGGGAGATCACGATATGACCGGCAATGACAAAAAACAGGTTTTTCTCCAGTCCCACAGCGCGAATCATCAGCAGCAGTGACAGGCCCAGGATCAGCCAGGGGATGCTCATGGGCATCATAACAAAGCTGCGCACCAACTGCTTGCTTTTGTTTTGCAGCGCCTTATGCCCCAGGATGAACAGAGTTCCCAGGATCATGCAGGCAACACCGGTGATCAGCGCGATCAGCAGAGAATTGCGGGTGGCCTCCAGCAAGGCTGCATCCTGAAACAGATCCTGGTACCATCGCAAAGAAAAGGTAAACGGCAAGGAATTATACCGGGACTCGTTGAAGCCCATGACGATGAGGACCACAATGGGGACATACAAATAGAGCAGGGCCAGCAGGATGAAAATACGGCTTCCAACATTTCTTGTCTTCATTCTTCATACCGCCTTCCCCACCAATTGATGACCAGCATACTGAGGATGACCAGAGCCAGCAGCAGGAACGCAATGGAGGAGCCAAAGCCCCAGCCATACAGCTCGGTGAACTGGTCTTCAATGACGGTGCCGATCAAGGTGCCGTTGGTGCCGCCCAAGATCCTGGGTTCCACGAAGGAACCCAGGCAAGGGACGAAGACAATCAGAATCCCGGAAACCACGCCCGGCATGGAAACGGGGAAAATGACCCGCCGGAAGGTAGTCAGCCGGGTTGCGCCCAGAATATAGCTGGCTTCCAGCATGCTGTTGTCCATGCGCTCCAGAGCCATGTAGATGGTGATGACCATGTAGGGGAAGTACGCATGGACCAGGGCGATGATCACCGCCGCCTGGGTATACAGAATCCCCAGGCTGTCTCCCGGCGATATGCCGATGGCGGCCAGGAAGCGGTTCAGCACACCGCCGTCCTGGAGGAAGATCAGCCAGCTGTAAACACGAACCAACTGATTGGTGAAGAACGGAATGATGATCAGAACTAAGATCAGGGCTCTGGCCCCCCGCAGCCTCTTGGCCAGGATATAGGCCAGCGGGTAGGAGATGAGCAGGCTGAAGAATGTGACCAAAAGGGCGGAGAGAATGGTGCGCCAAGTCAGTTTCAGATAGGTAGCTTTCGAGAAAAAGTGGATGTAGTTTTCGATGGTAAACCCCGCGCCGCTGTCGCTCTGGAAACTGTAAAACAGCATAATGAGCAGGGGCAGCACGGTAAAAATCAGCAGCCAACAGACCGACGGAAGGGTCAGCAGCCGGCGTTTCTTATGTTCCAAGAGAACTCCTCCCTCTCAGAGAAAACAGAATCAGCTGGCCTTGACCTCGGTCCACAGCTCAGCCCATTCGGCCTTGGTTTCGTCATCCTGGTATGCCATGAAGTACAGGCGGTTCAGGGATGCTTCGTCCATGCCGCAGGATGCCGCATACTCGGGATCGATGGACTCGGCAGCTTCCTGGTTTGCAGGTGCGGGACCGCCCTTGGCTGCCCAGGCGTACTGCACGTCCTTGCTGATCATGTAGTTGATAAAGGCCAGAGCCAGTTCCTTGTTCTGGGAGCCGGATGCGATGGCCCAGTTGTCCACCCAGCCGATGGCGCCGTCTTCGGGAACCACGAAGCCGATGGGCTCGCCTTCCTGCTTCATGGAAGCAGCCTGACCGGACCACATCATACCGAACTCAATCTGACCGCCGGCAAACAGCTTGGAGAACTCATCGCCGGTCTGCCAGTAGGTGCGGTTCAAAGACTTCTGCTGGATGAGCAGGTCACGGATAGCGTCCAGGTCATTGGGCGCGGTGGGGTCCTGGCCCAGAACGATAGCAGCCGCCATGATGGCATCGTTATAGTCGTCACGGATGGTGACCTTGCCTGCATACTGCTCATCGAAGAGGTCAGCCATGCTGGAGGGAGCTGCGTCCATGAGTTCAGTGTTATATGCGATTGCGGTGGATCCCCAAACGAAGGGAACCGCATACATCTTGCCGTCCTCGCCAAAGCACTCCTTCTGGGTCTGGAAGCGCTCGTACAGAGAGCTGAAGTTCTCCATCTGGGTGGGGTCGATCTCCATCAGGAGACCTGCCTCGATGGCTGCGGGCAGGATGGTGCAGTTGGGCAGGCAGACGTCGATCTCGCCCTCAGAAGCGGTCTTGAGGGAGGTCAGCAGCTGCTCCTCGCTCTCCATGTAGCTGTTTACGATTTCGCAGTTATACTCCTCCTCAAAGGCGGCGATCAGCTCCTGGTCGTCGGAACCATAGTCCTTCCAGTTGACCACGTACAGCTTGGTCTTTTCCCCTTCACCGCCTGCGTTGGCAGTACCTTCATCAGTGGTTCCGCCGCAGGCGCACAGGCCCAGCAACATGACCAGGGACAGCGCAGCTGCCCCGATGCGAGACAAATACTATTTCATGGTAATTACTCCTTTTCATTATGTGCGATAAAAGAATGGATCAGAGAATGTCGATCTGACACATGGTCATGGCGGACAGTGCGTTGTCATGGCTTTCGGGTGTGACACCCGCGCAGCAAGACTTCCAAACTCCGATGGGGGTCTCCCACAGCCGAGCCTTCAGGCACAGCGCGTTGGAAATGACGCAGATGTCCGTGCAGAGACCGACCAGCTCAATGGAGTCATACTCGCCGGCGGCTGCGAAGTCGCAGAGAGCCGCAGACCCAAAGGTAGGTTTGTCGATGACAGCGATGGTCTTTCCCGCGCCGGCGGCATATACCCCAGGATGGATCTGCCAACCGTCGCTCCCACGGATGCAGTGCGGAACCGGCAGCTTTTTCCCTTCCGCAGTATCCATGTAGGTTTCTTCGTGGGTATCTCGGGTGTAAACCACGTCGCCGTCAAATTCCGTAATTTTCTGAATCACAGACGGGACGATGGCTTCCGCCTCCTTGGTTCCTAAAGCGCCGTCGATGAAATCCACCTGCATATCAATGACAACCAGCAGTTTCTTCATAATCATGCTCCCTCCCTTCTTTTTCGCATAATTCATTTCATTATATCATCGGAATATCCAGGTGTAAAAACCGATACCAATGCTGTTCCCCAAAATCCCGTCCGTCAGCGCAGCGTGCGGCTTCGCTGCATGTCGTAGCGGCGCAGGAACCTGGTGACGTCCAGGCCATGCTCCAGATAGTCCATCAGAAGCCGGGCACAGCCCTCGCTGTCACTGCCGGCATCATGGTGATCCAACGGGATTTTCAGGTGATGGCAGAGGGTGTTCAGCCGGTGATTTTCCAGGGCCGGATAGCACACCTTCCCCATCCGGCAGGTGCAGGCGTAGATCGTGGTGGTCTGCCACGGGATGCCATAGGCCCGCAGGCACTTGGACAGGACACCCATGTCGAAGGGGGCGTTGTGGGCGATCAAAATGCCGCTGGCCATCACAGGCCCAATGTTCTCCCAGAGTTCCGGGAAGGTGGGGGCGGTTGAGGCCATATCCGGGGTGATGCCGGTAAGCTGGACGTTGAACGGATGAAAGTATGTCTCAGGATTGACCAACGTGGAAAATCTCTGCTCGATTTTACCGGCTTCTACCACGGTGATCCCTATGGCGCTCATGCGATCGTTGGAAGAATTTGGCGTCTCAACATCGAAGGCAATGAAACGATTATTCATAAAGGACTCTCCCCTTTTCGGGCAAATTTGACACCATTATATCCTG
>JAEDLP010000107.1 GCA_016295225.1 Oscillospiraceae bacterium | reverse complement strand
GGAACCAGGGCATGGCCGACCTGCCGGCCTTCCACGTGGGAAACTGGTACTGGAAGCAGTACGCCGAATCTAATCTCTTCCCCCTGGACAAGCCCTGGAAGGACTTCACCCAGCAGGAGCGGAACCGCCTCCTCTACGGAGCCGACGTTCCCGGCGGCAAACGTCTGTCCAAAAAGGTGGAGGGAATCTCCACCTATCTCAACCGGATGCTCCTCCGCCGGGACACCTCCGAACTGAAAGAGGCCTCAGTGAAGCGTCTGCTTTCCCTGGTGCAGGAGCGCGTCTGTCCCCTTTGCCAGGGCAAGCGGCTGAACAAGCAGGCCCTTGCCTGTCAGGTGGCGGGTTACAGCATCGACCAGATGTGCGACATGGAGTTCACGGAGCTGGTCAAGGTCCTGGAAACCATTAACGATCCCCGGGCGAGGTCCATCGTGGACGCCCTGCTGGCCTCCCTCCGCCGGATGATCGACATTGGTCTGCCCTACCTGTTTATGAACCGTGAGTCCGCCTCCCTCTCCGGCGGCGAGGCCCAGCGGCTGAAGCTGGTGCGGTACATGGGCAGCGCCCTCACCGGAATGACCTACATCTTCGACGAGCCCAGCACGGGCATGCACCCCCGTGACGTCTCCCGGATGACCAGGCTCCTCCAAAGCCTGCGGGACAAAGGCAACACAGTTCTGGTGGTGGAGCACGACAAGGACGTGATCGCCATTGCCGATGAAGTCATCGACGTGGGCCCCCTGGCGGGTAAAAACGGCGGCGAGATCCTGTTTCAGGGCAGCTATGAGCAGCTCCTGCGCTCTGGAACCCTCACCGGAAAGGCTCTGGGGGAGACCATCCCTCTGAAAGCCCATCCCCGGATTCCGACGGAATTCCTGCCCATTCGGAACGCCTCCCTGCACAACCTGAAAAATGTCTCCGTGGACGTCCCCCTGCACGTGCTGACCGTGGTGACCGGCGTGGCAGGTTCTGGAAAAAGTTCCCTCATCCGGGACGTATTCGCAAAGACCTATGAAGACCGCGTCATCCTGGTGGATCAGTCGCCGGTGACGGCCACGGGACGCTCCACCCCCGCCACCTTCCTGGGCTTCTTCGACGAGATCCGCAAGGTGATGGGCCAGGCCAACGGCGTCGAAGCCTCCCTCTTCTCCTTCAACAGCAAGGGAGCCTGCCCCGTGTGCAAGGGCAGGGGCTCCATTGTGACTGAGCTGGTCTTTATGGACCCGGTCACCACGGTCTGTGAAGCCTGCGAGGGCAGCCGCTACAGTCAGGAGGCCCTGTCCTACCGCTATCAAGGAAAGAGCATTGTGGAGATCCTCCGTATGTCCGCCGAGGAGGCCCTGGACTTTTTCCGGGACATCCCCAAGATCCGCAAGGCCCTGCAGGCCATGGTGGAGGTGGGCCTGCCCTACCTCTCCCTGGGACAGCCCCTCTCTACCCTCTCCGGCGGCGAGCGGCAGCGGGTGAAGCTGGCCAAGTATCTGGACAAGAAAAAGGGAAATATCTATGTGCTGGACGAACCCACCACCGGGCTCCACGCCTCGGATGTGCGAAATATCATGGAGCTTTTGGACAGCTTTGTGCGGCGGGGCAATACAGTCATCGTCATCGAGCACAATCTGGATGTGATGAAGCAGGCCGACTACCTCATCGACGTGGGACCGGACGGGGGCACCGCTGGAGGACAGATCGTATTTACGGGAACCCCCCAGGAGATGGCAGAGCATGGCCGGACCATCACGGCGGAATACCTGAGACACGCTTTGTAAGGAGGCAAAGCCCATGAACGAACAAGTCTTGGCTGTCCAGCGGATGCAGGACTACATCGAAGCCCATCTGGCCAAGAACGTGGGTTTATCCGATCTTGCCCGGGCATCCCTGTTCTCTCCCTGGTATTCCTATCGGCTCTTTCGCTCCCACCTGGATCTGACCCCCACCGAGTATATCCGAAAACTGCGGCTCACCCGGGCCGCGGTGCGGCTGCGGGATGAGCGGTGCCGGATCATCGACGTAGCCTTCGACCTGGGGTTCGGCAGCGCGGATACCTTTACCAGGGCCTTTTACCGGGAGTTCGGACTGAATCCCAGGGATTACGCGAAAAATCCTGTCCCCATTCCCCTGTTCATCCCCTACGGGGCAAAATACAGAGCGCTGCGAAAGGAGCAAATCGACATGTCGAATCTGCAGACAATTTTCGTCCAGGCCATCCAGAAACCGGAGCGGCTGTGCATCATCAAGCGGGCCGTCCACGCGGAGGACTATTTCCCCTACTGCGAGGAAGTGAGCTGCGATGTGTGGGGCATCCTCATGAGCATGCGGTCCCTCTGCGGAGAGCCTGTGTGCATGTGGCTGCCCGAGGCGTACAGGAAACCGAACACGTCCACCTACGTCCAGGGCGTGGAGGTGGAGCCGGATTACCTCGGGGCCGTTCCCGAGGGGTTTGATGTCATCCGACTGCCGGCGGCGGAGTATCTGATGTTCCAGGGCCAGCCCTTCCGGGAGGAGGACTACTGCGAAGCCATTCAAGCCGTGCAGCAAGCTATGGACGACTACGATCCCACGGTCATCGGATACCAGTGGGACAATGAGAATCCCCGCATCCAGTTGGAACCACGGGGCGAACGGGGCTATATCGAACTGCGGGCGGTACGAAAACTCACAAAATAAGCAGGACACTCCCCTGGAAAGGTCCACCGGTCTGCACAGGCCGGCGGACCTTTCCTTCCTTTCCAGAAGGGCAAGCTGTTGACGGCAAAAAATCCCGGCACTATAATGTATTCTTGATAGGAACGTTTTCTCATCGGCACAACCGCCCAAGGAGACAAGTCATGATAAAAAAACGCGAAAAAGCACCCATTGATATGGTCCACGGACCCCTGCTGCCCAACATCATCCGGTTTGCCATTCCCCTAATGCTCACCGGCGTGCTGCAGCTGCTGTTCAACGCCTGCGATATGATCGTGGTGGGCCAATTTGCCGGCAGCGAGCCCCTGGCTGCCGTGGGCTCCACTACTTCCCTCACCAACCTGCTGGTGAACGCTTTCATGGGCCTCTCCGTGGGCGTCAATGTCCTGGCCGCCCACTCCCTGGGTTCGGGAGATCGGGAATGGACGGAAAAAGTCGTCCACACAGCCGTCACCATGAGTCTCATTTGCGGCGCCATCCTGGCCGTTCTCGGTGTGAGTGTGTGCCGCCTCTGCCTGGTGGCCATGGACACCCCGCCGGAAGTCCTGGATCTGGCGGTCCTCTATATGCGCATCTTTTTCTGCGGCATGCCCGTGGTCATGCTCTATAACTTCGGCGCCGCTCTGCTGCGGGCCCAGGGCAACACCAAGCAGCCCCTCATTTACCTGTCCATTGCCGGCGTCATCAACGTGGCCCTGAACCTGGTTCTGGTTATCGTGTTCCACCTTTCCGTCGCCGGCGTGGCCATCGCCACCATCGTCTCCCAGGCCATTTCCGCCGTCCTGGTCCTGCGGTTTCTGTCCAGGCAAGACGGTCCCTGCAAACTGACCTTCCAAAAACTCCGGCTGGATTTCAGCGTCGTGAAGAAAACCTTCCAGATCGGTATCCCTGCCAGCTTCAACAGCATCATGTTCTCCTTTTCCAACATCCAGATTCAGTCGGCCATCAACTCCTTCGGCGCCTCTGCCATGGCAGGCAGCGCCGCCGCCGCCAACCTGGAAGGGTTCATCTACCTGTCCGCCAACTCTCTGCACCAGGCTGCCATCAACTTCACCGGTCAAAATGCAGGCGCCGGACGCAACGAGAGAATCCCCAAAGTCACGGCCGCCTGCTGCTCCGTCTCCGCCCTGGTGGCCTTCTTCATAGGTACCGCCGTGTACCTCTTCGGTGAATCCCTGCTGGGGCTGTACACGGAGACGGCCTCCGACGTCGCCTTTGGTATGACCCGTCTGCAGATCATCGCGCTGACCTACTTCCTCTGCGGCATCATGGACACCATGGTTGGCGTTCTGCGCGGGATGGGATACGCTATGGTCCCCACCATCATCTCTGTGGTGGGTGTGTGCGGCTTCCGAATCCTCTGGCTGGTCACCATCTTTGCCTGGTATCCCACGGTGGAAGTTCTGTTTCTCTCCTATCCCGTTTCCTGGGTTCTCACCGGCCTGGCTCAGTTCGTCAGTTACGTGTTCATTCGAAGGAAGTATTTCCCTGTTCAGAAATCCTCTGCATAATAAATATCCCCCGGCAAAGTGAATGAACAGGTCCGGTAAAAACGGACAATAGACAAAACACCCCCTGATGTAGGAAAATAGAACTACATCAGGGGGTGTTGCTATGAGCAAAAAGAAAATGCTGTCGGGACAGTGCCCGGATGACCTCTAGTCTCTGTCTGAGTGTGGCGTGAAGATTACAATGGCTTTTTTAGGATGAGGTTCTCTTCTTCCAGTTCTGCATTGCGGCGCTGGAGGGCCTTGATCTGCTGGGCAGTCAGGACGGTATTATTGTCCACTTGCACCTGAGCGTATTTTCTGACCCAGTTGGACAAGGCAGAGGATGACACGCCATATTCCCTAATCACATGACGTGTCAATAGAATCCCCTCACTGTATTTTCCCTGCCATTTATCCGCTGAACCGGAATCTGTATTTTATAAATCAGCTGTTTTGCCTGGTGTACAGGAATCTGTGTCAGTACCTCGCATAGATAATCACCACAGGGTATCATTCCGTATCGTTTCATTTCTTCGTACAAATGCTTTGCATACATGGATTCCAGAGCTATATTATCGGAAGCTACCGACATATAGGTATTCTGCGGTAAGGTACGGACACTGTTCTTCTCCGGGTAGAGGTCGTCTACAAATATGAACGCAGAATGCGAGGAATACATTCCTTTTATAAAATATTCCTTTTCCATGAGCGTGCCAACATTGATGAAGTACGATGGTGGAAGATGATTCTCATGAAGGTAATTCTGCATATGCCGAAGCATCTTCTCATACCCTTCATACCCCAGCTCAAAGAAATCAAAATCTGTCTTCTGTACATCAATCTTTCGTTCAGGGGCATACTCAAAAAAGACCTGACCAAACGGAGGAAGCGTATTCAGAATCTGCAGATTTTTCTGAACACGGATCAGGTTATTCCGGCTGACTGATAAATTATAGATCTCATCGGTCAGCACCTTGGTCTGTTCCTCCAGAGTCTGCAGCAAAAGTTCTTCCGAAGATAATGAAAATATTTCCTTTATCTGTTCCAGAGAAAGACGGCAGCTTTTCAAAGCACGAATCAGATCTAGCTTCGCACACTGCTCCAGCGTGTAATATCGGTATCCTGTCTCCGGATCCAGATATTCCGGCTCTAAAAGTTTATTTTTAGCATAAAGTCTCAGCGTCTGTGTACTGACATGGTTCAGCTCCGCCATTTCCCCAATTTTGAGTAGAGGATTCTTCATATTGTATAGTATCCCTCCATATTCTATCTCTTTCCATCATAAGATATCTATACGAATTTGGCAAGAAATCTTTTGTTGACTTTATACTAAGTACGAGGTATACAATTCAATTGTTACAACGGTTTGGACATTTGGGAATTCATAAGGAGGTTTTTGTATGGACAGAAAAATTACCTTTGCTCAGTATGGCTGCGGTAAGATGGCAAAATATCTGATCCGGTATGCCATAGAAAAAGGGGCATCTCTGGTTGCTGCCTTTGATGTGAATCCGGCAGTCTGCGGAAAAGATGCTGCTGAAATTGTGGGCGAAAATTATCCAGAGACGGGCATCAAGGTTTCTGCTGCCAGCCAGGCAGATGAGATCCTTGGCACTCTCAAACCGGATGTATGTATCATAGCAACCAGAAGTACCGTTATTGAACTGGA
>JAEDLP010000006.1 GCA_016295225.1 Oscillospiraceae bacterium | reverse complement strand
AGTACTGACCCTTCTAGGGGCTGAGCAAACCACTAGTTCACTAGTGGTTTTGATTGTTCAATAAGACTGCCGGCAGGACTGAGATCTCAGGCAGTCTTGCTATTTATAGAATAGAAAAAATTGCAGATTACAGATAAGGAGGAATGAGCATGGATATCCAACGAGCAAAGAATATTTTAGAAGTTTTGGCAGATGGAATTAATCCAATCACAGGTGAGCTCCTCCCAATGAATGACAGTTGTAATCAGGTGGAGGTCGTCCGCGCTCTCCATACGGTGTTAAAGGAGTTAAAGGAAGAAAAACCAAAGCAAAAGAATCCGTTGGTGGAAAACGCAGGAAAGCCATGGAGCAAAGAGGAGGAGGAGAATCTTTGCCGCATGTTTGACGAGGGGCGTTCTCAGGGAGAAATTGCTCGGCAGTTAAAACGAACAAGGGGAGCAATCAAAGCTCGTCTTATTGCAACGGGAAAGATTCAAGAGGAACAGATACCTTGGACACCGAAAATGAAATGGTAGGAAGTCAAACAGGCCCGGGGAGAGAAACCCTCCCCAGGACTGCTTTTTTATCAAGAAAATTTGATGATTGACATGGAACACTCTGTCTGTTATTTTTCCTTGTGATGTGATATAAGTATCATGAGGGAGTTTTGCGACAGAAAGGAGAGCGGCAATCGTGCTGAATTTATTCGATATTCTGGGGCCTGTGATGGTTGGGCCGTCCAGTTCTCATACGGCGGGGGCCGTCCGCATCGGCCTCATGGCCCGGACCCTGCTGGGGGAGCCGCCAACGGAGGCGGCCATTCATCTCCACGGTTCTTTTGCGGAGACCGGCCCGGGCCACGGCACAGACCGGGCCCTGGTAGGCGGCCTGCTGGGTATGCAGCCTGATGACCTGAGAATCCCGGGGGCAGCCCAAGAGGCCGAGAAGGCCGGGCTGGTCGTGACCATTGACACCGTGGATCTCCGGGAAGCCCATCCCAACACGGCCATCCTGGCGGTAAAGGGAGTCAATGGAAGGACTCTGGAGCTTCAGGCCTCCAGCCTGGGGGGCGGCCGGATCATGGTGAACAAGCTGGACGGCATCGACGTGAGCTTCAGCGGCGAGTTCAACACCCTGGTGGTCCGCAGTCGGGATGTGAACGGTGTGGTCTCCGGGGTTACCAGCATCCTCTATCAGCTGGGGGTGAACGTAGCCAACATGAGCGTCTGCCGTCCCAAACGGGGGGCGGACATGCTGATGGTCATTGAGGTGGACGAGCACATCAAGCCCAGCCAGGTGGCCTTTCTCAACGAGCTGCCCAACATTTTATCTGTGACCTATTACGACAAGGAGGAGGAAGACGATGGCTCTGGATTCGATGAAGGAGATCTTTGATACCATGGAGGCCCGGGATCTGCCCTTCTGGGAAGTGATCCTCCAGGCGGACATGGAGGACCGGCAGGTGAGCCGCAACCAGTCCATGGCCAAGATGCTCACCGTCTGGCAGGCCATGTCGGACGCCGCCGACAACTACAGCGGCCGCCGCCGGAGTGCCAGCGGTCTGGTGGGAGGCGACGGCATGAAGATGCGGCAGTACACCCTCCGGGGCAAGGCCATGACCGGCGGCTACGTCAGCGAGGTCATCGCCGAGGCCCTGGGTATGGCGGAGTCCAACGCCTGTATGTGCCGCATCGTGGCGGCTCCCACGGCGGGCTCCTGCGGAGTCCTGCCTGCGGTGATGCTCCCCCTGTGCAAGCATGAGAACCTCTCCCAGCACCAGATCCTGGAGGCCCTGTACGTAGCCAGCGGCATCGGAGCGGTCATCGCCCACAAGGCCTCCATCGCCGGGGCCTCCGGCGGCTGTCAGGCGGAGATCGGCACGGCCTCCGCTATGGCGGCCGGCGCTCTGGTGGCCCTGCGGGGCGGCAACGGCGAGCAGATCGGCCACGCTGTGGCTATGGCTCTGAAAAATCTCATGGGTCTGGTCTGCGACCCGGTGGCCGGCCTGGTGGAAGTCCCCTGCGTGAAGCGCAACGTCATCGGCGCGGTGAACGCTGTCAGCGCCGCCGACATGGCCCTGGCCGGAATTGAGAGCCGCATCCCGGTGGACGAGGTCATCGAGGCCATGGGCGAGGTGGGCCGCCGCATGCCCGTGGAGTTCCGGGAAACCGCCCTGGGCGGTCTGGCTGCCACCCCCACCGGCCAGGCGGTGAAGGCCCGGATGCAGAAGCAGTGAGAGGGGCGGCCATGAAGTTGTATCTCATCCGCCACGGGGAGACCGACTGGAACCGGCAGAAGCGGCTCCAGGGAAACGTGGATATCCCCTTGAACGAAAACGGCGCGGCCATCGCCCGGGCGACTGCCTTGGGCATGGAAAAAGCCGGTCTGCACTTTGACCGAGTTTATTCCAGTCCCCTGTCCCGGGCCCGGGAGACCGCCCGGCTCCTCTGCCCCGGTCAGGAGATCCGGGTGGACGAGCGTCTGCGGGAGATCTCCTTCGGAGACCTGGAGGGAACCAACTATCAGGTGGTGGCCCAGCTGCCCATGCCTGCCCCCGGGGGGGAGAGCAGCCGGGCGCTGCAAAGCCGCGCCATGGAATTCCTGGGGGAAACGATAGCGGACCCGGAAAACCAGGGGAAGAAAATTTTAATTTCCACCCACGGGGCGGTAATCCGCAGCCTGCTCATGTATATCAAGGGGATCCCCCACGAGGAATTCTGGCAAGGGAGCGTCAGCAAAAACTGCGGCGTGACCATTCTGGAGGCCCAGGGGGGCCGGATCACCATCAAAGAGGAGAACGTGGTGTTTTATTAAAAAATCGGAGGAATGGGGCCCGCCCCATTCCTCCGATTTCGTCTCAAAGCAGCTTTTTGCCGTCGGCGTAGGCCTGACCCACCACGCCGCCCAGGGTGCGGTAGACCTTGCGGACCCGGTCGAAGGACAGGGCCTGGAGCTTGTCGGCGTCCACGAGACCGTCGTCCCCCAGGATGGACTCGTCGGCGCTCATGTTCACCACCTCGCCCACGATGCGGATGACCCCGTAGACCTCGGTCATCTCGATGACCTTGCACTCCAGGGTTAGAGGGAGCTCCTCAAAAATGGGGGCATCCACGAATTCGCTTTTCAGGGCGTGGAAGCCGGCCTTTTCGATTTTGTTCTCCTCCGCGCCGGAGATCAGACCGAAGTAGTCGGCCTCCACCAGATGGGCCTGGTCGGCGAAGCTCATAGTAAAGGCTTTTTTGGAAAAAATATTATCTGTGGTTTTGTGGCGGCGGGAGATATTGATGTTTACATAGCGGCTGCCGCACATACCGCCCCAGCCCACATTCATGGCGTTGGGGACGCCGGCTTCATTGTAAGTGCCAATGACCAGCACCGGCTGGGGGAAGAAACCGATATCACTGAAATTCTTGCGCATAAGAGTGCCTCCTGTTCTGAAAAATTAAAGCGTTTCAGCCTCTATTATACCGTTTTCCGAAAAAAGGGCAATGCCCCGTTTTTTCTGTAACCGAAGTTATTGTATTGGGCCAGGAAACGTAGTAAACTATTTACCATTGAGGAGGCGAATCCCCTATGATACAATGGATCTGCTGTCTGGTCACCTTCTTTGCCTGCATCCTGGGGACCATCTGCGGCATGGGCGGCGGCATCGTCATCAAGCCCGTGCTGGACGCCACGGGCGTTATGTCCGTGGCCGCCATTACCTTCCTGTCGGGCTGCACCGTGGTGGCCATGACCTGCTGGAACGTGGGTAAGAACCTGGTCAAGCGGGAGTCTGTTCTGGAACTGCCCACCACCTTGATCCTGGCGGTGGGGGCCACCATCGGCGGATTTTTGGGCAAGGAGCTTTTCAACCGGGTGGCGGCCTGCTTTGCCGACCAGAACACGGCGGGGGGCGTTCAGGCCATCCTGCTGCTGCTGGCCACCTTCGCCACCTTGATCTACACCATGCGGAAAGACCGCATCGCCTCCAAACAGGTAAAGTCTCCCTGGGTGGGGTTGGGTCTGGGCGTGGTTCTGGGGGTGCTGGGGTCCTTCCTGGGCATCGGCGGCGGCCCCTTCAACGTGGCCCTGCTGAGCTATTTCTTCTCCATGCCCACGAAAAAGGCCACCCAGAACAGTTTGCTCATCGTGCTCTTCAGTCAGCTCACCAGTACGGTGAAAACCATCGCGGCGGGAGCTCCGGCCTTTGACCCTTCCATCCTGGCGGGGATGATTCTCCTGGCCATTTTGGGCAGCGAGGTGGGCCGCCGTATCAACAAGAAGATCGACAACCGACAGGCTACCCTCTGCCTGGAGGGGGCCATGGTGCTCATCATGGTCATCAACGTGTATAATGCCATCAAGTTTTTGGGATAACCATACATTGGGAGGAACGAGTATGCTGAAAGAGAAAGCCGCTTATTACTACGGGACTCTGGGGAAAGGCTGTGGAGAGGCTATCCTGCTGGCAGCCAACGACGTCTACGACTTAAAACTCACCGAGGAGGCCATCCAGCTCTTCGCCGGTTTCCGCACGGGCATGGGCTGCGGCTCTACCTGCGGCGGCCTGTCCGGGGCCATCGGCGTCCTCAGCCGGATGTACGGCCAGCGGGAGGATTTCAAGGACCTCTGCGCTGCCTTTGTGAGGGCCTTTGAGGAGAAGCTGGGCTGCGGCTCCATCGACTGCACCCCCATCGCCGCCAAGTACAAGACCGAGGAGGCCCGCTGTGTGGCCGCCGTGGAGCTGGGCGCCCAAGCCCTGGAGGACTTCATCGACAAGACCGAGGGCCGGGAGAAGTCGGCAGCCCCCGCCGAGGGCTGCACCTTGACTGCTGACCAGATCAAGGCTGTCAAGGCTCAGGGATTCCTCCACCAGAAGGGAACCAACAAGTTCAACGGCCGTATCATCACCCGCAACGGCCGGATCACCGAGGCCGAGGCCCGGGCCATCGCCGACGCCGCCAAGCGCTACGGCGACGGTTACGTGATGATGACCACCCGCCTGACCATCGAGGTCTCCGGCATCCCCTTTGAGAAGACGGAGGCCTTCCGGGCGGATATGGCCAAGGCCGGACTCCAGGTGGGCGGCACCGGCAGCAAGGTCCGCCCGGTGGTCTCCTGCAAGGGCACCACTTGCCAGTACGGCCTGTGCGATACCTACGACGTCAGCCGGGAGATCCACGACCGGTTTTTCGTGGGCTACCACGGCGTGTCCCTGCCCCACAAGTTCAAGATTGCCGTGGGGGGCTGCCCCAACAACTGCGTGAAGCCCAACCTGAATGACGTGGGCATCACCGGCGCCCGGGCGCCCAGCTATGACATGGAGACCTGCAGGGGCTGCAAGAAGTGCCAGTTGGAGCTGTCCTGCCCCATCAAGGCCGCCAAGCTGGTGGACAAGAAGCTGGTGATCGACTGGGAGGCCTGCAACAACTGCGGCCGGTGTGTGGGGAAATGTCCCTTCCACTGCAATGACGAGAGCGTCTATGGCTACAAGGTCTATGTGGGCGGCCGCTGGGGTAAGCAGGTGGCCCACGGCCAGATGCTGGACAAGTTCTTCACCACCAAGGAAGAGGCTCTGGACGTGGTGGAGAAGGCCATCCTGCTCTTCCGG
Organism: Oscillospiraceae bacterium; assembly: GCA_016295225.1. Classification (GTDB taxonomy): domain Bacteria; phylum Bacillota; class Clostridia; order Oscillospirales; family Oscillospiraceae; genus Evtepia. The sequence goes on along the minus strand of JAEDLP010000006.1, from coordinate 21,978 downwards.
GCCGAAGGAAAGTCTGGGGAGCGCTTTGCCGACACCATCCAGCGCATCGGCTTCGACCGGGCCCAGGAGCTGCTGCTGAGCAATGAGCTGCTGGAGCGCAAGGCCGAGATTTTGGGCCTGAACGTGGTGGGCGGTGCCACCTGCTGAGCGACGTTGACAAAGGACCCCCGAGGGGGTACAATGCATATCAAACTGTGGAGATCTGCCGGATCGCGAAGGACGATGCAGGGCGTTAAAAGAGCTCCCTTTCCCAACCGGAAAGGGGGTTCGTGCGCCCTTTCGCCCTCCGCGACCGGCTTTTTTCTGCGTTAAAAGAAAAGGAGAGTATATGATGAAAAAATTTTTGTGCTTGACCCTGGCCCTCTGCCTGCTCCTGCTCACCGCCTGCGGCGGGGGGACGGAGCCTCAACAGGAGGAGACGGTGGAGACCGCCGTGACCTTCACCGACGGCCTGGGCCGGGAGGTCACCGTGGACCGCCCCCAGCGGGTGGCCTGCCTCATCGGCAGCTTTGCGGACATCTGGTATCTGGCCGGGGGCGTGGAGACCATCGTGGCCACCGCCAACGACACCTGGACCTACTTCGACCTGCCCTTGGGGGAGGACGTGGTCAATCTGGGGGCCACCAAGGAGTTAAGCCTGGAGCAGATCGTTGCCTGCGAGCCGGACTTCGTCCTGGCCAGCACCAACACCGAGAGCCAGGTGGCCCTGGAGCCCACCCTGACGGAGATGGGCCTGAACGTGGCCTACTTCGATGTGACCAACTTTGAGGACTACCTGGAAATGCTGGAACTCTGCACGGAGATCACCGGCTGCCGGGAGAACTATGAGACCTACGGAGAGGCCATCCGGGGCCAGGTGGAGGACGCCATGGCCCGGGCGGACGGCTCCCAGCCCACGGTCCTCTATGTCCGGGCCAGCGGATCCAACTGCAAGGTAAAGGGCAGCGAGGGGAGTGTCTTGGGGGAGATGCTGGCCGACCTGGACACGGTGAACATCGCCGACCGGGACAACGGCCTGCTGGAGGAGCTGAGCCTGGAGGTCATTCTCCGGGAGGACCCGGACTATATCTTTGCGGTGTACCAGAGCAACGACCCCGCCGTAGCCCAGGAGGTCATGGAGACCACCCTTCTGTCCAACCCCGCCTGGGCCACCCTGACGGCGGTGAAGGAGGGGCGGTACTACGTGATGGACTCCACGCTGTATAACCTGAAGCCCAACGAGAGATGGGGGGAGGCCTATGAAGGGCTGGCAGATATCCTCTACCCGGCGGACTAAGGGCCTGTTCTGGGCGGTGCTGTGCCTGCTGACGGCGGGGGCTGCGGCCCTGAGCCTGACCCTGGGGGCGGTGAACCTGTCCCTCGGGGAGATCTGGACCGCCCTCACCGGGGGGGATACCGCCTCGGTGGCCTCCCGTATCGTGGTCTACACCCGCCTCCCCCGGACCTGCGCCGCCCTTCTGGCCGGGGCCGCCCTGGCGGCCTCCGGGGTGGTCATCCAGACGGTGCTGAACAACCCCCTGGCCTCTCCGGGCATCCTCGGGGTCAACGCCAGCGCGGGGTTGGCGGTGGCGTTGGTGTGCGCCGCGGCCCCTCTGGCCCAGCGGTGGACCCCTCTGGTGGCCTTTGCCGGGGCCTTGGCGGGGGTCCTGCTGGTGCTGGGTCTGGCCCAGCGCACCGGGGCCTCCCGGATGACGGTGGTATTGGCCGGTGTGGCCATCTCCAACCTGTTCAGCGCGGGCATCGATGGGGTGGTGACCTTGGTTCCCGATGCCCTCAACGGGGTCACCGACTTCCGCATCGGCGGCTTCTCCGGGGTGACCCTGGCCCGGCTGGCTCCGGCGGCCCTCCTGATTTTAGTGAGCCTGCTGGCGGTGGTCTCCCTGTCCCACCCGCTGGATATCTTGGCCCTGGGGGCCGACACCGCCCGGAGTCTGGGCCTGGCCGTGGGACCTATGCGGGTGCTCTTCCTGGTGCTGGCGGCGGCGCTGGCCGGGGCGGCGGTGAGCTTTTCCGGCCTGCTGGGCTTCGTGGGCCTCATCGTCCCACACAGTATGCGGCGGCTGGTGGGGGAGGAGAGCTTTCCCCTATTGGTCTCCTCCATCCTGGGCGGGGCCTGCTTTGTGACTCTGTGCGACCTGCTGGCGAGGGTGCTCTTCGCCCCCTTCGAGCTGCCCGTGGGCATCGTGCTGGCCTTCGCGGGGGTTCCCTTCTTCCTGTGGCTCCTCTTTCGGCAGAAAGGCAGGCGGGTATGATCCAACTGAACAATCTCTCCGCCGGATATGGCGGAGACCCCATCGTGAAGGGGGTGACCCTGGACTTCCGCCCGGGGGAGGTGCTGGCCCTGGTGGGCCCCAACGGCAGCGGCAAGTCCACCCTCTTAAAAGCCGCCCTGGGCCTGCTGCCTGCCCAGGAGGGGCAGGTCCTCTATGACGGCCGGGACCTGCGGGAACTGGGCCGGAAGGCGGCGGCCCGAAAGGCGGCCTACCTGACCCAGAGCCGAAACACCCCCTCCATCAGCGCCCTGCGGATGGTCCTCCACGGGCGGTTTCCCTATCTGTCCTACCCCCGGCGGTACGGCAGAGAGGACTACGCCATGGCCCGGCGGGCCATGGACCGCACCGGAAGCCGTCCCCACGAGGACGTGAACGTCCAGGAACTCAGCGGCGGTCAGCGGCAGGGGGTCTACCTGGCTATGGCTCTGGCCCAGGACACGGAGACCGTCTTCCTGGACGAGCCCACCACCTATCTGGATGTGAACCGCCAGCTCCAGACCATGGAGGCCGCCCGGGAGCTGGCCCAGAGCGGCAAGGCGGTAGCCCTGGTCCTCCACGACCTGCCCATGGCCCTCCGGGGGGCGGACCGGATGGCGGTGCTGGAGGGGGGAAAACTCCTCCGCTGGGACCGGCCCGAGGCGGTCTACGCCAGTGGCGTTCTGGATCGGGTTTTCGGGGTGGCCCTCCACCGGATGGAGACCCCCCACGGCCCCCAATACTACGCGACCCTGAAAAAGGAGGGACCCTAATGGTACATTTTCCCCTCTTTATTGATTTGCACCACCAGCCCGTCCTGGTGGTGGGCGGCGGCCCGGTGGCCTTTCGAAAAGTAAAAAAACTCCTGCCCTACGGCCCCCGGATCGCCGTTACCGCCCCGGAGATCTGCCCGGAACTGGAAGAAATCCCCGGGGTGGTCTTCCGTACCCGGCGGTTCCGCCTGGGGGACCTGCGGCCCCAGCCGGCTCTGGTGCTGGCTGCCACCGACGACCCGGCTCAGAACCGCCGGATCGCCGCCTTGTGCCGCCGTCGAACCATTCCTGTGAACGTGGCCGACGACCCGGCCCACTGCACCTTCCTCTTCCCGGCCCTGGTCCGGCAGGGGAATTTCTCGGCGGGCATCTCCACCGGCGGGGCTAGTCCCACGGCGGCGGCTTTTTATAAAAATGAACTGCAAGCCCTTCTCCCGGGCAACCTGGAGGGTATCCTGGCCTGGCTGGAGGACCAGCGGCCCTTGGTGAAGGCACGGGTTCCGGCGGACCGCCGGTCGGCGGTTTTCCACAGGCTGTTTGAACGTTCTGCGGAAAAAGGCAGGCCCCTTCCCCCGAAAGAGGTGGAGACCTGCCTGGATGAGAGTAAGTTTTCCACAGGGCGGGTGGATTTGGTGGGGGCGGGCAGCGGCAAGGCTGATCTCATCACCCTCCGGGGGCTGCGGCTCCTCCAACGGTGTCAGGCGGTGGTTTACGACGACCTCATCGACCCGGCTCTGCTGGAGTCCGTCCCGGAATCCGCCCAACGGATCTATGTGGGCAAGCGAGCGGGCAAACACGCCATGGCCCAGGAGAAGATCAACCAACTCCTCATCGACCTGGCCAACCAGGGCCTTCAAGTTGTCCGGCTGAAGGGGGGCGATCCCTACCTCTTCGGCCGGGGCGGGGAGGAAATGCTGGCCTTGAAGGCGGCGGGGATCGACTGCCGGGAGGTCCCTGGCATTCCCTCCGCCCTGGGCATCCCTGCCGAGGCGGGCATCCCGGTGACTCACCGGGGGGTGAGCCGGGGGGTTCACATCGTTACCGCCCACACCTCGGACACCCCTGACGGTCTGCCCGAGGACATGGATACCCTGGCCCAGCTCTCCGGGACCCTGGTTTTCCTCATGGGCCTGGGTCAACTGCCCAAAATCGTGGCCCGGCTGCTGGCGGCGGGGAAATCCGGCGACACCCCGGCGGCAGTCTTATCCGGCGGAAACGCGCCTCATCCCGCCCGGGTCCGGGCGAAGCTGGCGGACTTGGCAGAAGCCGTCCAGGCAGCCGGGGTAGAAGCCCCTGCCATCATCCTGGTGGGGGAGGCGGCGGCGCTGGATGTGGAATAAGGATCGGGCTGGCCTGCCATACTACCCCTGAGGTGATTCCATGGCAAAGCAAGGCATGAAGCGGCCCGACTGGACCCACACCAAGGCCCGGAACGAGGTTCCCCCCGTCCCAGAGCTCCAGGGTAAGGCCAAGAGTACCAAGAAGAAGGCCAAGCCCATCACGGAGGAATGACGGTATGGAGAAGAAACGACGGCCCAAGACCGAACCCCGGGACAAGGGGGAAAAGCGAAAGGTTCGGGTGGAGAAGCCCGTCCCCGAGGAGATCTACCCGGTTATCGACAACGACCTGGCCCGGGACAACGTGGAGAACGACCTCCCCGCCGCGGACCGGGAGGACCTGTAAGGACAAGAAAAGGCGGCACGCCGAGAGGCGTGCCGCTTTGTGCTGTCTTACTTTATTCCAGACCCAGGGGGGTGATGGCGCAGTAGTCCTCGATGGTGCCGTTGCTTCGGAAGCACGCCAGGATCTCCTTGCCCACGGGGTGGAGCTCCTCGGTGTCGTAAATTTCCAACTCCTTGGCGAAGAAATCGTAGAGGATTTTGGCCCCCTTGTCGTAGCCCTCCACGCCCAGGGCGGCCTGACGCTCGGGGCGCAGCAGCCAGGAGCTGATCTGCTGGCCGTCCACCTTCATCTCCTTCAGGGCGTAGCCGAAGAGGGGGCAGCGGGCGGGAACCAGGCGGTCCATCTTCATGTTCACGCCGCCACGGCGGGCCAGGTACTCCCGGGAAATCCACTCAGGGGCGAAGCCCACCTCGTAGACGCCGATGTGCTGGTTGGGGATGAGGACGTAGCGGGTGTTGGGGCAGGACAGGATCTGCTCCAGCAGCAGGTTGGCCTGCTTCACCCGCTGGCCGGTGGCGAAGGGCCAGTAGGAGCCCACGCCCTCGCTGGCCAGGTTGGGGCCGGCCCCGGCGCCGCCGTCGTCGGCGATGCTGGGGTTCTTATAGCCTCTGGGGGCCACCAGCCGCCACAGCCAGGCTAGGGCGGGGGGGATGATGCCCATGAGGCCCAGGATGCCGTAGCCGGGGGTCTCCCGGGTGGAGGGGGGCATACGGACGCCGAAGCTGCGGACGTCCACCTCCACAGGGGTGTCCACGATGCGGTCGATCATCCGGCGGGGGATGATGGCCCGGGGGTTGGGGCAGGGGGAGCCGTTGGAGTCCAGGGTGTGCTCCCACAGCAGGCAGGTGGCCCGGGGGATGCCGTCCAGGTTGAAGAACATCAGGTTCTCCTTGGAGTGGATGGCGATCTTTTCATAGAGGGGGTCGGAGCCGTACTCGGTGATGCCGTCCACCCGGACAAACCAGCCGTCCTCGCCGTCGGTGACGGCCAGCTTGCCGTTTTTGGGCTGGTAGGCGGGCTGGCAGAGGGCCATGTCGTCGGTAACAGGCTCGATGGTACAGGTGTCGCTCATGCTGATGTAGAGCTTCTCACCGGTCTCTGTGTTGGTGCCCAGGCGCACCCGGCCATCGCCTACCCGGGGGACGTCCTGGAGCAGCTCACTCTTGCCGCCGCCGGAGGCGCCCTCGTGCATCATGACCATCTCGTTTTCATAGGGGGTGATGATGCGGGCGGCGGAGGCGTGGGCGGTGACCCAGCCCTCCTGCTCGCCGATATCCAGCAGGACGCTGTAGATGCCCTTCTTGGCGGAGGGGCCGGGGTAGAGGTTGTAGGCAAAGACCTCGTGGAGGTCGGGGTGGCGGCTGTGGACGCAGACCTGACGGCCCTTGAAGTGGGTGTGCCGGAAGGGAGGGGCCACATAGACCACTGCCCGGGGCTTGAAGGGGGTTTTGATCTCCTTCACGTTGAGGAAGGCCTGGAGCTGGGCCAGGGCGAAGGCGAAGAAGGCGGTGTTCCGGGGGCAGACCAGCAGGGAGTCGTAGCCGTACTGATAACCGCCGGCCTTGAAGGGGACCAGGATCAGCTCCTGGCGGGTGAGCCAGCGGTAGGTCTCCTCCCGCAGCAGGTCGAAGTCGTAGCCGTAGACGTCCTCGAATCGGGGCTTATCGGTGGGGAAGTCGTCGGCGATGCGCATGCAGTCGGGGTCCCGGCGGCGCATGTAGTCCTCCACGAAGTTCACCGAGGCGCCGTTTTTGCAACGGACCACGGAGGCTTCCTTCACCAGCTTTCCGTTGACGTCGTAGCTGACTTCAATTTTATCGGTATGCTCATTGCCGAAAATGAGCTCGTAAAGGGTCTCTTTGGTGTCGGGGATGATGACGCTGGGGCTGTTGGAGATGATCTTGTCCAGCTCCGGGGTCAGCACAAACTTTTCGAGCAGCACACTCATGATGGGGTACCTCGCTTTCCTGATATTACTCTCTCATGAAGGATATCTTATCCTATAATTCATAATGTGTCAAGGGAAGGCGAGAGGTTCCCATCCGGTGCGGATTGGAATAAACATAAGAATTTCAAGGGGATTACATCAAAAAATCTGATGAAATATGGGGGAGAGCCTGTCCAAATTTTGCAATAATTCGGTATCTTTTATGCGGAATGGAGGGGACACATTTTGGCTGGGGATCCAACCGTTCCGCAAGGCCGCCGTTGACCTTTTCCGGCGGGACTCGTATAATAGAAAAATGAGAGAATGGGAGGGATACCATGATTCGCTTTGAATGCGACTACGCCGAGGGCGCCCATGAGCGCATCCTCCGGCGGTTGTTTGAGACCAACTTAGAGCAAACCCCGGGCTACAGCGAGGATCACTACTGCGCCCGGGCCCGGGACTACATCCGGGATCTGTGTGAAGACCCCGGCCTGGACGTCCACTTCCTGGTGGGCGGCACCCAGACCAACGCGGCGGTCATTGCTGCTGCCCTGCGGCCCCACCAGGGGGTCATCGCCGCTGCCAGCGGCCACATCGCCGTCCACGAGACCGGGGCCATTGAGTCCTACGGCCACAAGGTTCTGACCGTACCCAGCGGGGATGGCAAGCTCTCCGCCCTGGATATTCGCCGGGTCCATGAGAACCACTGGGGGGACGTCACCCACGAGCACATGGTCCAACCGGCCATGGTGTATATCTCCCAGCCCACGGAAAACGGCACCCTGTATGCCAAGGCTGAGCTGGAAGCCATCTGGGCGGCCTGCCGAGACTGCGGCCTGTTCCTCTATGTGGACGGCGCCCGCCTGGGCTACGGTCTCATGAGCGAGGCCTGCGACCTGACCCTGCCCGAGCTGGCCCGGCTGTGCGACGCCTTTTCCATCGGCGGTACCAAGCAGGGCATGCTCTTTGGCGAGGCCCTGGTGCTGGCTCACCCGGCCCTGAAGCGGGATTTTCGCTACATTATGAAGCAGCACGGGGGCATGCTGGCCAAAGGCCGGCTGCTGGGCCTGCAGTTCTGTGCCATGCTGGAGGACGGTCTCTACTTCGACCTGGCCAAGGAAGCCGACCGGCTGGCCATGGAGATCCGCCGGGCCTTTGAGGACCGGGGATTCCCCATGCTCTTCGATTCCAACACCAACCAGCAGTACCCCATCCTACCCGACCACGTGCTGGCGGAGCTGGAGAAGGACTTCGCCTTCTCCTTCTGGGAGAAGGTGGACGGGGAGCACACCGCCGTCCGGGCCTGCACCAGTTGGGCCACTGAGGAGCGGGCGGTGAAGGCCCTCATTCACGCTCTGGACCGGATTCTGGACCAATGACAAAAGGAGGCAACGCCCATGAAACTGTATACTGTGGAGCACCAGGGGGAGACCCTGGTCTGTCTGGAGATCGCGGCGGGGGTTCTGGCCCGGCTGCCCTACGCCACCATGAACGACCTGCTGCGGGAGGATGAACTGGACCGCTGTGAGGTCCTGGCCGAGGCCATGGAGTCCTCTGACCTGCTGGATCTGCGGGACGTCCGGGTGCTGGCCCCCATCCCCGAACCCATGCAGGACGTGATCTGCCTGGGCATGAACTACCAGAAGCACAAGACCGAGGCCGAGCAGTTCGACGCCCAGGCCTTCACCCGGGAGAAGGGGAGCGCCGTCTACTTCTCCAAGCGGGCCACCCACTGCCCCGGCCCGGGGACCCCCATCCCCGGTCACTTTGACATCGTGGACAGCCTGGACTACGAGACCGAGCTGGCGGTGATTTTGGGCAAGGACGCGGTCAACGTGGCCGAGGAGGACGCCTTTGACTACGTCTTCGGCTACACCATCGTCAACGATGTGTCCGCCCGGAACCTGCAGACCGGCCACAAGCAGTGGTACTTCGGCAAGGGTCTGGACGGCTTCACCCCCATGGGGCCATGCATCGTCACCAAGGACGCGTTCGCCCAGCCCCCGGCCCAGGCTATCCGCACCTGGATCAACGGGGAATTGCGGCAGGACGCCGTCACCGATCAGTTGATCTTCGGCATCCCCCATATCATCCACGAGCTCTCCCAGGGCATGACCCTGAAGGCGGGCACCGTCATTGCCACCGGCACCCCCGCCGGGGTGGGTATGGGCTTCGACCCGCCCAAGTTTTTGAAAAGAGGGGACGTGGTCCGGTGCGAGATCGAAGGGATCGGTGTGCTGGAGAACACGGTGGAGTAAAAATTTTGTGTTGGCGGAAACGAGGGCCATGCCCTTTGATACGCTGCAACTATGGAAAAAGAAAAGGACCCGGTCGATTGACCGGGTCCTTGCGTTATTGAGAATGAGATTGGGAGTGACAATCTTTAATTAGAAGATGCCCTGCTCCATCATAGCCTCAGCAACCTTCTTGAAGCCAGCGATGTTAGCACCAGCAACCAGGTTGTAGCCCAGGCCATACTCCTCAGCAGCCTCTGCGGAGACCTTGTGGATGTTGATCATCATCTTCTGCAGCTGAGAATCAACTTCCTCCTCGGTCCAGGACAGACGCTCGGAGTTCTGAGACATCTCCATAGCGGAAACGCCAACGCCGCCGGCGTTAACAGCCTTGGAGGGAGCAACGATCATGTGCTTCTGGCTCATCAGGAATGCCAGAGCGTCGTTGGTGGTGGGCATGTTAGCGACCTCGATGTAGTACTTAGCGCCGCACTCAGCGATCTTCTTAGCCTGCTCCATGTTGACGTCGTTCTGCATAGCGGAGGGCATGATGATGTCAGCCTTCACGCCCCAGGGCTTCTGGCCGGGGAAGAACTCAACGCCGAACTTGTCAGCATAGTCCTGAACCTTGTTGCGGCCGGAAGCACGCATCTCCAGCAGGTAGTCGACCTTCTCCTCGGTGCAGACGCCTTCGGGATCGTAGACATAGCCGTCGGGGCCGGACAGGGTGATGACCTTAGCGCCCAGGTGCATAGCCTTCTTGCAGATGCCCCAAGTAACGTTACCGAAGCCAGCAGCTGCGATGGTCTTGCCCTCGATGGTCTCGCCTTCGTGCTTCAGGACTTCGACGGTGTAGTACACAGCGCCGTAGCCGGTAGCCTCGGGACGAGCCAGGGAGCCGCCATAGGACAGGCCCTTGCCGGTCAGAACGCCGTTCTCGAAGCAGCCCTTCAGGCGGCGATACTGGCCATACAGGAAGCCGATCTCACGGCCGCCAACGCCCATGTCACCAGCGGGAACGTCGATGTCGGGCCCGATGTAACGATACAGAGCAGTCATGAAGCTCTGGCAGAAGCGCATGATCTCAGCGTCGGACTTGCCGGAGGGATCGAAGTCAGCGCCGCCCTTGCCGCCGCCGATGGGCAGGCCGGTCAGGGAGTTCTTGAAGATCTGCTCGAAGCCCAGGAACTTGATGATGCCGGGGTACACGTTGGGCTGGAAGCGCAGGCCGCCCTTGTAGGGGCCGATAGCGCCGTTGAACTGGCAGCGATAGCCAATGTTGGTGTGGGTCTTGCCAGCGTCGTCAGTCCAGACAACACGGAAGGTGAACATACGCTCGGGCTCGACCATACGGCCCAGCAGGTCGACCTGCTCATATTCGGGATGAGCCTCGACGACGGGGTCCAGAGAGCTCAGAACTTCTTCAACGGTCTGCACGAACTCGGGCTCGCTGCCGTGCTTCTTCTTCACAGTCTCGATAACGCTTGCGATATAAGCATTCATGATAATCTGCTCCTTCACATGTGAAATATTATTTTTACCTGCACTCCTACAGGTGAAAATACAGGAAAAAATTTGCGTGGGCAAACATAAAATTTTACCCATTTGCAAATGCAAGTATACCACGGTCTTCCGCTAAATGCAACAATTATTTAAAAAATTAAAAGAGAAAATTTGCGCCATCCCACAAAAATACGATCATGTGGTTTCTTTGAAGGATGAAATATTCAATCTTGCAAAAAGACGCCGGAAACGAGCCGGCGTCTTTGAGAATGTGCAGTAAACTGGCGGAGGTTATGCACGAATAGGTTACTTCTTCAGAATGGTGTGGGAGGCGGCGACACGCAGGGGCTCGATGATGATGAGGGTGATGACGGCGGCCACGCCGATCTGCACCAGGTTGCCGGGGATGGAGCTCACAGGGGCGATCCAGTTGCCGTAGATGAAGCCCTCGGCGATGTAGTAACCCACGATCTTGATCACGCAGGCCAGAACCATGGCCAGGATGTACCGGGGGAAGGACTTCTTGTTCTCGGTGACGGCGCCCACCACCAGGCCCATGCAGCCCACGATGACCAGGGTGAAGGGGGCCCACAGGGTCCAGCCAGACAGCAGGTCGAACAGGCCCATGCCGATGCCGCCGGCAATCATGCCGGTGCGCTTACCGAAGAGGATGGCGGCGATGAACAGGGGGACGTTGCCCAGGTGGATCAGGCCGCCGGCGGCGGCAATGGGGAGTTTAATGTTGACAACGGCGGTGAAGACGTACACCAGCACGATACAGACGGCGGTGATGGCCAGCTTTTTGACGCTCATGGAGGAGCGGGAGGTGGCGGTTGCGGTTTTTTCAGACATGGCTCTTCTCTCCTTTGGGTCTTTTCTCGGGAACCCGGCGGGGCATCCCGCCGATGGGTTAAGAGTAACATGAAACTGACCCGGTCAAAATCTCCAAAACAAAACTTTTTGACAGGCCAGACGGCAGGCCAGCGCTCTGAATTCCGCAGGCCAGTTGCCATCTGGCCTGTGTTCTGGTAATATGGTATGGAATCACAGGCAACGGAAAAAGGAGGATGCCTATGTCTACATCCGATTCCCGCTCCCTGCTGGAGCGGTTACAAGACCATCACCGGGAGGGGTATCTCTCTCTTCACATGCCCGGCCACAAGGAGAACACCGGCCTGGCTGACTATTTAACTGTATTGAACGCCGGGCTGGACGTCACCGAGCTGCCCGGCTTTGACGATCTCCATGCCCCCGAGGAGGTGCTGGCCGAAGCCATGGAACGGGCGGCCAGGCTCTGGGACGTGCCCAGAAGCTGGCTCCAGGTGAACGGCTCCTCCGGCGGCCTGCTGGCCGCCATCCGGGCGGCCACCCGCCGGGGGGACAAAATCCTGGTGGCCCGGAACTGCCACAAGGCCATCTACCACGCCATCGAACTCTGCGGTCTGGAGCCGGTCTTCCTGCTGCCACCGGTGGAGGAGACCTTCGGCCTGTCCGGGTCCATCTCCCCGGAGCAGGTGGCCCAGGCCCTGGAGGCGCACCCCGACGTGAAGCTCATCGTCTACCCCAGCCCCACCTACGACGGGGTCATCAGCGACACGGCGGGGATCTGCGCTGTGGCCCACCAGCGGAAGATTCCTGTGCTGGTGGATGAGGCCCACGGCGCCCACTTGGGCCTGTCAGACCGCTTCCCGCCCTCGGCCATGGGCCAGGGGGCTGACCTGGCGGTGGCCAGCCTCCACAAAATGCTCCCCAGCCTCACCCAAACCGCCATCCTCCATGCCCGGGGGCGGTTTGTGAATATCCCTGAGGTCAACCGGCAGACGGGGATCTTCCAGTCCAGCAGCCCCTCCTACCTGCTGATGGCCGCCATGGAGGGCTGCGTCCGGCTGCTGGAGGAGCGGCGCGAGGAACTCTTCGACGCCTGGAAGGGCCGGTTGGCGGACTTTGACGGGAAAGTGAAGGGGCTGAAGCACCTGCGGCTCCCTGGCCACGGCCGGGAAGCGGGGGAGACCTATCCCAATATCTTCGCCTTGGACCCGGCCAAGATCGTCATCGCCACCGGTCACAGCGCCCTGAGCGGCGTGGAGCTGATGGAGCGGCTGCGGGAGGACTACAAGATCGAGCTGGAGATGGCCCTGGACCACTACGCCGTGGCCATGACGGGCCTGGGCACCGACGATACCTTCGCCGACCGTCTGGCCGCCGCCCTCCTGGAGCTGGACGAGAAGTACGGCCCCGCTGAAGAGGCGGCCCCCATGGAGACCGTCACCCAGCTTCCCCCCAGAAAAATGTCCATCGAGGAAGCCGCCATGGCCCCCGGCGGGGTGGATTTCCTCTATGACAGCATGGGCAAGGTCTGCGGGGAGTACATCTGGGCCTATCCCCCCGGCATTCCCCTCATCACCCCCGGCGAGGTCATCACCACCGCTCTGGTGGAGGACGTGGAGCGGCTGTACCGGGCCGGGGTGAAGCTCATCGGCACCCGGGGCAAGCCCCCCTTCACCACTGTGGCCGTGGGGGAATGAGAAATTAGAAGTTAGGAGTTTGAGTCGTAGTCAACCCACGCTAAACCCATTGACATCCTGTCGAAAGTACATTATAATATTTTTGATTATCACCCGAATATCGGGATCGAAAGGAGCTGTTCTCTTATGAAGAGAATCCAAACTCTGGAGACTCGCGACCTGGCCAAGAGCCTGAAGACCGGCGGCTGCGGCGAATGCCAGACCTCCTGCCAGTCTGCATGCAAGACCTCCTGCGGCCTTGCCAACCAGCAGTGCGAGAATAGCAACCGCTAATTCGCAGCTGATTGATTGAATGTGGGAAACGCTGCCGCCTGATCCTAGGATCAAGCGGCGCTTCCTTTTTTATCGAAAACGAAGAAATGAGAATTTGCTATGATTCATCAATACAAGTTAAACGGATACAACATTGTCCTGGACGTCTACAGCGGCTCCGTTCACCTGGTGGACGAGGTGGCCTATGACATCATCGCCCTCTTTGAGACCACCCCCCACGACCAGATTGTGGCCCGGATGATGGACAAGTACGGCCACCTGGAGGACGTGAACGAAAAGGAACTGTGGGAGTGCATTGCCGACGTCCAGGCCCTGAAGGAAGCCGGCAAGCTCTTCTCCGAAGACCTGTGGAAAGACGTGGAGCAGGCTGCCTTCCAGGCCTCCAAGCCCGTCCTCAAGGCCATGTGTCTCCACGTGGCCCATACCTGCAACCTGAACTGCGACTACTGCTTCGCCAGCCAGGGCAACTACCACGGCGACCGGGCTCTTATGTCCTTCGAGGTGGGCAAGCAGGCCCTGGACTTCCTCATTGCCAACTCCGGCAATCGGGTGAACCTGGAGGTGGACTTCTTCGGCGGCGAGCCCCTGATGAACTGGGACGTGGTCAAGGAGTTGGTGGCCTACGCCCGCACCCAGGAGCCCATCCACCACAAGAACTTCCGCTTCACCCTCACCACCAACGGCATGCTCCTGGACGACGAGGTCACCGAGTTCTGCAATAAGGAAATGCGCAACGTGGTCCTGAGCCTGGACGGCCGCAAGGAGGTCCACGACCGCCTGCGGAAGAACCTGGCCGGCCTGGGCAGCTACGACATCATTGTCCCCAAGTTCCAGGAATTCGTCAAAAAGCGCGGGGATAAGGAATACTATATGCGGGGGACCTTCACCCACGACAACGTGGACTTCACTGAGGACGTCTTCCACATGGCCGACCTGGGTTTCACCGAGCTGAGCATGGAGCCGGTGGTGAGCCCTCCCGGCGAGCCCTGGGCTCTCACGGAGGAGGACCTGCCCAAGATCTTCGAGCAGTACGAGATCCTGGCCCAGGAGATGATCAAGCGGCAGAAGGAGGGACGGCCCTTCACCTTCTACCACTACATGATCGACCTGTCCGGAGGACCCTGCCTCCACAAGCGCATGTCCGGCTGCGGCTCGGGCTCGGAGTACCTGGCCGTCACCCCCTGGGGGGAGCTCTTCCCCTGCCACCAGTTCGTCAACGACCCCACCTTCTCCATGGGCAACGTGTGGGACGGCGTGAAAAACACGGAACTGGGGGAGAAGTTCCACCGCTGCAACGTGGTGGCCAACCCCGACTGCCGGGACTGCTGGGCGCGGCTCTACTGCGCCGGCGGCTGCGCCGCCAACGCCTACAACGCCACCGGCGACATCAACGGCACCTACGAATACGGCTGCCAGCTCTTTAAAAAACGCATCGAGTGCGCCATTATGATCAAGGCGGCCGAGCAGGAATAATCCCCAAAGGAGGACGTTACCATGGAAGTAAAGAAAGTGACCTATATGGGCGTCGACATCGACGACGTGACCAAGCAGCTGGAGGACGGCATCGCCAAGATGAACGAAAAGGGCTGGACTGCCCGCCGGGAGGATATGCTCAGCGGCACCGCCGTCCGGGTGACCTACACCCGTGGCCCCGTGGATGACGATGAGGACGAGGAGGCTCTGCTGGACGCCCTGGCCAGCATGGAGGACTGATGACGTCTCAAATCCGCCATCTGCGGATGGCGGAACGGTGCGAAGGTTGAGACAACGCCGAGACAGAAAGGATGGAAGCGTTATGGTCATTGGACTGATCGTAGGTATTGTATTTATTGCGGCGGTTCTCATCATCGAGAATCGGAAGAAATGACCGGGACCAAAGGCCGGGTCCGGCGGGGGGTTCTGGCGCTGCTCTGTCTGGCCGTCCTGGGGGCGGCCCTGGCTCTGGGGATCAGCGCCTACATGACGGCCACCACCCGGGATCGGATACTGTCCCCGGAGGATGCGCCCCCCGAGGGGCTGGACTGCGTCCTGGTGCTGGGCTGCGGCGTCCGGCCCGACGGCTCTCCCACCCCCATGCTGGCCAGCCGGATCAGCCGGTCGGTGGAGCTCTACGAGACCAGCTGGGCGGACAAGCTCCTCATGTCCGGGGACAACAGCCGGGAGGACTACAACGAGGTGGGGACCATGGAGGCGGAAGCCATCGCCCAGGGAGTCCCCCAGGGAGATATCGTCACCGACCACGCGGGGTTCTCCACCTATGACAGCCTGTACCGGGCCCGGGATATCTTCGGGGCGGAGCGGGTGGTCATCGTCACCCAGGAGTACCACTTGAGCCGGGCCCTCTACCTGGCGGAGGCTCTGGGCCTGGAGGCCTGGGGCGTGGCCGCAGCCCCCCGGAACGACGCCGGACAGATCGGCCGGGATTTTCGGGAGATCCTGGCCCGGGACAAGGCCTTCCTCTGGGCCATCCTCCAGCCGGAACCCAAGTTTTTAGGGGACCCGGTGCCACTGGACGGAACCACGGAATAACACGGAGACCGCGGAGCGAACCTGCTCCGTGGTCTTTTTTTCCGCCCTCCCGCATAGGCTGTACCACCAAAAGGAGGGATCGGCATGACATTGGAACAGGCCAAGGTGGGACAGACCTTCACCGTTCTCCACATCCGGGGAGAGGGGGCTCTGCGCCGGCGGCTGCTGGACATGGGCATCCTCCCCGGCACCGCCGTCACCGTCACCGGGGCGGCTCCCCTGGGGGACCCCCTGGAGCTGACCCTGCGGGGCTATACACTGACCCTCCGCCGGGCCGACGGGGGGCTGGTGGAGGTGGCCGAAGGGAGGAACCGCCGGTGGTGACCATTGCCCTGGTGGGGGGGCCCAACGCTGGGAAGACCACTCTCTTCAACGCTCTCACCGGGGACAGGCAGCTGGTGGGCAACTGGCCGGGAGTCACGGTGGAGAAGAAGTCCGGGGTCTGGACGGAGAACCTGTCGGTCCGTATCCTGGACCTGCCGGGAATCTACGCCCTGACCCCCTACACCCCCGAGGAGGGGGTCACCCGCCGGGTCCTCACCGGGCAGCGTCCCGACGCCATCCTGAACCTGGTGGACGGGGTCAACCTGGAGCGCAGCCTGTATCTCACCGTCCAGCTCCTGGAGCTGGGGATCCCCATGGTCGTGGCGGTGAACCGGCTGGACGTGCTGGAAAAACGGGGACAGGCCCTGGACACAGCCCAGCTGTCGGACCGTCTGGGCTGCCCGGTGACCGCCCTCTCCGCCGCCAAGGGACAGGGGGTGGACCGGGCGGTGAAGCTGGCTCTGTCCCAGGCCCGAGCGGGGACCCCGCCCCGTCCGGTTTCTATTTTCTCCCAGCGGGTGGAGCGGGCGTTGGAGGATATCGGGGTGCTGGCCCGATCCGTCCTGCCCCGGGAGGGACGGGCCTTCTATTTGTCCAAGCTCTTTGAGGGGGAGGAGGAGGCCCAGAAGGCCCTGGGGGCGGGGCTGGCCCTCCGCCAGCGGATCGACCTGGTGGTTTCCGTCTGCGAGGAGGATGTGAACGACGACCGGGTGGAGCGCATCGCTGCCGAGCGGTACGCCTTCGCCGGGGACCTGGCCCACCGGTGCCTGACCAAAGGGCGGGGCGGACGATCCATGACCGCCCTGCTGGATCGGGTCCTGCTCCATCCCCTGCTGGCGCTGCCTGCCTTCGCTGCCGCCCTGCTGGGGATGTTCTGGCTGTCCATCTGCCTGATGGGAGGGTGGACGGAGACCCTCATGGCCACCATCTTCCGGGGAAGGTGGTCCCTGCTGGGCCGGGAGCTGCTTGGGGTGGTTCCCCTGCTGGACTACGCCCTGTCCCGGATGGGCTGCCCCGACTGGCTGACCTCTCTGGCGGTGGACGGCGTGGCCGCCGGGGTGGGGACGGTGCTGACCTTCCTGCCCCAGCTGGCGGCGCTGTTTTTCTGCCTGACCTTTCTGGAGGGCTGCGGGTATCTCTCCCGGGGGGCCTATCTCCTGGACCGGGCGGTCAGGCGGCTGGGCCTGTCGGGGAAGTCGGTGGCACCCTACATCCTGGCCTGCGGCTGCGGAGTGCCGGGGGTTCTGGCCTGCCGGACCATCCGCCGGGAGAGCTGCCGGCGGCTCACGGTGATGACCACCACCTTCCTGCCCTGCGGGGCCAAGCTGCCGGTGATCGCCTTGATCGCCGGGACGGTCTTTCCCGGGGCCTGGTGGGTGGCCCCCACGGCCTACCTGGCGGGGGTGGGGGCCATCCTCCTCACCGGCTGGCTCTTTTGGGGGAGCCGGTGGTTCCCGCCGGGGGACACGCCCTTCCTGCTGGAGCTGCCCGACTACCGTCTGCCTGCCCTGGGGGACCTGGTCCGGGGGACCGGTCGGCGGGTGGAGGAGTTTCTGCGAAAAGCGGGCAGTCTGCTGGTGCTGGCCTCGGCGGCGGTGTGGTTTGCCGCCTCCTTCGGCTGGAGCCAGGGGGCTTTTCGGTATCTGGCCGGGGGGAACCTGGAGTGCAGTCTGCTGGCCGGGGTGGGGGAACTGCTGGAGCCCCTGTTCGCCCCCCTGGGCTGGGGGGACTGGCGGGCGGTGGTGGCCGCCATCACGGGCCTGCTGGCCAAGGAGAGCATCGTGGGGACCTTGGCGGTCCTCTGCTCCGGCGGCCTGCCGGAGTGCCTCATGGTTCCGGCGGCGGCCCTGTCCTTCCTGCTGTTCAACCTGCTGTGCGCTCCCTGCCTGGCCGCCCTGGGGGCCATCCGCCAGGAGATGGCCTCCCCCCGTCACTTCTGGCTGACGGTGGGGTGGCAGACCGGCCTGGCCTGGTTCGTGGCCCTGGGGGTGTATCAGGTGGGGAGCCTGCTTTGAAAAAGTGGAAAATGGATCGGGACGGCGTGCCCAGCCCAATAAAACATGCCGGGGCGGCCCCAAGGGCCGCCCCGGCATTTGAGATGGGATTCCAACGGATCAATTGGTTTTCAGCTTATCCATGTGGCTCAGGAGGATCTGGGTGAGGTAACCGGTGAACGCGCCGGTGATGACGCCGGCCACCAGCAGGACCGGTGCGTACCAGGCCATGGCGGCGGTGCCGGAGATGGCGATGGCCACGGCCAGCTGCCCGGCGTTGTGGCCGATGGCCCCCAGGATGCTCATGATCCAGATTTGGCTGCGCTTCATAATGGGCTTCAGCAGGGACATGATGACCCAGCACAGCAGGCCGCCGGCCAGACTGTAGGCCATGGCCATGACGTTGCCGGCGATGACGTTGCCCAGGAAGATGCGGATGATAAGGATGGCCCCGGCCTCCTTCCAGCCCAGGGTCCAGATGGCGTAGAGGGTGATGACATTGGCGATGCCCAGTTTCACGCCGGGAACGGCGAAGGGCAGGGGAATCTGGGCCTCAATGAGGAAGACGATCATGGAAATGGCCGTGAGCATGGCCATGTAGGTGAGTTTTTTGACGTTCATGGTGTCACTCCATCTTCAAAGATTGGATTTCTTAGCCGGCGGCCTGGACTTCCACCACCAGGCTGTTGGGCAGGCAGACGATGGGGTCGGCGGTCTGGTTGGTGGGGCCCTTCCGAACGCAGATCTGGTCGGGACAGCTGGCCTCCTCCATGAAGACCATGCCGTCCTGGATGGTCACCACGTTTCGCTGTCCGTTCTCGCTCTCGTAGACCAGGGTGCGGTCTTCGCCGAGGGGATAGGTCCCCTGAATCTCATTGTTCCAGGTGATGAGGACCTGCCCACCCTCCTCCCGGGCGGACCGGACAAAGACCATGCCGGCGATTCCGGCGACCAGCAGCAGAGCGATGATCACCAGCCAGACCTTGGTGGATTTGCCTTTCATAGCGCACCTCCGGGAGATATGGATAGATAAGTGTAGTTTACTGCATTTGGGGCAGAATAGCAAGAGTTTTATGCGGCCCCCAAAGGGGGAACCCCCTTGACAATCCAGGGGAAATAGGATACACTTGCCATTAGTTAAAAGGGAGTAGCTGGCACAGGAATGTGCACTCGCGGCGTCAATACGGGCACGGCCCCGCTTCGAGTTGAAATGGCGAGACTTTTGCAGCAATGGGAGCATTGCAGGCAAAAGGGCTCGTTTTTTGTTTTTTGAGCGCGCCTGCACACTTCCAGAGAAAGAAAGGAAGAACCTTTTATGAGCAAAGAAATTTGGCAGCAGACCGGGGAAGACCTGCTGTCCGGCCTGCACAGCAGCCCTGCCGGCCTCACCGGCCGGGAGGCGGCTCAGCGGCTGGAGCAGTACGGCCCCAACGAACTGCGGGAGGGCGGCAAAAAGAGTACAGCCCGGATCTTCTTCGAGCAGTTCCTGGATTTCCTGGTCATCATCCTCATCGTCGCCGCCGTGGTCTCCGCCGTCCTGGGAGACGTGGAGAGCATGGTGGTCATCCTGGCGGTCATCACCATGAACGCCATCCTGGGTACCGTCCAGACCGTGAAGGCCGAGGCCTCCCTGGACAGCCTGAAACAGATGTCGGCCCCCACGGCCAAGGTCCTCCGGGACGGCGGGGTCCTCCAGATCCCCGGCCGGGAGGTGGTCCCCGGGGACATCGTCCTCCTGGAAGCCGGCGACGCTGTCTGCGCCGACGGCCGCCTGCTGGAGTGCGCCAGCCTGAAAACCGCCGAGGCCGCCCTCACCGGCGAGAGCCTTCCCGTGGAGAAGACCACCGACGTGATCGAGGGCGATGTGGCCCTGGGTGACCGGAAGAACCTGGTCTTCTCCGGCTCCTTCGTCACCTACGGCCGGGGCAAGTTCCTGGTCACGGGCACCGGCATGGAGACCGAGATGGGCAAGATCGCCGCCCTGCTGAAGTCCACGTCTGAGAAGAAGACCCCCCTCCAGGTGAGCCTGGACCAGTTCGGCAAGAAGCTCTCCATCGGCATTCTCATCCTCTGCGCCGTCATCTTCGCGGTGAGCGTTCTGATCCAGGGGGAGAGCATCATGAGCGCCTTCCTCTTCGCCGTGGCCCTGGCGGTGGCCGCCATCCCCGAGGCCCTCAGCTCCATCGTCACCATCGTGCTCTCCTTCGGTACCCGGAAGATGGCCCAGGAAAACGCCGTCATCCGCAAGCTCCAGGCGGTGGAGGGCCTGGGCAGTGTGTCGGTCATCTGCTCCGACAAGACCGGCACCCTCACCCAGAACCGGATGACCGTCCGCCAACTCTTTGTCAACGGTCGAATCATTCCCGCCGCCGAAGCCGATTTCAAGGACTCTGCCCAGGAGGCCCTCCTGCGCACCGCCCTGCTGTGCAGCGACGCCACCATCAACGAGAAGGGGGAGATCGGCGACCCCACCGAGACCGCCCTGGTCCGGCTGGGGGAGGACTTCGGCTTCGACGAGGACGCCGTCCGGGCCAACTGGCCCCGGCTGGGGGAGCTGCCCTTTGACTCCGACCGGAA
Organism: Oscillospiraceae bacterium; assembly: GCA_016295225.1. Taxonomy (GTDB): domain Bacteria; phylum Bacillota; class Clostridia; order Oscillospirales; family Oscillospiraceae; genus Evtepia. The sequence goes on along the minus strand of JAEDLP010000006.1, from coordinate 1,383 downwards.
GCTCATGTCCACCGTCCACCGGTTCTCCGGGGGCCTGATGCTCATGACCAAGGGAGCCGTGGACGTCCTGCTGGAGCGGACCATCCTGGGTCCCGGGGAGCGGGAGGAGATCGAGGCCGCCAACCAAGCCTTCTCCGACCAGGGGCTTCGGGTGCTGGCCTTTGCCTGCCGTCCCTTGGAGTCCCCCGAGGTCACCCTGGACGACGAGAGGGACATGCTCTTCCTGGGCCTCATCGCCATGATGGACCCGCCCAGAGAGGAGTCCAAAGCCGCCGTGGCCGACTGCATCTCCGCCGGCATCCGGCCCATCATGATCACCGGCGACCACGTGGTCACTGCCTCGGCCATCGCCCGGGAGATCGGCATCCTCACCCCCGGCACCAAGGCTGTGGAGGGGGCGGTCATCGAGTCCATGAGCGACGAGGAGCTTCGGGGCTTCGTCCCCGAGGTGTCGGTCTATGCCCGGGTGTCCCCCGAGCATAAGATCCGCATCGTCCGGGCCTGGCAGGAGCGGGGCTCCCTGGTGGCCATGACCGGCGACGGGGTCAACGACGCCCCCGCCTTGAAGCAGGCCGACATCGGCGTGGCTATGGGGGTCACCGGCACCGAGGTGGCCAAGGACGCCGCCGGCATGGTCCTCACCGACGACAACTTTGCCACCATCGTCCAGGCGGTGAAGAACGGCCGCAACGTCTACGCGAATATTCGCCGGTCCATCCAGTTCCTGCTGTCGGGCAACATGGCCGGCATCCTCACCGTGCTGTACGCCTCCCTGCTGAGTCTGCCCGTGCCCTTCGCGGCGGTCCACCTGCTGTTCATTAACCTCCTCACCGACTCCCTGCCCGCCATCGCCTTGGGCCTGGAGCCCCACACCGATGCGGTCATGCACGAGAAACCCCGGCCCCGCAACGAGGGCATCCTCACCCGGGACTTCCTCACCAACGTGGGCCTGGAGGGCCTGGTTATCGCCGCCGCCACCGTGGCTGCCTTCTACCTGGGCCTGAAGGAGGGGGGGCACGCCATGGCCATGACTATGGCCTTCGCCACCCTCTGCCTGTCCCGCCTGTTCCACGGCTTCAACTGTAAGGCGGCGGAGCCCATCCTCTTCACCCGGCGGTTCTGGAACAATCCCTCCCTGCTGGGGGCCTTCCTCATCGGCGCGGTTCTCCTGTTTGTCGTGCTGCTGGTCCCTCCTCTGGCCGGGGTCATGCAGGCCGTGGCCCTGCCCCTGCATCTGCTCCTGGCCATCCCCGGTCTGGCCATCGCCAGCATGCTGGTGATCCAGCTCCTGAAGGCCATCCGAACGAGAATCAAGAAGTAAACGAAAAGCCACCTTTGGGAGACCAGAGGTGGTTTTTCTCCATTCCACAAAAAAGACGGCGG
>JAEDLP010000106.1 GCA_016295225.1 Oscillospiraceae bacterium | reverse complement strand
AGCGGATCTGGCTGCCCCATTCGATCTTCAGCTGTACGCCCTTCAGGTCGGAGATCTTTTCGGCCTTCTCCTGCATCTGCAGCTCAACCAGCTTGGCGCGGAGCATCTTCATGCAGTTGTCCTTGTTCTGGAACTGGCTTCGCTCGGTCTGGCAGGCCACCACTACGCCGGTGGGGATGTGGATCAGACGAACGGCGGAGGAGGTCTTGTTGACGTGCTGGCCGCCGGCGCCGCTGGCCCGGTAGACCTGCATCTCGATATCCTCGGGGCGGATCTCCACTTCCACGTCTTCGGGCAGGTCGGGCATGACCTCCACGGAGGCGAAGGAGGTCTGGCGGCGTGCGTTGGCGTCGAAGGGGGACACGCGGACCAGGCGGTGGACGCCATGCTCACCCCGGAGGTAGCCGTAGGCGTTTTCGCCCTCGATCATAATGGTGGCGGACTTCAGGCCGGCCTCGTCGCCCTCCTGGTAGTCCATGATCTTGTAGGTAAAGTCATGGCGCTCGGCCCAGTGGGTGTACATGCGGTAGAGCATCTGGGTCCAGTCCTGGGCCTCCGTACCGCCGGCACCTGCGTGGAAGGCCAGAATGGCGTTGGAGGAGTCGTACTCACCGGTCAGAAGAGTCTGGAGCTTGGCGGCCTCCATGTTCTCGATGAGGGCGGCATATTCGGCTTCCAGCTCCGGCAGGAAGGACTCGTCCTCTTCCTCGTTGCCCATCTCGCACATGACCATCATGTCCTCCCAGGCGGCCCGGCGCTTTTCCTGGGACTCCAGCTTGTTCTTCAGCTGCTTTAATTTCTGCAGGACTTTTTGGGATTTCTCGGGGTTGTCCCAAAAGCCGTCGGCAGAGCTCTGTGCCTCCAGAAAGTCCACCTCACGGGCGGTGCTCTCCAAGTTCAGAGCCTGTTCCAACTCGTCCAGCTGGGGGAGAAGGTTGTTGAGTTTGACCTTATATTCGTCAAATTGAAGCATCTTTCAATCACTCGCATTCTTTAGTCTTGATTAAAAACGTAGCCATGTAATAACACATTATATCTGATTTTTTCTCCCATGTAAAGGGAAAACGCCGGGAAAACCGACGATTGTTCCCATCAGCGGTCGCTGACGGTTGGAACATCGGATTCCCAGCGAAAAATCATGTCGTCCAGATCCTGTGGTTCCGGGACGGGCGGCGGCGGCGGAAGCCGACGGGTGTTACTCTCTGCCATGGGATGACCTCCTTCCCAAAGGGATATACAACCCAGTATACGCAGGAGGGGGAGAAGTATGTGCGCGAATTTTGGAAAATGGATGACAGAATTTTCTTTGCGTGATATGATACAATAAAAATAGAAGAATAAGAGAGGTGTACCGTATGCTGGAAAACTATGGGGCCCTGGAGGCGTCCTGTCCCATTGTAAAGGATCTTCGCGAGGAAACCGAACTGGTTTGGATCAACCCGGATCGAACCACCTGGGCCGAAGGGGCCAAACAGATCGATCTCACCATGGCGGACGTTGACGATGCGGAAGCCCGTTTGGAGCGATTTGCTCCTTTTATTATGAAGTGTTTCCCGGAGACCCGGGAGAAGGTCGGTATCATTGAATCGGTTCTCACGCCGGTTCCCCAACTGCAAAGACGGTTGAATGAGAAGTACGGCAGCCGGTTGGATGGCAAGCTCCTGCTCAAGCAGGACAGCCACCTTGCCATTGCAGGTTCTGTAAAAGCTCGGGGCGGTATCTATGAAGTCCTTAAATATACGGAGGATCTGGCCATGGAGCATGGTCTCCTCAGCGGCGTGGAGGATGACTATGCCAAGCTGGCGGCACCGGAGGCCCGGGCGTTCTTCTCCCAGTATACCGTCCAGGTGGGCTCCACCGGCAACCTGGGGATGAGTATCGGGATCATGAGCGCGGCGGTGGGCTTCCAGGTCATCGTCCACATGTCTGCCGACGCCAAGCAGTGGAAAAAGGATCTGCTTCGTCAGCATGGCGTTACTGTGATGGAGTATTCGTCCGACTACAGCGAGGCGGTGAAGCAGGGGAGAGCCAGTTCCGACGCCAATCCCAAGAGCTACTTTGTGGACGACGAGAACTCCCGAAACCTCTTTCTGGGCTATGCCGTGGCGGCCAAGCGTCTGGTGGGTCAGCTGCAGGCGTTGGACGTGACGGTAGATGACCGGCACCCTCTCTTTGTCTATATCCCCTGCGGCGTGGGCGGCGCACCCGGGGGTATTACCTTCGGACTAAAGCAGATGTTTGGAGACTCAGTCCACGTGTTCTTTGTGGAGCCTACCCAGGCGCCCTGCATGCTTCTCGGGATGGCCACCGGCCTCCAGAACGAGATCTCCGTTCAGGATATCGGCCTCACCGGCCTCACCCACGCGGATGGCTTGGCCGTGGGCCGGGCATCCGGTTTCGTGGGTCGGGTGATGAAACCCATTCTCAGCGGTGAGTTCACCATCCGGGACGCGAAGCTCTACGACTATATGCGGGACCTGTTGGAGAGCGAGGAGATCTTCATCGAGCCCAGCGCCTGTGCGTCCATCCAGGGCGTGGTAATGCTGAATCGCTTTGCGGAGACCCAGGCTTACCTGGAGAAGAACGGCCTTGGGGAAAAGATGCCCCAGGCCTCCCATATCCTCTGGGCCACCGGAGGTAATTTGGTGCCGGAAAGTATCCGGGAGGAATATGTGAACACCCATTTATAAAGAGAAGAGGAACCCTGCTCACCTTGAGCAGGGTTCCTTGTGTCAGTCCGTGTGCAGATGGATGTGAGGGTTTTCTTTGGCGGCGGCTTGGAGAACCTTGACCACCCGCCGGGCGTAGGGGGTTAAATCGTCCAGCTCCCGGAGGGTGATGGTGACCTCCTCGGTGACATCTGTGAGACAGTCAAAGAGGGCGTCCAGATTGCCGCCATACCAGCTTGGGAAGGAGAACTCCCGGGCCAGCAGGGGATGGAGAACAGATTTTTCCCCAAGCGTGATCCCGTCCAAAGTCAGAGACTGCATGGTTATTCCTCCCCGTAGAGAAGTTCAAAGGATTCGTAGTGGTCTTCGGTGTAGTAGATCAGGCCGTCGTTGGAATAGACGATGCGTTTGGCGCCGCGGCTGTCAGCGCCCAAGGTGTCGATGTCACACTCGTGGTATTCGCGCCCGTCTTTTTCAGGTAACAGCCCTTCATAGTTGCCGAAATAGCTGCCGCCGATGCACATCCCGGGGGCGTAGGGTTCCAGAGAACCGCCTTCCCATCCCAGAGCCTGGGCTTCCTTTTTGGTGATAAAGTTGTCGGGGAGATGACTGTAGGTGTGAAGATAGAGGGCCACGTCTTCTTTGGTGGTGTAGGCGCCGTCCTCGGCGATGGCCGCGTCTTCACCGGAATCTGGGGTCGTGACGATAACGGTTGATCCAAAGTCCGTACCGTTTGCATCGGTGCATCCGGTTATGGTAAAAACCAGGAACAGCGACACAATGGCGAGGAAAAAAGCCGAAAGTCGTTTTTTCATTTTTAGATCCTCCTGTTTGTTTGAAACCAGTATACCGAAAACCGGAAGTCTTGGCAACAAACCGATGGCATGATTTTTGAGAAAACGGGGAAACTGGATCAGGGTGATGCAAATGAAGTAGAAAATCCCCAGATGGAGGCATATTTTTATTCCTTGCCTCCAAAGGTACGAGCGTTTATCAACCGATCGAAAGCGGATATCTCTACGCCGGGGGAATTGATGCTCATTGGCGAGCATTTCCGAAACAGCTTCGGCTGCGGGGATGAAGAGACGGCCCGATGAGTGGTTTACGTACCGTGGGCCTGCGTGTGGTCCACGGTACATTAAAAATTTAGAAAAAATAAAATTTCTTCTTGACAAAGACAGCAAGGTATGGTATATTAATTGAGCACTAAGGAGTGCGAGACCGCTGGAAATGCCGGAGTGGCGGAATTGGCAGACGCCTGGGACTTAAAATCCCATGGGAGTAATCCCGTGCCGGTTCGACCCCGGTCTCCGGCACCATATCGCGGAGTAGAGCAGTTGGTAGCTCGTCGGGCTCATAACCCGGAGGCCGTAGGTTCAAGTCCTACCTCCGCAACCATAAGAAAAGCCTCGATATCTAAGGATATCGAGGCTTTTTCTTGTTTCTGCACCCAAAATCACCATTCGTAGTTATTCGTAATTAGTCGTAGTTAGACGCAGTTAGTCGGTCTGATTTGGGCGACATTTTCGCCGGCGCAGCAAAATTTACGACAAAAACCGGGGCGATGCGACGACGGCGTGCCGACGGCGACCAAAAAAGACCCGTAAGGATCCCCGTTGGAATCCCCTGCTGCATGGCCAGGGATTTCTGCGGGGACGTTTGCTTGATGGCACCCATCGACCCGATACTTACCAAAGCAGGGAATTTTGCTCTCACGACCCCGCGTCCCCGGATTTGAGCATAGGATTCGGCCCAAATGGATCTGCTGTGACGGCAACGGTCTTTCACACCTGTAGCTTTGCCCGGTGATCACTCGCCTTGAAGGCTCGTGTTTTCAATGGTTTTCTCTTCTCTTACCTTGGCGATGCCGCCGAAACGCCGCCGTGGCAACAAAAAAAGCCGGGTACCCAAAAGGGCAACACCGGCTCGAACATTAAATTACATGAGAGAGAATATTATCAATGGTATCAGCGGCCTGCTGCTCCATGGTTTTGGTGCAGTGGGCGTAGGTATCGAAGGTGATCTGAATGTTGGCGTGACCCATGAAGGTTGAGACAGTCTTCATGGGGACGTTGGCTTCAATCAGCATGGTGGCACAGGTGTGGCGGAGATCATGGAAGCGGATCTTTTTCAAGGAATGCTTCTTCAGAAATCTCTCCCACTTATGGCTCATGGTATCGGGCTTATAGGGTGTGCCATCCGGTTTGCAGATGACCAGGTCGGAGTCGGTGAACGCAGTGCCCATGGCCAGCTTGTTCATGTTATACTGAGCCCTGGCCTTTTTCAGCTCAGGCAGCAGGGAAGCTCCGATGGGGAGATCACGGATGCCAGCCTGACTCTTGGGTGTCTTACAGATGGCACCTTTCTCGCCTCTGACATAGTTGTTGCGGATGTGGGCAATGCCGTTCTCCATATCGATATCAGACCAGTGGAGGCCCAGTAACTCACCACGGCGAAGTCCCAGGTAGAACTCAATCAGGATGGGTAGATAGAGGTCAGTTCCCTTGACCTTATTCAGTACATCTGTGACCTCAGCCTTGGTGTAATAGGCAGCCTGATATTTCTGTTTCTTCGGCAGCTTCACATACAGGCAGGGATTGGTGGGGATTTTACCCTCCATAACAGCCTGTTTCATGGCTGCACTCAGATTCAGATAGGCGTTGCTGATGGTCTTGGGAGCAAGACCGTATTCCGTCTGAAGCTTGTTTACCCAGGCCTGGACGGCGGTGGTTGTGAGAGATTTCAGAGGGATGTTGCCCAGGTTGGGGTTGATGTACTTGTCGATCTTTTCCCGATATCCAACACGGGTGGTTTCCTCAATGTTGGGCAGGTACAGCTTCAGCCATTGATCCATCCAGTCCTTGACCTTCATGACGGAGTGGGCAGTTGGTACCCCTCCATTTTCGATCTCAGCCTGGAAGTCGCGCAGAGCCTTCGCGACCTGCTTCTTGTTTCCTTTGACTGTTCTGTAGAATCTTCTACGCTTGCCGGTGATGGGATCAGGCTCGATCTCCACCACCAGCTGGTAACCAGTGATTTCCCCCTTTTGATTTTTACGGGGTTTAATGTGACCGGCACTTGACATAGACAGGTCTCCTTTCTATTTTAATAATAATATATATCTACAACCCAGGGAAAAACGCATAGTAGTTCCCGGCGCAGTAGTTTTGACGGTTTCCCCCGGTGAGGTTGATTCACCGGGGGCGTTTTGTTTCAGCTGAGGGGAACCTCAAT
>JAEDLP010000105.1 GCA_016295225.1 Oscillospiraceae bacterium | reverse complement strand
AACATGGGATTAGGAAAAGACTTCCGTAAGATATTTTACGGGGGAGGGGCCATTGCCATTCTCCTGAGCCTTCTGCTGATTGGTCGGACCGTGATTTCCGTGGTCCCCCTGGTTGGCTGGGCCCAGTGTGCCCCTCATCTGGCCATGGCAACCTTTTTCCTCATCGTCGGTGTGGCTCTGGTCCTGGCTGCCAGAAGGGACGCCAAAAAGGAGGCTGCCGCGCTGGACGCCGAGGAGAAAAAACCGCAATGAAACAAGTAACCATTTACACAGACGGCGCATGTTCCGGCAACCCTGGTCCCGGTGGCTGGGGGGCTGTGCTGATGTATGGCCAGCACAAGAAGGAGATCTCCGGCGGGGAACCCTCCACCACCAATAACCGGATGGAGCTGACGGCGGTGATCGCCGCTCTGTCCCTGTTGAAAGAGCCCTGTGCGGTGGATCTGTATTCCGATTCCAAGTATGTCATCGACGCCCTGGAAAAAGGCTGGGCCTGGGGTTGGAAAAAGCGGGGCTGGGTAAAGAGCGACAAGAAACCCGCCCTGAACCCCGATCTATGGGAGGAGCTTCTGGGCCTGACCCAGGTTCACAAGCTGACCTATCACTGGGTCAAGGGCCACGCCTCCAACCCGTATAACAACCGCTGCGACGAGCTGGCCGTGGCGGAGAGCCGGAAATTCAAGTAATTTTGACACGCCAAAAGCCTCCCTTTCCCAAGGGAGGCTTTTGAAGAAGGAGACCCCATGAAGAAAACCACCATTTTGTTTGACTTGGACGGCACTCTTCTGCCGATGGACCAGGATCTGTTCACCACAACATACTTTAAGGATCTTGCTGTGAAGCTGGCTCCGCTGGGCTATGACCCCCACAGTCTGGCCGGCAACATCTGGGCCGGGGTGGCCGCCATGGTGAAGAACGACGGCAGCCGGACCAACGAGGCGGCTTTCTGGGAGGCATTTTCCCACATCTATGGGGAAAAAGCCCGGGACGACGCCCCGGTTTTTGAGGAATTTTACGCCAAAGAGTTCCAGAAAGCCCAGAAAGTTTGCGGATTTGCTCCACAGGCTGGGGAAACAGTCCGCCGTCTGAAGGAGATGGGCTACCGGGTGGTGCTGGCCACCAACCCCATTTTCCCCGCCATCGCCACCCAGAGCCGCATCCGCTGGACGGGACTGGAGCCGGAGGACTTCGAGTTTATTACCACCTATGAAAATTCCAGCTATTCCAAACCCAACCCCAGGTATTATGAGGAGGTTCTTGAAAAGATCAGCTGCACCCCGGCGGAGTGCATCATGGTGGGGAACGATGTCATCGAGGACGGCGCCGCCAAGAAAATCGGCATAGATGTGTTCTTTCTCACCGACTGCCTCATCAACCAGGAGGGCAGGGATATCTCCGGGGAGCCCCACGGAAGCTGGGGGGCTCTGATGGCGTACATCCAGGGGAAAGGGGAATAAATCTGTCCCGAAAATCCACCTGCGTGTGGATAAAAAACGCCGAAAAATCAGGGAAAAGTCCCTTAGGATGTCCACTTTTCCACATCTTCCACCGAAAAATCCACATGCAGGGCGGTGGAGATCCCCAGCCCCAGGACCCGGGAGAGAATGTCCACCTGACTGTCCACGTTTCGGGGGGTGACGAACCACTCGGCCCCCTCGCCCCGGAAGATAGAGGGGTCGAAGTCCTTCTGTCCGGCGTCCTCCAGCAGATCCAGGCAGAGGGTTCCGGCGTCCACCACCGTGGGAACTCCCACGGCGATGACCGGGATGCCCAGGCTTTTCTCATCCAGAGCCATCCGGGCGTTGCCCACCCCGGAGCCGGGGACGATCCCCGTGTCGGCGATCTGGATGGTGCGGCAGACCCTCTCCTGCCGCCGGGCGGCCAGGGCGTCCACGGCGATGAGACAGACGGGCTTTAGTTTTTTGATGACCGAACCGATGATTTCTCCGCTCTCCATCCCGGTGGAACCGGTGACTCCGGGGGCCAGAGCCGCCACCGGCCGGAGGGAGGCGAAGGGTTCGGGGAGGGTCTGGACCAGATGCCGGGTCACCAGCAGGGCGTCGGCGGTCTTGGGTCCGATGGCGTCGGGAGTCACCCGGCGGTTGCCCAGGCCAGTCACCAGAACCAACCCCTCCTGGGGCAGTCCTGGCAATTCTTCCAGCATGGCGGCCACTGCACGGGCGGTGCGGAGGATCTCCTCTCGATCCCGGGGAAGTTCCTCCAGATCCAGGGTCAGGTAAGTCCCCTTGGGCTTGCCCAGAGCCGCTTCCCCCTCCTGATCTAAGATTTTCACTCTGGTCAGGGGCAGCCCAAAGACGGTGTCTTCCTCTGCTTTTACCCCGGAAAGCCGGGAAGTTTTTTCCGCAGAACCCTCCGCAAATTCTTTTGCTTCCAGGGCCAAATCAATTTTTCTGCCGTTGGTCATGGGTTTTCCTCTCCTGTGAACCACCATATCTGGTGGAAGTGTTGCATTTCTGCCACTATTCTTAGCATTTTTCAAAAAATTATGTAAAAAATCTAATTTTTTGAGAAAAATGCTTGCAATTTAAAAAACGTTGTGCTAAAATACATTCCTGCACAGAACTTTTGTGACTAAATTTGAACCAATCGGAGGAGGTGTTTGGTTTGCCGAATATCAAGTCTGCAAAGAAGCGTGTTCTGGTCAATCAGACAAAGGCCGCAAGAAACAAGGCCGCTAAGTCCGCACTCAAGACTCAGCTGAAGTATTTTGACGCTGCTATCAACGAAGGCAACCGCGTCGAGGCCGATAAGAGATACAAAGAGGCCGTCAAGGCTGTGGATCAGGCTGCTGCCCGTGGTCTGCTGCACAAGAATACCGCAGCGAACCGCAAGAGCAAGATGACCCTGCGTCTGAACAAGATCCCTCAGTAATTGAAGTGCGCAAAAAAACCGTCTGAATATTCAGGCGGTTTTTTCTTTTTGTCGGAAATTGCCGGAGAAAGGAAATCCTTGCAATTTTTTTACGGCCACGTAACGATTTCTTCACAAATGATGGGTAAACTGGAAAACAAACGTTGTCCAAACCCTGTTGAAAAAGGAGAGCCTATGGAAAACAGCCCTTTGACCCGGCCTCAGCGCCGGATGCTCTGGATGCGGCTGGGCATCCGCCTGCTGATCTTTGTTGGGGTAGTCCTGGCTCTGATCCTCCTGGGCAGGCCCGTTCTGGAGCTGTGCATGCCCTTTCTATTTGCCCTGGCTTTCACCGCAGCCACGGAGCCCATCCTCCGGTTTATCCACACCCGGTGGAAAATTCCCCGGGGAATCCTGTCCCTGGTGATGATTCTTCTGGTGGTGGGCGCCTTGGGCGGTATCCTGACCGGGCTGGTGATGAAGGGCTGGCATGAGATCGCCGAGCTTTACGGCAACTGGGATGAGATGTGGGCGGCCTTTCAGAACATATACCTGCAGCTGGGAGAGACCACGGATAAGATTCTGACCTACTTCCCGGAAAATATCCAGAATATTATTCACGATCTGTCCGACCGGCTGCTGGCCTGGCTGAATGAACTGGCCTCCCGGATCGTTCCTAAGACTACCTCGGCGGCCCGCAGCATATCTTCCTTTGTGATGGCGTTTCTGTTCTTCCTGATGGCCTGGTTCTTTACGGCCTCGGATTATCCTAACCTGCGGAAAACTGTGGCCGACTGCACCCCCAAGAGTCTGCGGGCGATCTGGGCGCAGCTTCGCCGGGCCTTCTCGGCGGCCTTTGGCGGTTACATCAGAGCCGAGCTGACCATCTCCCTGGGGGTTATGATCATTCTGGCCGTGGGTTTTGGCATCATGGGGCAGCCCTATGGAATGCTTCTGGCCTTCCTGCTGGCGGTGCTGGACTTTATCCCCATCCTGGGGGCGGGCACCGTCCTGGTACCCTGGATGATCGTGGACGTTATCCTGGGCGACTGGAGAAAAGCTCTGTACCTGCTGATCATTTGGGGGATCATCTGCCTGTTCCGGCGGGTGGTGGAGCCGAAGATTGTGGGGGATCAGACTGGCCTGCACCCCCTGCTGTCCCTTTTGGCCATCTATGTGGGCATGCGGACGGCCGGCGTTCTGGGCATGATCCTGGGCCCTGTCTTCCTCATCATGATGCGCAATCTGTGGCGGGCTGGGATGTTCCGGGATACCTTTGGGGACATTACCATGGCGGCCAACGACATGCACGCCATTCTCCACAGCCGGCGGGAGGAGACCGGGGGAAAAAATTAAAATTTCTTCACGGGAATGTCACGAAATCTTCATAAATTCCCCGTATACTCACAGCGAAATCAAAAAAACAGATCCGTTTTCCACAGCACTGTGGATGAAGCAGATGAAAATGACAGGGAGGCTCCAGAGCTATGGACAACTTCGGCAACGACTACAACAAGGAAAACCGGGACCCCTTCGCACCGGGAAACTATCAGAACGGACCCGTCTTCAACGGAGGGGGCTACACGGACCCCAATGGTTTTGACCCGGAGAAGAAGAAAAAGCCCAAAAAGATCAAGAGCGGATCGATCAAAGTTGTGGCCCTGTGTCTGGTGTGCGCCCTTCTTGGGGCGGTCATTCATCCCCTGTATCAAACCGTTTCCGGCAGCGGGGAGACCACCCTTTACGTGGGCGACCGGGAACCCACCAAGATCAATGTCACTGCGGTGAATACCGAAAAGGAGATGACCACCGCTGAGATCTACGCCGCTTACGTGGGCTCCACCGTGGGCATCACCGTGGATATCGTCAGCACCAACATCTTCGGCCAGACTGTGACCGGCGCGGCGGCCGGTTCCGGCTTTGTTATCACTGAGGACGGATACATCCTTACCAACTACCATGTTATTGAGAACGCAAACTCCATTACCGTGACCTTTGTAGACGGCAAGAGCTACCCTGCCACCTATGTGGGCGGCGAGGAGGCCAACGACATCGCCGTCATCAAGATCGAGGCCAACGACCTGACCCCCGTGGTCATTGGCTCCTCCGGAGACATGCTGGTGGGCGAGCAGGTGACCGCCATCGGCAACCCCCTGGGTGAGCTGACCTTCACCGAGACCACCGGCATCATCTCCGCCCTGAACCGCTCCATCACCATGGCCGACGGCCGGAAGATGAACATGATCCAGACCGACTGCGCCATCAACTCCGGCAACTCCGGCGGTCCTCTCTTCAACAGCCACGGCGAGGTCATCGGCATCGTCTCCGCCAAGTATTCCTCCAGCGGCTCCTCTTCCTCCGCTTCCGTGGAGGGCCTGGGCTTCGCCATCCCCATGGACGACGTGGCGGACATGGTCAGCGAACTGGTGACCAACGGCTATGTCACCGGCAAGCCCCTGCTGGGCATCTCTGTGAACGATGTGGATCAGAACGTCCAGGCTTACGGCGTCCCTGCCGGGGCGGAAGTGATCGTGGTCACCCCCGGCCTCTGCGGTGAAAAGGCAGGTCTGAAGGTTGGCGACATCATCACCAAAATCAACGACACGGAGGTGACCTCTGCCGAGGAGCTCATCAGCGCCAAGAACGGGTACGAAGTGGGGGACACCGTGGAACTCACCGTCTACCGCAGCGGCGAGACCACCACCGTGAAGGTGACCCTGGAGGAATCCACCCCCGAGAAGGAGGCCATGCAGGAGGAAGCCCAGAAGGAGTATCAGCAGCAGCAGCAACAGGAGTATAACCAGCAGAGCGGCGGCAGCTGGCCCTTTGGGTTTGGCTTCGGATACTGAGCAAATGGAAAACAGGCGGTCCGAAAGGGCCGCCTGTTTTGCTGCCCTGAGACAAAAGGGACAGTGGAGTCCCTTATATATGTATCAGGAAATCTTTCATCCCTTGACACCGTTTGGTTTTTGGATATAATTGAACTATTATGGCCATGCGCCGCCCAAGAGAGCGAAAAGAGGCGGCTTCCTATACGACCAAATATGTGATCGCCGAAACCACCGGCGAGGGAGGAGTTAAAATTATGCTTTCCAATTCTCAGAAGACCATGGAAAAAATTGTTGCTCTGTGCAAAGGCCGCGGCTTCGTGTTCTCCGGCAGTGAGATCTACGGCGGTCTGGCCAACACCTGGGACTATGGCCCCCTGGGCGTGGAGCTGAAGAACAACGTGAAGAAGGCCTGGTGGAAGAAGT
>JAEDLP010000104.1 GCA_016295225.1 Oscillospiraceae bacterium | reverse complement strand
GCATGACGGGGGAGCAGTGGATGTAGGTGGGGATCTCCCAGCCGAAGGCCTCGTACAGCAGGTTGTACTTGGGGGCGGAGGACAGGTACTCGCTGCCCCGGACCACGTGGGTGATGCCCATCAGGTGGTCGTCGATGACGTTGGCGAAGTTGTAGGTGGGCAGACCGTCCCGCTTCATGAGAACCTGGTCGTCCAGGGTATTGTTCTCCACGGTGATGTCGCCGAAGGAGGCGTCGTGGAAGGTGGTGGAGCCCTCAGCGGGGATCTTTTGGCGGATGACGTAGGGCTTGCCGGCGGCCAGGTTGGCGGCCACTTCCTCGGGGCTCAGGTTCCGGCAGGGGTCGGCGGCCCGGTTGAACTCGCCGGAGTCCTCCTCGGACTCTGCCTTCTCGCAGAAGCAGTAGTAGGCGTGGCCCTTTTCCACCAGCAGCTGGGCATACTTGCCATAGAGGTCCCGGCGCTGGGTCTGGATATAGGGACCCACGGGGCCGCCTACGTCGGGGCCTTCGTCGTGGGTCAGGCCGCACTCGGCCATGGTGCGGTAGATGAGCTCGGTGGCGCCCTCCACCTGGCGGGTCTGGTCGGTGTCCTCCAGACGGAAGATGAAGGTGCCCTTGTCCTTCCGGGCGATGAGCCAGGTGTACAGGGCGGTGCGCAGGTTGCCCACGTGCATGTAGCCGGTGGGGGAGGGGGCGAATCGGGTGCGGACGGTCCCGGTGGGAATCCGCGCCTCCATTTCGTCAAACCAGGTCATATCCATAGAAAATGCTCTCCATTCTCATTGTATTTCTCACCCCACATTGTAAAATTCACCTGGGGAAATGTCAAGGTTTATTCATCGGATTGTTGCGCGGGAAGGGGAGTTGTGGTAAGATAAGGGGACATGAATTTGATTATACTGCGCGGAATCCCGCGCTTGGAGGTATTATGGAAAACAAAAAGATCATTTTCAGCGCCACCCAGCCCAGCGGCAAGATCACCCTGGGCAACTACCTGGGCGCGATGCGGAACTGGGTCGCCCTCCAGGAGGACTACAACGCCCTGTACTGCGTGGCTGACATGCACGCCATCACCGTCCGTCAGGACCCCGCCGCCCTCCGCCGCCAGAGCCTGGAGCTCTTTGCCCAGTTCATCGCCTGCGGCCTGGACCCCGAAAAGAGCATCATCTTCATCCAGTCCCAGGTGCCCCAGCACGCCGAGCTGGCCTGGGTGCTCAACTGCTACACCATGTTCGGCGAGCTCAGCCGCATGACCCAGTTCAAGGACAAGTCCGCCTCCCACGCCGACAACGTGAACGCCGGCCTGTTCACCTACCCCAGCCTCATGGCGGCCGACATCCTGCTCTATCAGACCGACCTGGTTCCCGTGGGCGAGGATCAGCGCCAGCACGTGGAGCTGGCCCGGAACATCGCCCAGCGGTTCAACTCGGTCTACGGCGACGTGTTCACCATGCCCGAGGCCCACATCCCCAAGGTGGCCGCCCGGGTCATGTCCCTCAGCGAGCCCGATAAGAAGATGTCCAAGTCCAACCCCAATGAGAACTCCTACGTGCTGGTCATGGATAAGCCCGAGGACATCATGCGGAAGTTCAAGCGGGCGGTCACCGACAGCGAGGGCGGCATCTACCGCTCCCCCGAGAAGCCCGGCGTGTCCAACCTCATCGAGATCTACGCCGCCGTCACCGGCAAGTCCTTCGAGGCCGTGGAGAATGAGTTCGCCGGCCAGGGCTACGGGGCCTTCAAGCCCGCCGTGGGCGAGGCTGTGGTGGAGATCCTCCGGCCCATCCGGGAGGAGACCGAGCGCCTGCTGGCCGACAAGGGCGCCCTGGAGACCCTCTACCGCCAGGGGGCCGAGAAGGCCGCCGGCATCGCCTACAAGACCCTGCGCAAGGTCCATAAGAAGGTGGGGTTCGCCCCCCGCTGATCCCCGCACAGGCCGTGCATTCCAAAGGAGCGTACAAGCATTATGACAATGGAACTTCCGGCGATTGCGCAGATCGTGGCGGCCCTTGCGGCGGCCATGCTCATCTCGTTTATCGCCACGCCTGTGGTGAAATCCCTGGCCGAGAAGGTGGGCGCGGTGGACGTGCCCAAGGACAACCGGCGCATGCACAAGCACCCCATCCCCCGGATGGGCGGCCTGGCCATCTTTTTGGGATTTCTCCTGAGTACCCTGGTCTTCGTACCCCTGTCCACCCCCCTTCGCGGGATGCTGGTGGGCAGCATCATCATCGTGATCCTGGGTATCATCGACGACATCCACGCTCTGCCCGCCATGCCCAAGTTTATCGTGCAGATCGTGGCGGCCCTCATCGCGGTTCTCCATGGAAACGTGATCGAGGTCCTGTCCAACCCCAATATTTTCAGTGACAACCCCTACTGGGTTCTGGGCCCCTGGGCCATCCCCATCTCCGTGATCTGGATCGTGGCCATCACCAACGCCGTCAACCTCATCGACGGCCTGGACGGCCTGGCCGTGGGCGTGGCCACCATCAGCTCCCTGACCATGCTGGTCATTGCCATGCTGGTCAGCGACAACCTGGTAGCCCTTATGATGGCTGCCCTGGCCGGCAGCTGCATCGGCTTCATTCCCTACAACCACAACCCCGCCAAGATCTTTATGGGGGATACGGGCTCCACCTTTCTGGGCTTCGTGCTGGCCACGGTGTCCATCCAGGGCCTGTTTAAGTTTTACACCATCATTTCCTTCGCGGTGCCCTTCCTGATGCTGGGCCTGCCCCTGTTCGACACCTGCTTCGCCATCCTGCGCCGGATCTCCAAGGGCCAGAACCCCATGTCCCCCGACCGCAGCCATGTGCACCACCGGCTCATTGACATGGGCTTCAATCAGAAGCAGGCGGTGGCCATCCTCTACGTCATCAGCGCCATCCTGGGCCTGTCCGCCGTGGTCCTCACCACCAGCGGCGCCCTGAAGGCCATGGTGCTGCTGTGCGCCCTGTGCTTTGCCGGCCTCATCGCCGCCAAGATCTCCATGAGCCACGCCGAGCACCACGAGAAACCGGAAGAAGAAAAGGAGGCGGCTGACCATGTCGCTGAAAGTCATGACCATCTTCGGGACCCGGCCGGAGGCGGTGAAGATGGCTCCTCTGGTGAAGGAGCTGGAGAGCAGACCGGAGATTGAGAGCGTCTGCTGCATCACCGCCCAGCACCGGGAGATGCTGGACGACGTGCTGCGTCTCTTCGACATCACCCCCGACTATGACCTGAATATCATGCAGGCCAAGCAGAGCCTGTACACCATCACCAGCAAGTGCCTGCTGGGGCTGGAGGAGGTTTTCCACCGGGAAAAGCCCGACCTGGTCCTGGTCCACGGAGACACCTCCACCACCTTCTCCGGGGCGCTGGCGGCCTTCTACCAGAAGATCGCCGTGGGCCACGTGGAGGCCGGCCTGCGGACCTGGGACAAGTACTCCCCCTTCCCGGAGGAGATGAACCGCACCCTGGTGGGGGATCTGGCGGAGCTTCACTTCGCCCCCACCCGGGCCAACCGGGAGAACCTCGTCAACGAGGGCATCCGGGACGGCATCTTTATCACGGGCAACACGGTCATCGACGCCCTGAAGACCACCGTCCGGGATGACTACCGGTTCCGCACCCAGCTCCTCAACGAGCTGGACTATGCCGGCCGGAAGATCATCCTGGTGACCTGTCACCGGCGGGAGAACTACGGCCAGCCCATGACCAACATTATGAAAGCCCTCCGCCGTCTGGCCGAGGACTTCCCGGAGGCCGAGCTGGTCTATCCCGTCCACCTGTCGCCCGTGGTGCGGGAGGCCGCCCAGACCTATCTGTCCGGCCATGACCGCATCCATCTGATCGACCCGCTGACCCCCGACGAGATGCACAATCTCATGGCCCGGTCGACCTTTGTGATGACCGACTCCGGCGGACTCCAGGAGGAAGCGCCCGCTCTGGGCCGTCCTGTCCTGGTCCTGCGCCGGGAGACCGAGCGGCCCGAGGCCGTGAAGGCGGGGACCGTCCTGCTGGCCGGCACCGAGGAGGAGGAGGTCTATGCCCAGGGGGCGCGGCTCCTCACCGATCCGGCCGCTTACGACGCCATGGCCCACGCGGTGAACCCCTACGGCGACGGGGAGGCCTGCCGCCGGATCGTGGACGCCATCCTGTGGAAGAAGGGGCTGCGGGCCCAGCCGCCGGAGGAGTTTTCCGTGTAAGGTACGGCCCCTTGCGAGCCTTTGCCGAAGGATGCAGCAGAATAGGAGGGCATTCCTATGGATCAGAAAAACCGCACCATCCTGGTCATTGCCATCGCCATCACGGTTGTGGCCGCGGTCCTCGTGAGCTTTGGCCTGCCCTCCCTCATGGGAGTCCCGGAGGTCACCCCGCCGGATCTGAGCCAGGAGGGGACGGGGGAGAACCGCGAGTTTCTCCCGGTGGAGGTTACCACCGACACGGTCCAGAGCGTCATCGCCACCCTGAACCGGCCGGACAGCTACTACCGGGAACTGACGGTGACCCTGTCCTGGAACGGCGGGAGCGCCTCCGACCAGATCCGGATCTGGGCCGATGGAGGCTATGTGAAGACGGCGGTGACCACGGGGGGAACCACCCAGTATCGGCTGGTGGGGGACGGAACCCTGTACCTGTGGTACGCGGGGGACCGGACCTGGCGGGAGGTAGACCTGGGAGAAGGGGCTGCCGACCTGGCCCAGCGCATCCCAACCTATGAGGATGTGCTGAAGCTGGACCCCGCCCGGATCAACGCCGCCGGATACGAGACCAGGAACGGCAAGGACTGCATCTATGTGGAGGTCCGTGACGAGGGCCTGAACAGCCTGGACCGCTACTGGATCGAGACGGCCACCGGCCTTCTCTGGGGCGCGGAGACCCAGGAGGACGGCAGGACGGTCTACGAAATGACCGCCACCGACCTGCGCGCACCCCTGGAGGGCGGCGTGTCCTTTGCTCTGCCTGACGGAACGGTCCTCCACGAGAGCTCAGCCGTCGCCGTCCAGAAGGAGGACGGAGGCCAGGGCTAAGAGCAGGACCCAATCGGTCTGCTCCCCCTCTTTGAACAGGAGAAAGAGGAGCAGAAGCAAAAGCAGGTCGCCGGTGTCCGCCTTACCCAGCTTGCCCAGCAGGCCGGAGAGACCGGCCAGGGGGCTGCCGGAGGATTTGCCGGAGACCGAAGAAGCATGAGAATCCCGTCCCGGAGGAGAACCCTCCGGGATTTTTTCATAGGGGACGCCCCCGGGGATATAGGCGTTATAAATGGAGCTCACCCTCTTTCCACAGACGAAGGGCCTGGCGGGCGGCGTGGGACATGCCCGCCGCTTTGATGGCCCGGTCCAGCTTTCGCTGGCGGTCTTCCCGGAGGAAGGGCCGCAGGGCGGCCAGCAGAGCCGCGGCTTCTTCGTTGGTCTGGGTGGCCGACTGGAAGAGTTCCATCAGCCGCCCGATCTGCCCCAGGTCCGGAAGGGAAAGGGATGGCTCTGGGGGAGCCGGCTGGCTGGCCGACGCATCCTGGGCGGCTGCTTCCTGGGCCTGACCGCCCAGGGACCCCGCCAGGGACAGGATCTGTCCCATGGCGTCGGGGTTGGACAGCAGGGAGTTGAGGGCTTCCTCGAAATCAGCCAAGGGAATCCCTCCTTTCCAGGGCTGACGGATGGGTCACTTGGAGAGTTTTTTGTTCAGCGCATTCATGGCCTTGGCGGCCTCGGGGTCCTGAGAGAGTTTCCGAAGGATGCCGTTCAGGGCGGAGGCGTCCCCCTTCAGAGCGGCCTGGGCCGCAGCCTGGAGCTGGCTGGTATCGGTTTTCTGGAGTTGTGCCAGGACCTTCTGGGTGTCTGGGTTGCTGAGGACTTGACGGAGGGCCGCCTGGTCCTTCAGCAGCTTCTGGGCCTGGGGGATCTGGTGGAGTTGATCCATGGATGATCCTTCCTTTCGCTAGGGTGGTACTACAGTATATGACGGGGCAGAACCCGCCGTGCCTGCCCGGAGAAAAAAGAAAATACCCCCTAGGGCTTGTTTGAAAACGTCAATACGCCCACTGGCGGGTCTTTTTCCATCATAGTTCGCAAAATTTTCTTGAAATCCACAAAGGACTCCTGGGAAAATTTGGCTTCCTCTGGCGAAATAATCCCTCGCCATTGGTCAAACTGCCTGT
>JAEDLP010000103.1 GCA_016295225.1 Oscillospiraceae bacterium | reverse complement strand
GCCGGAGGATCGCCTGCGGCCAGATCCGGGCAAGAGGTCTGCGCTGTTGACAGCAGCGCAGGCCTCTTGCCCTGTTCCGGCCCTCTTCTCCCAGAGGCAGGAAAAAACCCAAAAAATGCCCTCTGCCTTCCGACCAAAAATACAGGTTCAACAATTGACATTACCTGTTACAAGGCGTACAATACCCTTGAACTTTTGTGGAAACCAAGCAAATAAGTATCAACACAACGGAGGTAAGGACATGAAGTTTTCCAGCAAGATCGAAAAGTGCGGTCTGTCCCCCATGCGTAAGTTCCACCCCTTTGCAGTGGCAGCTGAGGCAAAGGGCCGCAATATCTATCACCTGAACATCGGCCAGCCCGACGTGGTCACCCCCAAGGCCTTCTTCGATGCCGTGAAGGACTTTGAGCAGCCCGTTCTGGAGTACGCCGCATCCCCCGGTATGCCCGTGCTGATCGACGCCATCCAGAAGTACTATGACAACCTGAACATGCACTTCGAGAAGGACGAGATCCTCATCACCGTCGGCGGCTCCGAGGCCCTGCAGATCGTTCTGTCCACCATTCTGGACGAGGGCGACGAAATCCTGATCCCCGAGCCCTACTACCCCAACTACAACACCATGGTCACCCTCACCGGCGGCGTCATCAAGCCCATCACCACCACCCCCGAGGAAGGCTATCACTACGCCGACCGCGCCAAGGTGGAGGCCTGCATCACCGACAAGACCCGCGCCATCATGGTCACCAACCCCGGCAACCCCACCGGCGTGGTCCTGACCCCCGAGGAGCAGCGCCTGATGGTCGACATCGCCAAGGAGCACGGCCTGTTCATCATCGGCGACGAGGCCTATCGTGAGTTCGTCTACGGCGGCGAGCCCCTGCAGTCCCTGGGCCAGTATGAGGACGCCGCTGAGAACGTCATCGTCCTGGACACTGTCTCCAAGCGCTTCTCTGCCTGCGGCGCCCGCGTGGGCTGCATCCTGTCCCGGAACAAGGAGCTCATGAGCCACTGCATGAAGATGTGCCAGTCCCGCCTGTGCGTGGCTACCCTGGACCAGGTCGGCTCCGCCGCTCTGTACAGCGTCGGCCCCGAGTACTTCGCCGCTGTCCGCGACGAGTACAAGAAGCGCCGCGACACCTGCGTGGCCAAGCTGGAGAAGATGCCCGGCGTGGTGTTCTCCTGCCCCAAGGGCGCTTTCTATATCATGGCTGCTCTGCCCGTGGACGACGCAGACAAGTTCCAGCAGTGGCTGCTGGAGGAGTTCGAGGACAACGGCGACACCGTCATGTTCTCCCCCGCAGAGTCCATGTACGCCACCCCCGGCAAGGGCAAGAACGAGATCCGCATGGCTTACGTTCTGGAGGCTGACAAGCTGGCCCGCGCTATGGATCTGCTGGCTCTGGGCCTGGAGGCTTACAACAAGAAGTAATCCTTCTCCCCATCATCCCTTATCACGATCAAACTCCCCGCCCTGGGATCAGGGCGGGGAGTTTTTTTGATCGGTTGAGGGCGGTTCCGCCGCTCACCCCTTATGCTCGTCGATGAGGTGCTTCAGTTCCTCCGCTTCGGCGTCGCTGAGCTTCTTGCTGCCCATGAAGGCCGCCAGGAAGCCCGGCAGAGAGCCGCCGAAGGTGCGGTCCACGAACTGCTCCGCCGCCTGGTTGTCCACCAGCTCCCGGGGAACCACCACGGAGACCACGCTCTTCTCGTTCTGGAGCAGGCCCTTGAGGCACATCTTCTTCAGGACCGTGTAGGTGGTGGACTTCTTCCAGCCCAGCCTTTCGCTGCACAGCTCCACCAGCCTGCCGGAGCCAACCGGCGCGGCCTCCCACACCACCTGCATGAAGCGGTATTCACTGTCGGCAATATGATATTCCATCACATGCCCTCCTTTCTTTCCCGGTTATCATCTCTCACCTAAAAAGTTTATATCGGTAGACTCTCTGTGTCAAGTATAAATTTCTTTCGAAAGGCAAAAAAATCTGCCCACAAAGGGGCAGATTTGCTTTACAGGGTGAAATAGACCAGAACCACGATACCCAGGGCGATGCGATACCAGCCAAAGACCTTAAAGTCGTGCTTTTTGATGTAGCCCATGAGGAACTTGATGACCAGCACGGACACCAGGAAGGCCACCGCGCAGCCCACCCCAAGGGTCACAAGCTCCGCCCCGGTGAAGACGAAGCCGAACTTCAGCAGCTTCAGAAAGCTCAGGCCGAACATGACCGGGACGGCCAGGAAGAAGGTGAACTCCGCCGCCGCCACCCGGGATACCCCCACCAGCAGCGCCCCGATGATGGTGGAGCCCGACCGGGAGGTGCCGGGGATGATGGAGAGCACCTGGAAGAGCCCGATGAGGAAGGCCGTCCGGTAGGTGATGTCCTCCAGGTTTTTCACCTTGGGGGTGCGGGTCCTGTTCCAGTTCTCGATGAGGAGGAAGGCCACGCCGTAGAGGATCAAGGCCCCGGCGATGACCACCGGGGTGTGGAGGTGGGCCTCGATCCAGTCGTCAAAGAGGATGGTCACCACCGCCCCGGGGATGCAGGCCACCACCACCTTGCACCACATGCTGATGGTATCCAGCTTCACCGCCGGCCCCTTGTCCCGCCCCTGGAAGGGCCACATCTTCTCCCAGAAAAGGAGAACCACCGCCAGGATGGCCCCCAGCTGGATGACCACCAGGAACATCTCCTTGAAGGCCGGGGACACGTTCATCTGCAAAAATTCGTCCACCAGGAGCATGTGGCCGGTGCTGCTGATGGGCAGCCACTCGGTGACGCCCTCCACCACGCCCAGGAAGACCACCTTGAGCAGTTCAATGGGGTTAATCATGGATATACGGACCTCCTTTTGTTCCAAGCCCTTTCAGGCTATGCACATACCGTGAGGTTTCAGTATACCAATGTTTCCCTGGTCTGTCTACCCTTGAACTTCCTGGTAGAACACCCCCAACTCCCCGGCGTAGGAGTCCTTCCAGGGCTTGTTTCTGCCGCAGTAGTGGACGATGACCGTGTTTTCCCGGACCCAGTCCAGATCCCGCGTCCCGTGCCTGGGGTCGGCGTTGTAGAAATCCAGGATGCGGTCGCTGAGATTATAGCGCATGGCGTCCACCAGACAGATCTTCGTGCCGTACAGGGCGGTGAGGATGTCCTGGTCCGGGAGGAGGAAGGCGTGTTTCTTGGCGTTGGCACAGGCCCGAATGTCCTCCAGCCGCAGGTTCTCCCGGAGAACGGGCAGGTTCATCAGCAGAACCCCGGTGTTCACATAGGGCACTTCCTCCTCCACCCCCAGGCGGGCCCGGTTGACCTTGGTGAGAAACTTCCGCACGTGGGTGCAGGCGGCGAAGTAATTCTCCCCGAGATCGGTGTCGTAGAGCTCCCTCAGGGGGTTGATAACCGCCGTGTCCACATCCAGATAGAGGACCCGGTCCAGATGCCCGGGCAGCAGCAGCGGGGCGGCCAGGCGGTAGTAGATCTGCCGGGGATACCGTTTGGTCTCAGGAAAGCCGTCAAAGAGCGTGGGGGCCACAGGGACAAAATGGCAGGTCACGGTCTCCCCGGCCGCCTGACGGACCCGGTCCTGATCGGCGCTTTTCAGGTCGGAGTGGAGGAGGTAGGCCTCGTAATGGTCCTCTCCCCCATGGTTCACAATGGAGCGGATGCAGCTGGCAAAGAGGTGCAAAAACCCCCGGTTGACGGAAAACAAGAGATGCATCGGCACAGTCCCCCCCTTGGTTCGGTTTCCCTCTTTCTTATAGCAGATTTCCACCGGGCAAACCACTCTCAGCTTTCCCCATTCGTCCGGACACATACAGCGCACTGTCAAAAATTTTGACAGTTTCGCCGGTTTGTCCGCACAGATGACAAACATTGACCGTTCTCTTTTTCCCCCTTCTTTGATATATTGAACCAATATCAAAAAAGCGAGGTCATACCTTATGTTCTACACCCAGAGTCAATGGCTGCTGCTCTTCTTTCTCTACTGCGTCGCCGGCTGGGTTTGGGAATCTCTTTATGTCTCCATCCGGAAACGGTCCTGGGTGAACCGGGGGTTCCTCCACGGACCCTGGCTGCCCATCTACGGAACCGGCGCCATCCTCATCCTCTTCACCACCCTGCCCTGCCAGGAGAACCTCCCCCTGACCTTCCTGGTGGGGATGGTCACCGCCACCATTCTGGAGGGGGCCACCGGCATGGTCATGGAGCGGGTCTTCCACATGCGCTGGTGGGACTACAGCGACAAGCCCCTTAACTGGAAGGGGTACATCTGCCTGTCGGTGACCGTGGCCTGGGGGTTCTTCTCCCTGCTGCTGGTCTATGTCCTCCACCCGCCCATGGAGCGGCTGCTCCTCTGGATTCCCCAGTGGTTGGTGGAGCCCGCAGTCCTGCTGCTGACCATCCTGTTCGTGGTGGACGCCACCAAGTCCATCCAGGACGCCCTGGGACTCAAGTCCCTGATGATCCGGCTCAGCGAGCACCGGCCCAGCCCGGAGCGGCTCCAGACCCTCCTGTCCTACGGCAAGAGCCACTGGCGGACCCGTTCCCTCCACCGGGCCATGTCCATCCTCCAGCGCAACCCCAGCGCCATGTCCCACCACCACCGGGAGGCCTTCGTCTCTCTGAAAAACCTGAAAAAAATCAAGGATTACAAAAACAGAAGGGTGTGACCAACGCGGTCACACCCTGATGTGTTCTATGGGAAGAAGTTTGCCATGTAAGAGCTTCAGCAGCTGCCGGGCCAGCTTGTCCGGGTCGCAGCAGGACCGGCCGCAGTGATCCAGCAGGACGCCGGCGATGCCGTAAGCGTAGAACTGCAGGGCCACCTCGGCGTCCTCATAGTTCACTGCCAGATCCGGCGCCTTTCTGCGCACCAGCTCCAGGAGGTAGATCTTCAATCCCTCCACGAAAATTCTCTCGATGTAATCGTGCTTCTGGGACTGGAGAAGCTTCTGGATGAGTTCATGGTTCTCCACCGCCACGGTAATGAACTTTCGGATGGCCTGCTCCGGGTCCTCCTCAGACAGGCTGGCGTCCAGGGCCTTCTGGATGGCCTGCCGGGCCGACCACTCGATGACGTCCAGGATGTCCTGGAAGTGGTAGTAAAAGGTCTGGCGGGAGATGTGGCAGGTCTCCACCAGGTCCTTCACGGTGATCTTGTCGATCCCCTTCTGCTTGACCATGGTAAAGAAGGTGTCGGCGATCACATTTTTCATGTTTGTAGGCATAGTCGTTCTCCGTTATATCGCGTCCGCTGTCCCGCTCCGGGTCAGGGCCTGGTAAAAGTCCGGGTACTCTCTGTTCAGCCGGAGGATCTTGCCCGTCCCGTCCAGGAAGCAGTGCTCGGAGGTTCCGGAAAAGACGGGGGTTCCGTCCCCCTTCTCCATTTCATACCCCAGCACCAGCCGCACGCCGGTGCATCGCAGCAGGTTGACCCGGATGACGATCTCGTCAGCAAAGGTGGTGGTGTTCTGATACTTGACCTCCAGGGCGGTGACGGGAGAGACCACGCCCCTCTCCTCCAGCTTTTCCAGGGGCCAGCCCAGCTGAACCAGATAGTCGGTCCGGGCCTCCTCCATCCAGCGGATGTAGTTGGAGTGGTGGGTGATGCCCATGCGGTCGGTTTCGTAGTATTGGACTTTGTGGGTGTATGGCTTCATGGGGATTCTCCTTTGCCCGGGGCTTGGTTTTCTAATTATCATACCATATTTGTCCCATTTTCTCAAGGAAGATTCCCCATCTTTTCCCCACCCGCGGAAAAGCGCCCCCGGAACCGCAGGCAAGCTGCGGTTTTCGGGGGCGCTCTGTCTGTGTTATGTGGTGTGCTTGACCCGGTCGCTGACCTCGGACCGCTTGGCGTTGTTGAAGCGGTTCAGGTCCCCCACCAGGTAGCCGGTGATCCGGCGAATCCGCTGAAAGGGCACCGGCGCGAAGACCGGGATGATCCCGTACTCATCCGGGCCGCCGGTGCGGCGGATGGAGATCTCCTGGACGGTTCGGCCCGTTTCCCGCTCCATCATGGCAATGGCCTTCTGGACGATTTCCTGGGGAATGTTCTCGGGGTTGTTGATCTTGACTTCCATGGGTCGCGCCCTCCTTACAGTTCTTACCTGTATTATAAGGGATGTCCGCCCTCTTCACTGTGACAAAGTCACCAGCCCCACGTTTTTTTGTTTCAACCCACGCTGACCGCGAAAACAACAGAAGCACCTGCCCGGCAGGTGCTTCTTGTTGAAAGTAAAGACCTATCTTAATACCAAATGCATACCCTGCCGACCGTTCGTTACAAAGTTCGAGATATCGTTAAAAGGTGCACACCCTTAAATCTCAATAC
>JAEDLP010000102.1 GCA_016295225.1 Oscillospiraceae bacterium | reverse complement strand
CCGTTCTCCAGCTCGTCCAGCAGGTCGCCCTCGAAGCGGACGTTGAAGGGCGTCACCAGGAAGGTCTGCTTGGCCACCTTCTTGATCTCGCCCTCCTGGGCGTAGGCCACGCCGGACAGGAAGTCCAGCAGGCGGCGGGCCACATTATCGTCGGTGTCTTCCAGGTTCAGGACCACGGTGCGCTTGTTGCGCAGGTGGTTGGCGATCTCGGCGGCGTTGTCATAGCGCTTGGGCTTGACCAGGACCACCTGGATCTGGGTGGTGGCGTGGATGTTCACCACCTTGTCGCCGGGGCTTTGCTGACGGGGCGGCTGCTGATACTCCCGGCGGCGGGGGGCTTCCTCCCGAACCGGCGGGGGCGGCGGCGGAACGTCGTCGTCCTCATCCTCGTCTTCGTACAGATCTTCCTCTTCGTCGTAATCGTCTTCCATCTCGTCCTCATAGGGATGGGTGAGGCGCTTGAGTTCATCTAAGAATCCCATGGTATTTGTAACCCCCTAAAATATGTGAAAAAATGGCACGGCAGATAGGCCTCATCCCTGGGGATGCCATGGCGGACGCGCACCGAACAGAGCGGTACCCACACGCACCATGGTGGACCCGCCCTCGATCGCAAGGGGATAATCTCCGCTCATGCCCATGGAAAGGCAGTCTATATTAGGGTTATTATCCCCTAATTTCTCCTTCATGTCAACAAAAAGCTGATAAGTTTCTTGGAAAAAGGCGCGATTTTCTTCATCGGACGCCGTGGCGGGCGGGATGCACATAACGCCCCGCAGATTCAGGTGGGGACACTCCATGGCGTGGCGGGCCAGGGCCATGATCTCGTCGATGGCAGCGCCCCCCTTGCTCTCCTCGTCGCCGATGTTTACCTCCAGCAGGATGTCCTGGACCACGTCCACCTTGGCGGCCTGCTTCTCCACCGCGTCCATGAGGCGGACGGAGTCGATGGACTCGATCATGTCCACCTTGCCCACCACGAACTTGACCTTGTTGGTCTGCAGGTGGCCGATGAAGTGGACCTTGGCCCCCTCGTAGGCATTGTCCTCCAGGTGGGCCACCAGCTCCTGGACCCGGTTCTCGCCGCAGACGGTGATCCCCGCCTGGATGGCGTTGCGAATGGTCTCGGAGGTCTGGACCTTGGTGGCGGCCACTAAGGTGATCTCGCCGGGGTCCCGGCCGGCAGCCTCAGCGGCCCGGCGCATGTTCTCCCGCACAGCCGCTACGTTGGCGGCTATGGTCTCATAACTCTTGGTTTCTGGCATAAGTCAATGTACCACCTTTCCATCATATAGTTCGGCGGACGCGAGGACGACCTCGTCTCCGGACCGAAGAATTCTTGTATCATTCTCATTTTTGGGGTTGGGTTTCACCAGGTAATAGTCGTCGTTCTCCGCCAGGATCTTTACCGGGCGGAATGCGGCGTTATAACCCGAGGATACGAAGACGCCGTTTTCGCCTTCATAGACCCGCAGGGCCTCCTTGGGGATGAGGATGCCTTCCTCGCTCTCCAGGATGAGGCGGCAGTTCTCCTGACGGAGCTCGCCGGCCTCATGCTCGTCCTGGGCGGAGCGGAAGACCGCCACCACTTGGCCATCCTGGACCTCGCCCACGCTGTCCACCTCCATCACCAGGGTCTTGGAGATGGAGTCGAAATAGATGGACGCCGTCTGGCCGGGACTCAGCTCATGGGCGTACTGGCCGGGAAGAATGGCCGCAAAGTACCACACAGGGTTGGTGACCAGCTTGCCCAGACTGTCCTCGGCGGACAGGGGGGTCAACTCGGAAAAGGCCTCCAGCTCTTCCGGGAGAAGGCCGATGAGAGATTTGGGGGAAAGGAGGGTCTCATACCCATCCAGGTGGGAAGAGAACATGCCCGACCGGGCCGCCGTGATCTCGGTGGCGCCGGACTGATAGCTCTGCAGGGATTCATACTTTTGGTACAGCTCCGTGGCCGCCTGGGACATTTCCGCAGCCGCCTCGCTGGAGAGCAGGAACTCCCGCCGCAGCACCAGCTTGCGGTAGGTCTCGGTCTCCTCAGAGAGATTGCTGTAATCCCCCGAAGAGGAGGCGGCCCGCAGCTCGCTCAGAGCAGCCATCATCTGCTCCTCCAGGATGGCGCCCGAAGGGGACCCGTCATAGGTGGCATACTGGAGGGCCGTCAGGTCCGACTTGGTACGCAGCAGCTCCTCTTGGTTGTCCACATATTCCTCGTCCTCATAGACCATGGCGATGGCGGCGCCCTCGGCCACCTTCTCTCCCTCGTTTCGCTTGAGCTGGATCAATCCGCCGCTGCCGCCCTTCACCGGCTCCTCGGACCGGACCACCCAGCCCTCGGTGTCGATGCTCTCCTCCATGGTGTCGGTGTAGACGATCACGAAGGAATAGGGGTCCCGCAGTCCGTTCCAGGCGGAAAAGATCAGATAGACCACGATGGCCACGATGACGGCCGGTACAATAATTTTTTGGAATGTTGCTCCCTGCTTTTTCATAAGTATGCCTTCCTTACGGAAGACCTGATTTCCATTGGATCAGGGCTTCCTTAGTCGCTCCCTTCCTCCTCCCAGGACAGCGGCCGCTCGGGAACGATGGTGGAGATGGCGTGCTTGTACACCATCTGCTGCTTCCCGTCGCTGTAAATGACGACCACGAAGGAGTCAAACCCCCGGATCTCTCCCCGGATCTGGAAGCCGTTCACCAAAAAGACGGTGGCCCCCATCCGGCTGCGGCGCAGTTTGGACAGAAGTAGGTCCTGTAAGTTGCGTTTTCTGGTTTGTGTTGCGATTGCAGTCTGCATATTGACGCACTCCTTTATCTTTAGGATGCGTCTATGGTAATCCCTTCCGGCGCAGAAAATCCGTCGAATCCTGAACGACAGCGGTAAAATTCGGGTTATTTTCCAAATATATCCAGTGCACTTCCTTGTTCCTGCGGAACCAGGTGAGCTGCCGCTTGGCGTACTGACGGGAGCGGAGTTTGATTTCCTCCGCCGCGGCCTGGATATCGCCATGATTCGCCACGGCGTCGGCCAGCTCCTTGTAGCCGATGGCCTGCATGGCGGTGGACGCACTGGGGACCCCCATGGCCAGGAGATTCCGAACCTCCTCGGCCAGCCCCTGCTCCATCATCCCGTCCACCCGCCGGTCGATGCGGTCATAGAGGGCCTGGCGGTCCTGATAGGTGAGGGCGATGGTGAGGGCCTCGTACCGGGGCGGGATGGCCCGGGTCTTTCGATTGTGCTCGGTGATGGTCTCCCCGGTCTCATACCAGACCTCCAGGGCCCGGATGATGCGCTTCTCGTCGTTGGGGTGGAGCTTTTCGGCGGCATCGGGGTCGATGCGCTGCAGGTCTCTCCACAGATCGGGCAGCCCCCCCTGGGCGGCTGTTTTCTGGAGCCGCGCCCGGTGGCCGCTCTCGGGCCGGAAGGCCGAGAAGGTGCGGCCGGCGCAGAGGGCGTCAATGTACAGCCCTGTCCCGCCCACCAGGAAGGGGATCTTGCCCCGGGCCAGGATGTCGTCCACACAGGCTGAGGCCTCCTCCACATACCGGGCCACGCTGTAGTTCTCCCAGGGATCGGCGATGGCCATCATGTGGTGGGGAACGCCCTCCATCTCCTCCTCCGAGGGCCGGGCGGTGCCGATGGCCATGTGGCGGTAGATCTGCATGGAGTCGGCGGAAACCACCTCGCCGTTCCACTGTTTGGCCAGGGCCACCCCCAGCTTGGTCTTTCCCGTGGCGGTGGGCCCGCAGATGATGACAATTTTCGGGGGCATAGCAGGCCTCCTTTCTCCTTCAAAGGCTCCCCTTTCGAGGGGAGGCTTTATCTCAGGGAATCCGACTGTCCAGAGCCATCTGAATCGTTTGGCATACCCCGTCAAAATTTTGTATCACATCGAGATTGGAAAAGCGGATCACATGGATTCCCATGGTTTCCAAAACTCGCGTCCTTTCTTGGTCGTGCTGTTGACCGGGGGGCTCATAGTGTTGGCTGCCATCTAACTCGATAACCAGCTTCGCCCGGTCACAATAAAAATCTACGATGTAGTCCCCAATGGTCTTTTGTCGGTAAAATTTCAGCGGATGACGGCGCAGGAAATCGTACCACAGATGACGTTCTTCCTTGGTCATTTCCTTGCGCAGAGTGCGGGCATGTCCCAACAGGTTCTTATTTCGTGGAAGGGCCATGGCTCCTCCTTTCTGCGTCGCATCCGTAACGACGTACTCCGCTTGAGATAGCACCCCTCCGCCCCTTCGGGGCACCTCCCCTCCCAGGGGAGGCTTTGGCTCCCCTGTAAGGGGAGCTGGCAGCCGTCAGGCTGACTGAGGGGTGATAGCCTTCCGGTTTCTGTGTCGTATCAGTACGACGCGATTATCCCAAGGAGACTTTGGTCACGCCCGTTTGAACTGTTTTTCCAGCTGAGCTTTCGTCATGGTGATGGCCACCGGCCGGCCGTGGGGGCAGTACTTCACCTGACCGGAAACCACAGCCCGGGCCACCACCAGCAGTTCCTCCCGGCTGTTCTTCTGGCCGCCCTTCACCGCGGCCTTGCAGGCCATGGTGTGGAGGACGGCGTCCCGGGCGGAGGTCGGGTCAGCCCCGGCTCCGGCCAGGAGCTTCCCGGCCACCTCGCACAGGGCCTCCTCCGCCTGGCCGGGCTCCAAGTAGTCGGGGATCTCCCGGACGGCGATGGCGCCGCCGCCGAAATCCCCGCAGGAGAAACCGAAGCGGCGGAGCAGATCCAGGTTGTCCAGCAGGGCGGCCCCCTCCTCCGGGGTGGGGGTGAAGATCACCGGTGCCAGCAGGGTCTGGGCCATGGGCTGGTACCCCGCCTCCTTCATCCGGTCGAAGTTCATCCGCTCGTGGGCGGCGTGCTTGTCGATGAAGAGGATCTCCTCCCCCCGCTCCACAATGAGGTAGGTCTGGAGAACCTCCCCGGCCAGCCGCCAGGGGGGCTCCTCCTCCCGGGGAACCGGGTCGGGTGGGGGCGTTGGTTTTTCCACCACCAAGGGAACCGGCGGGGGCGTCATCTGCAATTGCTCCGATTCAGGCTCGGGCGGGCGTGTAGGAATGGGTACAGGCGGGGGCGTTTCCCCTTTGTACACAGGTTTTTCAACATTTTCCACTGGTTTTTCCACATTTCTGCGGAAAACTGTGGATTTCTCGGCGGATTTGGGGGAAAACTCCGGTTTCTTTGGGGATAGAGGGGTGTCCATGGAAGGGAAACCCTTCTCCACCGGCCGCAGAATGGACGGAGCCTGACGCCCCAGCGTATCCCGCAGGGGGAAGGTCTTTGAGACGGCCTGGGCGGTCACGGGGGCGGTCTCCCTGGGCTTTGCAAACTCCATGGCCGGGTGCCGCTCCTGGCCGTTCAGGGCGGAGAGGACAGCGTAGTAAACCCCGTCGAAGACCTTCCGCTCGGAGAGGAATTTCACCTCGGTCTTGGCCGGGTGGACGTTCACGTCCACGGCGTTGGCCTTTATTTTCACCTGGAGGACGCAGCCGGGGAACTTGCCCACCATCTTCTGGTTCTCATAGGCTTTTTCCAGGGCGGTCATCAGCAGCCGGGACTTCACCTGGCGGCCGTTCACGAAGAAGTGCTGATAGCCCCGGGTCCCCCGGCAGCAGGCGGGCAGGGAGACAAAGCCGGTGACTGTCACGTCCTCGCTCTCCCCCTTCACGGGGGTGAAGCCCAGGGCGATGTCCCGGCCGAAAACAGCGTAGAGGGCGGACTGCAGCTTCCCGTCCCCGGGGGTCATCAGCTCCTGCTTTCCGTCCCGGATGAACTTGACAGCCACCTCCGGGTGGGAGAGGGCCAGCTTCTGGACCAGGGCGAAGACGGCGGCCCCTTCGGCGGCGTCCCGCTTCATAAATTTCAGTCGGGCCGGGGTGTTGTAGAACAGATCCCGAACCACCATGGTGGTCCCCAGGGGGCAGCCCGCCCGATCCTTGGACAGGAGCACCCCGCCCTCGATGGACAGGGCGGTCCCCAGGTCCTCCCCGGGGGTGCGGGTGAAGAGCTCCACCCGGGACACGGCGGAGATGGCGGCCAGGGCCTCTCCCCGGAAGCCCAGGGTGCCGATGGCGGCCAGATCCTCCGAGGTCCGCAGCTTGCTGGTGGCGTGGCGGAGAAAGGCGGTCTCGCACTGGTCCCAGGGGATGCCGCAGCCGTTGTCAGCCACCCGGATGAGAGCCATGCCGCCCTTTTGGATCTCCACGGTGACGGAGGTGGCCCCGGCGTCGATGGCGTTCTCTACCAACTCCTTGGCTACGGAGGCCGGACGCTCCACCACCTCACCGGCGGCGATCAGGTCGGCTACGTGGGGGTCTAGAACTTGGATATCGGGCATGGGGACTCACCTCCT
>JAEDLP010000101.1 GCA_016295225.1 Oscillospiraceae bacterium | reverse complement strand
CCTTCCGGTTCCTCCGGGACCGGGCCCCCGGGGCTGCGCTGGAGCTGCTGCCCTACCACAGGTTCGGGGAGGAGAAATACCGGCAGCTGGGTCTTCCTCTGCCCGACCAGGCCTTTGGCATCCCCACCCAGGCCCAGATGGATCGCTGGCAGGCCATGGCGGCAGAGCAGGGGATCCCCGTGGTTTCCTATCGGTGAGGACGGATTGACAAATCAGGAAGACACAGGTAAAATATAGAAATCCCGTTTTTCCCGCATCAGAACGTAAGGAGGAATTACGATGGCAAAGAAGTTTGGTATTGGTACTGTGCTGGCCTTTGGTGCAGTGAGCGCCGCTGTGGGCGGCGTGGCTGCCTACCTGAGCCGCAAGGGCATCGAAAAGACCGTCCAGGATATCGCTGACATGCTGGAGGCCCAGGAAGAAGACGGCTTCTTCTCTGCAGATCTGGATGAAGACGTTGTGGTCCACACCATGGACAAGGACGAGGAGACCGCTGAGAGCGACTTCGTGGACGCCGAAGGCGCTGCGGAGGATGTGATCGAGGAGGCACCTGCCCAGGAGCCTGCCCCAGAGGAAGAGCCGTCCGAAGCATAAACAAACCAAAAGGCTCCCTGCCCGGCGGGCAGGGAGCAGACCTCTCGGGATGAGGGAAAACGGAGGAAGCAGAAACCGTGGAGATTACCATCAAACCGGCCTACCAGGAGCTGGAGGCCATTCAAGAATTGTTATCGGAATACGCCGCCATGGTGGTGGCCAACGACCCGGAGTATATGGATTATTTGAAACTCCAGCGGTTTGACGCCGAGCTGTGCCGCCCGGACGAGAAGTACGGCCAGCCCGGGGGCCGTCTGTACCTGGTGCGGGTGAACGGGGAGGCGGCCGGCTGCATCGCCATGAAGCGTCTGGACGAGACCCGCTGCGAGATGAAGCGGCTGTATATCCGCCCGGCCTTTCGGGGGCGGGGGATCGCCCGCCGGCTGGTGGAGATGCTCCTGGCCGACGCCCAAAAGGATGGGTACGAGGCCATGGTGCTGGATACCTTCCCCTTTTTGAGCCAGGCCATCCGGCTCTACCGGGATCTGGGTTTTTATGAGATACCCAGCTACACCCACAGCCCCATCGACGCTACCATCTACATGCGCAAGGATTTGTGCCCGGCGTGAAATAGGAAAGAAAGCCAGCAGCTGCCGCGAAAACGCGGCAGCTGTTTTACGTTTGGCATTCTTTTGCAAAGGTAATATCTTCCTGTAGAATATGTAAAGCCTGCCCGAAGGCAGGCGAACGTTCAGCAATCGCTGGCGCAGCAGATGTCGTCGGCGGTGATCTGAGGGGGCAGGCTCATGGTCATGGCCCCGCTGAACTCAATGCAGACACAGTCGCCCACGCAGAAGCAGCGGGCTTTGTCCGTGTGTACCAGGACTTCCTGGTTATTGCACAGGTCACAGACCACCAGATGGCAGGGGCAGACTTGCTTAACGCAGGCCTTCATGGAAACAGGTTCGTTGGCACAGGATTTCATACCAGTTCCTCCAATCTAAAGGGATGTATCCCAATCTATTCCAGGGACTGGAAATGGGTTCCTTCGACAAAATGTTGTGTAAAGATTCTAAAAGTAGACAAATAGTTAAAAAATGAAAAATGTCTTTCCAAACGGGACAAAAGTCTCTATAATATGAATCCTGTGCGCTTGTGGCCGTGAAAGGCTGACAAATGTGCAGGAGCAACGTACAGAAAGGAAGATCATTTTGCAAAAACTCTGGAATGCGTGGAATGGCATCAGCCTGGTGAAGCGGATCGTGGCAGGCCTCATCGTGGGCGCCATCCTGGGCGTGGTGCTGCCCCAGGCCCAAGTCATCTCCGTTTTAGGCGACCTCTTTGTTGGGGCGCTGAAGGCCCTGGCCCCCGTGCTGGTCTTTTTCCTGGTTATGAGCTCTCTTGCCCACCACAAGGAGGGCAAGAGCACCAACATGAAAACCGTTATTCTCCTCTACCTGCTGGGAACGTTCCTGGCGGCTTTTTCCGGCGTGGTGGCCAGTTTCCTGTTCCCCTCCACGCTGGTCCTCACCGAGGGGGTGTCCGACCTGACCCCGCCCGGCGGCATTGCTGAGGTCCTGAAGACCCTGCTGATGAATGCCGTCAGCAACCCCATCGGCTCCATGGTCAACGCCAACTTCATCGGCGTCCTGGTGTGGGCGGTCATCCTGGGCCTGGCCCTGCGGAAAGCCTCCGCCACCACCAAGGAGGTCCTGGGCAACATCTCCGACGCCCTCTCCGTGGCCATCCGCTGGGTCATCAGCTGCGCCCCCTTCGGTATTATGGGTCTGGTGTTCAACACCGTCTCCACCACCGGCCTGAGCGCCTTCGGCTCCTACCTCCATGTCATCGCCGTTCTGGTGGGCTGCATGTTCTTCGTGGCCCTGGTGATGAATCCCGTTATCGTCTTCTTCTGCACCCGCAAGAACCCCTATCCGCTGGTTCTCAAGTGCCTGAAGAACAGCGGCGTCATGGCCTTCTTTACCCGCAGCTCCGCCGCCAACATCCCTGTGAACATGTCCCTGTGCGAGGAGCTGGGCCTGGACGAGGACAAGTATTCCGTCTCCATCCCTCTGGGCGCCACCATCAACATGGCGGGCGCGTCCATCACCATCTCCGTGCTGACCCTGGCAGCCGCCAACACCCTGGGCATCGCTGTGGACTTTCCCACCGCCCTGCTGCTGAGCCTGGTGTCCGCCATCTCCGCCTGCGGCGCGTCCGGCGTGGCCGGCGGCTCCCTGCTGCTCATCCCCATGGCCTGCAGTCTCTTCGGCATCCCCAGTGACGTGGCCATGCAGGTGGTGGGCATCGGCTTCATCATCGGCGTTATCCAGGACTCCTGCGAGACCGCCCTGAATTCCTCCTCCGACGTTCTCTTCACGGCCTCCGCTGAGTTCTACAGCCGCCGGAAGAGCGGACAGAATTCCTGATCCCACAGACAAAAAATCCCGAATGCACCGGCATTCGGGATTTTTTCCTGCTCAAAAGAGCTGCCTGCCCGCCACATACTTGGCGTGGAGCCCCAACAGATCCAGGGAGAGGTAGGCGGCCTGCTCCAGCCGCTGGGGGGCGGTGAGCGCCTGGGGGTGGGACAGGGAACTGTCGTCCAGCACGATGGCGTCGAACTCGTACCCCTCCTCCAAGCTGCCCACGTTTCCAAAGAAGGCCCCGCCTCCCTTGGTGGCCAGGTAGAAGGCCTCGGCGAAGGTGATGGGCTTCACGGTCTGATCCACCAGCCGCCAGTACAGCTTGGAGACCTGGACGGCGTCGGTCATGGCCCGGAAGAGGGATTCGGTGTGGCCCCCGGCTACGTCGCTGCCCAGGCCCACCCTCAGGCCAGCGTCCAGATAGGTCCGCACCGGGGCGATGCCTGAGGACAGGTTGGTGTTGGAGGCGGGGCAGTGGGCGACAAACACGCCGTTCTCCTTCATCCGGACCACCTCCTCCGGGGAGGACCAGACGCAGTGGGCCATGATGGTGGGGAAGGGGCGGCCGCTGGGGTCCCTCCCGAAGAGCCCCCGGCGGTCGTAGGCGTCCCCGTAAAATTCCGCCTGGGGACAGAGCTCCTTCACCCACCGGATCTCCTCGGGGTTTTCCGACAGGTGGGACTGGACGGGCAGGCCCCGTTCTTGCCGGATGTCCCCAAGGGACTCCAGCAGCTCCTCCGTGCAGGAGGGAATGAAGCGGGGGGTCAGGATAGGCCTGGTGCGCCGATACCGCCCTTCCGTTTCCTCCAGCCACAGGCGGGTCTCCCGGGCGGAGACCTGGGCGGATTCCTCCTGCAGATCTTCGGGGGCGTTCCGATCCATGTTCACCTTGCCCACGAAGGTCGTCAGGCCGCTGTCCTCCAGCAGGTCCATGAGCAGCTCGGTGGCCTCCCGGTGCCGGGTGGCGAAGACGCAGGCCCGGGTGGTGGCGCTGCGGGTCAGGCGTTCCACAAACTGGCGGTAGGCCGTCCGGGCGTAGTCCAGGTTGCTGTACCGGGCCTCTTCCGGGAAGGCCCGGGACTGGAGCCACTCCACCAGCTCCAGATCCATGCCGGTCCCCCGGAAGGGGTACTGGGGGGCGTGGGTGTGGAGGTCCACCAGACCGGGGAGGATCAGCTTGTCCCCGTAGTCTGTCAGGGGCAGGGTCTGATATCCTTCCGGCAGCGTCCGGTACACCCCTCGGGAGATCCCCTTTTCACAGACCACGTAGGAATCCGGAAAAACGGCGATCTCCGTCTGGCTGCGGCTGTAACAGACGATCCCCTTCAAAACAAAGTTGTCGTTCATGTTCGTATCCCTTTCCTGCGAATCAGTCGGTGATTCGGTTGGCGATGTGGGTCCAGGTCTCCGTCTGGAAGAAGCATTCCTCCACGTGGGACTCCATCTCCAGATACCGCCGGTAGGGGATGGTGAAGGAGAGAAGGTCCTTGTCGATGCACTTCCGGGCGGAGGGGTCAGTGAGACCGATGAAACAGGTCTTGCCGTCCTTGGCGTTTTCCGACAGACCGTACAGGACGCTCTGGGCGCATCCCGAGCCGAAGAGGAGCTGCACGTTGTTCTGGCCGGGGATATCGTAGTTGGCCAGGGTGGCCAGGCCGGAGAGCTGGTCGGCATTGACCAGGAAAATGATGGCCTCGGGCTGGGTGTCGGTCACCTGATCCAGGGGCTGGAAGATCACATAGTCCGGACTGGGACAGTCCGGCAGACCCTGGATGTAGGCCCAGGCCAGCTCCGGGGTTTTCTTGTAGTGCTCCCCGGGCTTGGGGCCGACGCCCCCCACGGACAGGAAGTATTCGATGAAGCCCGGCTGGAAGACGTCCAGGCCCAGGCCCACCTTGCCCCCCGGGCAGGCCACGGTCCCCTTGGAGAAGGCGGCGGTCCGGCCTTTGGAGGCGGCCCTGAGTGTGGCCACCACGCAGCCCCAGACCCCCTCCCGGAATTGGAGGGCTCCTTCCGGGCAGACGGCGCTGCGATAAACGGCCACAGGTTGGGCGGAAAGCTTGATGGCGGCTGCAATTTGGCTTTTCATGACGATTCCTCCTGGCATATCTTGTTGTCTGTATCATACCATCCCCCCGGGACAAAGTCAAAAAAGGACGGCTGGCTTGGGACGAATTGGCGAAAAGCTGCGGGGCTGCGGAGGGATTCTTCGTCAAAATCACAGCTTGAAATTCAACCTTTAAAGTGTTAAAGTATAACTGCAATTTGATGATGAACTGCGAGGTTTTACAATATGAAGAACATGCATTTTAAACGGAAACTGCCTGTACCCAAGGAGATCAAGGAGCAGTATCCCCTGACGGCGGAACTCTCCCGCATCAAGAACGAGCGGGACGCCATCATCGCTGATGTGTTTACCGGAGCAAGCGAGAAGAAGGTCCTGATCATCGGCCCCTGTTCCGCCGACCGGGAGGACGCGGTGCTGGACTACTGCGGCCGTCTGGCCCGGCTCCAGGAGAAGGTGGCGGACAAGCTGATCCTCATCCCCCGGGTTTACACCAACAAGCCCCGAACCACCGGCGAGGGCTACAAGGGTCTGCTTCACCAGCCTAACCCGGAGAAGGATGCGGACATGCTGGAGGGGGTCATCGCCATCCGCCGGCTCCACACCAACGTGCTGGCCGAGACCGGCCTGTCCACCGCCGACGAGATGCTCTACCCCGACAACTACCGTTACCTGTCCGACCTGCTGGCCTATGTGGCTGTGGGCGCCCGCAGCGTGGAGAACCAGGAGCACCGCCTCACCGCCAGCGGCATCGCCGTGCCCGTGGGCATGAAGAACCCCACCAGCGGGGATATCTCCGTGATGCTCAACTCCATCCTGGCCGCCCAGCGGCAGCACACCTTCATCTACCGGGGCTGGGAGGTGGAGACCGCCGGCAACGAGCTGGCCCACGCCATCCTCCGGGGCTATGTGAACCGCCACGGCGAGGCCATCCCCAACTACCACTTTGAGGAGATGGAGCACCTCTACAACGCCTACGAGGCCAAGGGTCTGGACAACATAAGTCTCATCGTGGACGCCAACCACTCCAACTCCGCCAAGAAGTTCTGGGAGCAGCCCCGGATCTGCAAGGAGGTCCTCCACTCCTGCCGCCACTCCGAAAACATCCAGTCCATGGTCAAGGGCTTCATGATCGAGTCCTACCTGGAGGAGGGCAGTCAGAAGATCGGCGATGGGGTGTATGGCAAGTCCATCACCGATCCCTGCATCGGCTGGACCGCCACCGAGCGCCTGGTCCAGGACATCGCGGAATTGGTTTGAGAAATCAGGAAATTTGAGGTGGAAAATATCCTGACAGGAACAACGCCCGGGACGGCAAGCGCCGTCCCGGGCGAATTTTGTCAATCTTCAAAAAGC
>JAEDLP010000100.1 GCA_016295225.1 Oscillospiraceae bacterium | reverse complement strand
GTCCAGGCCTCCGCCGCCAAGGCCGACGCTGCCCTCACCGACACCGCCCGCACCGTCCTCACCGCCGTCCAGTCCCCCCAGGTGGGGTCTATCGGCGGGGAGTGGGCCGTCCTGGGTCTGGCCCGCAGCGGCTATGCTGTCCCGGCGACCTGGTATCAGACCTACTACGCCACCGTGGAGGACCATGTAAAAGCCTGCGGAGGCGTGCTCCACGAGAAGAAGTACACCGAGTATTCCCGCCTGATCCTGGCGCTCTCCGCCATCGGCAAGGACCCCCGGAACGTGGCGGGATATGACCTGACCACCCCCCTGGGGGACTTTGACAAGACCGTCTGGCAGGGGGTCAACGGACCCGTCTGGGCTCTCATCGCCCTGGACTGCCGGAACTACCCCGTGCCCCAGAACCCCCAGGCCAAGACCCAGGCCACCCGGCAGAGGTATGTGGACGAGATCCTCGCCCGCCAGCTGTCCGACGGCGGGTGGAGCCTCTCCGGCTCCGCCGCCGACCCGGATCTCACCGCCATGGCCCTCCAGGCCCTGGCCCCTTACCGGACCCAGGCCCCCGTGGCCCAAGCCGTGAACCGGGGCCTGGCCTGCCTGTCCGGCCTCCAGCAGTCCGACGGCACCCTCTCCGCCTGGGGCGGGACCAACGCCGAGAGCACCGCCCAGGTCATCGCCGCCCTGTGCGCCCTGGACCTCTCCCTGGACGACCCCCGGTTCGTGAAGAACGGCCACACCCTGCTGGACGGTCTGCTCACTTTCCGCCGGTCTGACGGGAGCTTTCTCCACACCGCCGGCGGGGGCGGCTCCAGCCAGATGGCCACCGAGCAGGCCCTGCTGGCCCTGGCCGCCCTTCAGCGGGCCGAGACCGGGCGAAAGGGGCTCTATCAGATGACCGACGCCGCCGACCTCACCGGCAGCTCCTCCGCCCAGGGTCTGCCCGGCAAGCACGCCGACGTGACTGCCGCCCCGGTCACCGCCCCCGGCAAGACCTTTTCGGACATCACCGGCCACCCCAACCAGACGGCCATCGAGGCCCTGGCCTCCCGGGGGATCATCAACGGCATGGACGCCGCCCGGTTCGCCCCCGACGACACCATGACCCGGGCCCAGTTCGCCGCCATCGTGGTTCGGGGCCTGGGCCTGCCCCAGAAGGCCGGCTCCACCTTCTCCGACGTGAAGGCCGGGGACTGGTTCGCC
Organism: Oscillospiraceae bacterium; assembly: GCA_016295225.1. Classification (GTDB taxonomy): domain Bacteria; phylum Bacillota; class Clostridia; order Oscillospirales; family Oscillospiraceae; genus Evtepia. The sequence continues at coordinate 5,372 of JAEDLP010000100.1, read as the reverse complement.
CCCTATGTGGGGACCGCCTGCGCCTACGGCATTGTCAACGGCCGGTCCGCCGCCGTCTTCGACCCCAACGGCACCATCACCCGCCAGGAGGCCGCCGTGATGGTGGCCCGGGCCGCCAGGCTCTGCGGTCTGGACACGGAACTGGACGCCGCCGCCGTCCGGGATGTTCTGTCCCAGTTCACCGACTACACCACCTCTGCCGATTGGGCCCGCCAGGGGCTGGCCTTCTGCTTCCGCCAGGGCGTCCTGGACGACAGCGCCCTGACCATCCGGCCCACAGCCCACATTCTCCGGTGCGAGATCGCCCAAATGCTGTACAACCTCCTGGACAGCGCCCAACTTCTCTCATGAAACAGGTGATACCATGAAACGGAACCCATTGAACCGGAAACACCTCCTGGCCGTCCTGGGGGTGGTCCTGGTGCTGGCCCTGGCCTTCCGGGTCGGCGGGGCCGCCCCCGGCGCCGAGGAACTCCCCGACCAGACCGCCAGCCTCCAGACCGAACCCACGGCCCAGGAGTCCCCGGCAGAGGAGACCCAGGAAGCCCCGGAGCCGGAGCCGGAGGAAGAATCCGCCTCGGAGACCGGCCTGGAGAGCCGCCCCGGCGGAACTCAGGGCGGCATGACCGCCCAGGAGAAGGAGGAGGCCGCCAACCAGCTGGCCGGCGGGTCGTCCGCCCCAGGCCAGAAGGGGGACAGGGAATACTCCAGCCTTCAGGGCATGCCCATCGACCCGGCCACCGGCAAGGACCCCTACGGCACCCAGCCGGTCCCCGAGGGCAAGCCCGTGCCGGTGGAGCCCCAGGAGGCGGAGGTCACCGACGAGGCCCTCACCTGCACCCTCACCGTCCGGTGCGACAGCATCCTGGCCCACATGGACTGGCTCGACCCGGAAAAGGCCGAGCTGGTCCCCGCCGACGGGGTCCTCTTCCCCACCGCCACCGTCACCTTCTACGAGGGGGAGAGCGTCTTCCATGTCCTCCAGCGGGAGATGAAAAAGGCGGGCATTCACCTGGAATTCACCAACACCCCCATCTACAACTCCGCCTATATCGAGGGCATCGGCAACCTCTACGAATATGACTGCGGGGAGCTGTCCGGCTGGATGTACCAGGTCAACGGCTGGTTCCCCAACTACGGCTGCTCCCGGTATCCGCTCCAGGCGGGAGACGACATCCAGTGGGTCTACACCTGCGACCTGGGGCTGGACGTGGGCGGCCGGGCCGCCGCCTGATCCCACAGGAAAGGACGTGATCCCCATGCCCCAGACCGATCCCTTTTCCCGATGCCACCCGGGGGTGAACGCCCTCTACTTCGCCCTGGTGCTTGGCTTCACCATGTTCTTCACCCATCCGGTGAGTCTGGCCCTCTCCCTGGGCTCCGCCCTGGCCTACGGGGCGGTTCTCCGGGGAAAGCGGGGCCTCCTCCGCAGCCTGGGGTATACCCTCCCCATCTTCCTGCTGGCGGCGGTGCTGAACCCCGCCTTCAACCACCAGGGGGCCACCATCCTGGCCTATCTGCCCTCGGGCAACCCCCTGACCCTGGAGAGCCTCCTCTACGGCCTGGCCGCCGCCGGGATGCTGGCCGCCGTGCTGGTGTGGTTCTCCTGCTGCACCCAGGTGATGACGGCGGATAAATTCGTCTACCTCTTCGGCCGGGTCATCCCCGCCCTGAGCCTGATTCTCAGCATGACCCTCCGGTTCATTCCCCGGTTCACCCGGCAGCTCCGGTCGGTCAGCCAGGCCCAGAGGTGCGTGGGCCGGAACGTGGCCGACGGCTCCCCCATCCGGCGGCTGCGCCGGGGGATCACCGTGCTGTCCATCGTGGTCACCTGGAGCCTGGAGGACGCCATCCAGACGGCGGACTCCATGAAGGGCCGGGGCTACGGCCTGCCCGGCCGCACGGCCTTCTCCCTGTACCGTCTGGACGGCCGGGACAGGGACCTTCTCCTCTGGCTGGCCTTCTGCGGCCTGTACGTGGCCGCCGGTTGGCTCTCCGGGGGGCTGGCCTGGCGGTACTATCCCACAGTCCAGGGCGTCCTCACCGGGGCCTTTCCCCTGAGCGTTCAGGCCGTCTACCTGGCCCTGTGCCTGACCCCGGTGATCCTCTACGGAAAGGAGGCGCGGACGTGGAGACGTTTGCTGTCCAAGACCTGACCTTTGCCTATCCCGAATCCAACGCCAACGCCCTGGACGGGGTCACTCTGACCCTGGAGCCCGGGGCCTTCTGCGTCCTCTGCGGCCCCTCGGGCTGCGGCAAGACCACCCTTCTCCGGCAATTAAAACCCGCCCTGGCCCCCCACGGGGTCCGGTCCGGGGCCATTCTGTTCCGTGGCCAGCCCCTGGAGTCTCTGGACCCCCGGACCCAGGCCGCCGCCATCGGCTTCGTACAGCAGGACCCGGAGGCCCAGATCGTCACCAACAAGGTCTGGCACGAGCTGGCCTTCGGCCTGGAGAGTCTGGGGGCGGATACCCCCGCCATCCGCCGCCGGGTGGCGGAGATGGCCTCCTTCTTCGGCATTCAGACCTGGTTCCACCGGAACACCGCCGACCTGTCCGGGGGCCAGAAGCAGCTTTTGAACCTGGCCGCCGTGATGGTCCTGGAGCCGGAGGTCCTCATCCTGGACGAGCCCACCAGCCAGCTGGACCCCATCGCCGCCGGGGATTTCCTGGCGGTGCTGGGCAAGATCAACCGGGAGCTGGGGACCACCATCCTTCTGACCGAGCACCGGCTGGAGGAGGTTCTTCCCCTGGCGGACCGGGCGGTGGTCATGGACCGGGGGCGGGTTCTGTGCCAGGGCGTCCCCAGTCAGGTGGGACAGGCCCTGCGGTCCCTGGACCACCCCATGTTCCGGGCCATGCCCACCCCCATGCGGGTGTGGGCGGCCACCGACAGCGACGCCCCCTGCCCGGTCACCGTCCGGGAGGGGCGGGACTGGCTGACCGCCTATGCCGCCCAACATCCCCTGTCTCCCCTGCCGCCGGAGCCCCCCCGGGACGAGACCGCCCCGCCGGTGATCGCCGCCCGGGAGGTGTGGTTCCGGTATGAAAAACAGGCCCCCGACGTGGTCCGGGACCTGTCCCTGGAGGTAAAAAAGGGGGAGCTGCTGGCCCTGCTGGGAGGCAACGGCGCCGGCAAGACCACCACCCTCAAGCTTCTTGCCGGTCTGGAGCGCCCCTACCGGGGGGAGCTTCAGGTCACCGGAAAAACCGTCCTTCTCCCCCAGAACCCCCAGGCCCTCTTTGTGAAAAAGACCTTGCGGGAGGACCTGACGGAACTGCTGCGGGAGCACCCCCTCTCCCCGGAGGAACAGGCGGCCCGGATGGCCCGGTCCGTCCGTCTCTGCCGGCTGGAGGGCCTGCTGGACCGGCACCCCTACGACCTCTCCGGCGGCGAGCGGCAGCGGGCGGCTCTGGCCAAGGCCCTGATGCTGGAGCCGGAAATCCTCCTGCTGGACGAGCCCACCAAGGGCCTGGACGCGGCCTTCAAGGGGGTCTTCGGGGCCATCCTCCAGGACCTGATCCGCCGGGGCGTCACCATCCTCATGGTGAGCCACGACCTGGAATTCTGCGCCCGCCACGCCCACCGGTGCGCCCTGTTTTTCGACGGGAGCGTGGTGGCCGACGGCTCTCCCCGGGCCTTCTTCTCCGGGAACCGGTTCTACACCACCGCCGCCAACCGAATGGCCCGTCCCCTGCTGCCCCAGGCGGTGACCCCCGAAGACCTGATGACCGCCTGCGGCGGACAGGCCCCCCCGGACCCCCTTCTCACCCAGGACGATACCCCCCTTCCCCCCACCCCCTGCCAGGAGGAGGAAGTCCGGCGGCGGCTCCCCCGGTGGCGGAAGGCCCTGGCGGTCCTGGCCGGGGGCGTGACCCTGCTCCTGTTTTTCGCCCTCACGGGGCTGGGGGACTTCTCCGCCGCACCGTCGGTCCTCACCGGCAGCCGGAAGGTCCTGTACGGGGGCTTTCTCCTGGCCCTCTTTCTTCTGGCCGGAGCGGTGGCCCAGCGGGAGCCGGGAACCCCGCCGGCTCCCCGGAAGAAAACCGCCCTGTCCCGGCGGTTTCTCCTGGCGGCCGTCCTCATTCTCCTGCTCATCCCCGTGACCCTCTTCGCCGGGGAGTTCCTTCTGGGGGGGCGGAAATACTACTTCATCGCCCTGCTGATCCTGCTGGAGACCATGCTCCCCTTCTTCCTGGTCTTCGAGGGGCGAAGGCCTCAGGCCCGGGAGTTGGTGCTGGTGGCCTCCCTCTGCGCCATCGGCGTGGCGGGCCGGGCGGTCTTCTTCATGCTGCCCAGCTTCAAGCCGGTGCTGGCCCTGACCATCATCGCCGGGGTGGCTCTGGGTGGCGAGACCGGGTTCCTGGTGGGGGCCATGACCATGCTGGTCTCCAACATTCTCTTCTCCCAGGGGCCGTGGACTCCCTGGCAGATGTTCGCCGCCGGCATCATCGGCTTTCTGGCGGGCTTCCTCTACCGCCGGGGCCTCCTCCGCCGGAGCCGGACCGCCCTGTGCGTCTTCGGCGCCCTGGCGGCCATCCTGATCTACGGCGGCATCATGAATTCCGCCTCTGCCCTCCTGTGGACCCATACCCTGGACTGGAAGATCCTGCTGGCCTACTGGGCCACCGGCTTCCCCATGGACTGCGTCCACGCCGCCGCCACCTGGCTCTTCCTCTGGTTCGCCGCCGAGCCTTTCCTGGAAAAGCTGGACCGGATCAAGGTGAAGTACGGGTTGATCGAATAGCAAAGAAAAGCGCCGTCTCCCGGCGATCCCAAAGATCGCGGGAGACGGCGCTCAGTCTGTCGAGAAACCCGGTTGCACGTTATGCGGCAACGGGTATGCCGCCGAAAATCGGTTGCTCGATTTTAATTGAATGCGTACTGAACAAAGCCGCAAAGCGGTTTATTCAGTAGACATTTATTTACTCCTTTCTTGCGTTCCGCCCGACTCCATGCCCCGAACATTTTTGCATGCTCCGGGTCAGAATAGAAGCTGCAGCATAACTCTATGCTGTATTTTCATTTCAAGGATTCCTCAAAGAAACTTCTCAGTTTTTCAAAGGGGATCACAGTCAGGTTGTCATAGAGGTCAACATGGTTTGCCCCCGGAATAATCATCAACTCCTTGTTATCTCCGGTCAGCTTTTCGTAAGCACCCTCACTGAAATAGCGGGAATGAGCCTTTTCCCCATGCACCAGCAGCACGGCAGAGCGAATCTCACCGGCATACTGCAAAATAGGCATATTCATAAAGGACAGCGAGGAAGTCACATTCCAACCTCCATTGGAATTGAGAGAGCGGGGATGGTAGCCACGCGGCGTCTTATAGTAGGCGTAGTAGTCCTTCACAAACTGCGGGGCATCCTCCG